>CAZNGL010000074.1:0-13906 GCA_964572405.1 uncultured Bacteriovoracaceae bacterium
TCCACTACCAGGCGTTACGCACCATGGGGCACCAGTCGGCCTCCGGGGCCGCCCCGGCCGAGTGCCTTGCGGCGATCCGGTCCATCCGGGACCAGGATGCCGAGAGCTGGTACACGGCGTGGCACGATGCCGCCCAGCGATGCGAGAACCTCTCCCTGGCCGAAGGCGACGCCGCGAGCAGGGGCAGGGCCCTGCTCCGGGCATCGAACTACTACCGCACCGCGGAGTTCTTCCTGAACCCTGCCGATGCGAGGCGCGTGTACACCTACCGCCGCAGCGCGGGCGCCCTCCAGCGGGCCCTCCAGACCCTGAAGATCCCGCACAGGGCATGGAAGATCCCCTACGAACGGGTATCCATGGGTGCCTACTACTTCCCGGGAGACGATGACAAGCCGCTCGTCATCGCCTGCGGCGGGTATGACTCAACCCTCGAGGAGTCCTTCTTCTGGATCGGCCAGGCGGCCCGCGAGCGCGGATTCCCCTGCATCATGTTCGAGGGGCCGGGGCAGTCCTCCATGATCCGCGAGTACGGGGTGAGGTTCACCCCCGAGTGGGAGAAACCCCTGAAGGTTCTCCTGGACTACGCCCTCTGGGAGGCACCGGAGCTCTCCAGGCGCACCAGGGTTCTGCTGGGCATCAGCATGGGCGCCATGCTTGCGCTGCGGGCAGCGGCCTTCGAGAACCGCATCGACGCGGTGGCGGCATATGGGGGATTCTTCTCCATGCACGATGCGGCCCTGGCCCAGATCCCCCTGGCGGGGAGGCTCCTCTGGAAGCTCGGGCTGAAGAGCCTCTTCAACCGGTTTGCCCGCATCAAGGCCGCCCGCGACATCGGCAGGCGCTGGGCCATGGACAACGGGTGCTGGACCCTGGGCGTCCCCTCCCCCTTCGAACTCCTGGGGCAGACCAGGGCCTACACCGTGGAGCCCGTGGCGGACCGGATCACCTGCCACGTGCTGGCCGCGCACGGAGAGGCGGACCACCTCATCCCGAAATCCGAACAGGCCCGGTTCAGAAAGCGCCTCGCCAGGGTCCGGTCGTTCACGGAGCACGTCTTCCGGAAGGCGGACGGCGCGGGAGAGCACTGCCAGGCAGGGGCTGTGGAACGGTTCCACCAGGTCTTCTTCGGGTGGATGGAAGGGCTCCAGGTACCTGCGGACAGGGCCTGAGGCACCTGAAAGCTATGTCGTGCCGTACAGTTCCAGGTTGCGGCCGATGACGGACCTGACACGCTCAGTGAGGAGGTCTCGGTCCTGTTCGCCGTAGCCGTCTGTCTCGATGGGTTCGCCCACGATGACGCGCATGATGCCCGCCTTTATCCGCAGCGCCTTCCTGGGCAGGAGCGTGTGGCTGTTCAGGATGGTGACGGGCACGATGGGGAGCCCGGCCTTGATGGCGAGCATGACCCCGCCCTTCTTGAACCGCTGGAGTCTCCCGTCCGCGCTCCTGGTCCCCTCGGCGAAGAAGCAGGCGCTGATGCCGTCCTTCAGCTCGGCAACGGCCCCGTCGAGGATCTCCCGGGCGCCCTTTGAATCGTCCCGGTCGATGAGGATCATCCGGGCCAGGCGCACCGCCCAGCCGAACAGGGGCACCTTTGCCAGCGACCTCTTTCCCACGAAGCGCAGCTGGTTCTTCAGCGCCAGCTCCACTGCCGGCGGGTCGAGGTTGCTCGCGTGGTTGGCGATGAACACGTACGACCTGCTGCACAGGACCCTCTCCAGGCCCTCCACCTGCATCCTCACCCGGTTCGTCTTCATGAGGAGCCATGCCCAGGTCCAGCCGAGCCGGTAGGTGGCCTTCCCCTGGGGGCTGAAGGGTGCGATGAGGATGAGGGGGATGCAGATGACGATGGTGTACACGACGGTGGTGAGAACGGTCCAGGTTGCCTTGATCATCGCTGTGGGCATGGGGTGCCTATACACCATTCATCGGTCGCGCACCAATTACCCACGGGTAAAACTTGTGCAAATGTTTCTCAGGCCTCTGCCCACCTTCTTCTTGACAGGGCAAAGCCCAAGCCTGTATCAACGCTTCAAACCATGTGCCCGGTGGGGCAAGGAGGCGGTCATGTCAAAGGAAACCCGTGAAAACACCCTGGTGCTCATCAAGCCGGACGCGCTGAAGAATTCGCTCACCGGCTACATCCTCTCCATGCTCTCCGAGTTCCACACCGGCCTGCACTTCGCCGGAACCAAGATCGTCGCGGTGAGCACGCTGCTGGCCGAGGAGCACTACGACGAACACCGGGGCAAGTTCTTCTACGCCTCGCTGCTGGAGTACATCACCGGCCGGCTCCACTACCCGGAAGAACCGTGGAAGCGCAGGGTCATCGCCTTCGTGTACCAGGGCCCGAACGCCATCAGGAAGATCCGCGACATCGCAGGTCCCACCAATGCCCACGACGCACGGGTGCAGAAGCCGGGATGCATCAGGGCGCTGGGGACCGTGGTGCCGGTGAAGGACGAATCCGGCAAGGCCGTGGGTGACCGTGTGGACAACCTTATCCATGCCTCTGCCAATGCCGCCGACGCGGAGCGGGAGATCAAGCTGTGGTTCAAGCCCACCGACATCCCGCCCTTCATGCGCGACTACGCCACCGAGGTGTGCGACCAGCTCTTCTACTACCGCGACAACACCATCTCCACGACCTACGTACCGGGCGGCGTCGGAATCCTTGCCCCGGGGGACCTGGCGTGGAAATCCGATCTCGAAGCCCTGCGCGCCCACATAAGGGGCGGGAAGGCCCTGTGCTCGGTGAACGCGGTGGCGGCCAAGTACCTCATCAACATGGAATCCGAGACGGACTGAGCGGACCGCTCGGGAGGAACTGCATGGCAGGCCAGAAGGACACCCGGCGTCAGAAGGACATCTCCCGGCTCATCAAGGAGCGCGGCAAGGTCGCCAGGGACAAGGCCCGGCGCGGCAAAGGCAGGGCAAGGCCCGGCAGGTAGCGGCCTCACCCCGCCGACGGCCATCAGAACCGGTAGTACACGCTCACCCAGTACATGCTCGATTCATCGAGTTCGTCCACGTCGATGAGTTCGTACTCGGCCCGGACGCCGAGCTTCCAGACGCGGGCACCGACGCCCGCCCCGTACAGGAAGGCATTCCCGTCGAAGTCCCGGTCCAGTCCGGCCACCGAGGTATCCAGGGTATATCCCATGCCCCCCGCCTTCAGGAAGAGGTCCACGGGCCCGAGGGGGAAGATCGCCAGGGCGGCGATGTCGTACCCGGTGAGGCTGACGTCGATATCCTGCCCGGCCACGGTGGTGCTGGGGTCGCCGAGGTCACGGTACCCGGCCTCCACGGCGAGGTCAAAAACCGGCAGCAGGGTGAGCCGGTGGCCGAGGAAGCCCCTGAATGCCGTGTCGTCCTCGTCGAAGTCGCCCGGGGCGAAGTCGTTCTCCAGCGTCGCCCGGCCGACGCTGCCGCCGAGGTAGAACTCGCCCACCAGGGCCTGGGCCTGACTGCTCAGGAACAGGGGACCGAGGAACGCAAGAATGAACAGCAGGGGTCTGTGCCTCATGGCAGTGCTCCTTTCACGTGTATGCCGTCGAAACAGCCGGTGCGGGCATGGTCTGAACATATCATGGCACCGGATTCTATCACCGTGACATGACAACCGCAATCTCTTGTGATAATCAGTGCGCACAAATGGATGAATTCAGGTGCCATACCCCCCTGTCCACGCTGAAGACCGTGTTCGGCTACGATGCCTTCCGGCCGCTCCAGCAGGAGATCATCGACGGGCTCATCCGGGGGGAGGACGCCTTTGTCCTCATGCCCACGGGCGGCGGCAAGTCGCTGTGCTACCAGATCCCGGCCCTGCACCGCCAGGGCGTGGCCGTGGTGGTCTCCCCCCTGATCTCGCTCATGAAGGACCAGGTGGACGCGCTGAAGGCCTGCGGGGTGAAGGCCGCCTTCTACAACTCATCCCTGCAGGCCTCCGACGCGAAGAGGGTCCTGGCCATGCTCCACACCGGCGGGCTCGACCTGCTCTACATAGCGCCGGAGCGGCTCATGAGCGAAGAGTTCATGGCGCGTCTCAAGGACATCCCGCTTGCCCTGTTCGCCATCGACGAGGCGCACTGCATCTCCCAGTGGGGTCACGACTTCAGGCCGGAGTACCTCAAGCTGGGCAGGCTCCGCGCGGAGTTCCCGGGCATCCCGCTCATCGCGCTCACCGCCACCGCTGAACCGCACACGAAAAGAGACATCCTGGAGCGCCTGGGCCTGCAGAAGGCCTCGTGCCATGTCCTGGGCTTCGACCGGCCCAACATCCGCTACACCGTGATGGAGAAGAACAAGCCCTCTGCTCAGCTCACCGCATACCTGGGCTCCCGGTCCGACGGCGCCGCCATCGTGTACTGCCTGAGCCGCCAGAGGGTGGAAAAGGTCTCCTCCCGACTCTGTGCCGCCGGATTCAATGCCGCGCCGTACCACGCCGGGCTCAGCGCCTCTGAACGGAAAATGACCCAGGAGGCCTTCATCCGGGACGACGTCCGCGTCATCGTCGCCACCGTGGCCTTCGGCATGGGCATCGACAAGCCCGACATCCGCACGGTGGTGCACTACGACATCCCCAAGAACATCGAGAGCTACTACCAGGAGACCGGCCGTGCCGGTCGCGACGGCCTGGCAGCCGAGGCCCTCCTGCTCTTCAGCTACGGCGACATCGCCATCGCGAGAGGACTCATCGAGAAGACCACCGACCCCGAGCGGAAACGCATCGAACTCCACAAGCTCGGCGCCATGGTGGGGTTCGCCGAGGCCCTGAGCTGCCGTCGGCGGATCCTTCTGGGCTATTTCGGCGAGCGGCTGGAGAGGGACTGCGGCAACTGCGACATCTGCCTGAACCCGCCCGATCTCCACGACGCGACGCAGGACGCCCGCAAGGCGCTGTCCTGTGTGTACCGCTTGAACCAGCGCTTCGGCATGGCCCATGTCATCGACGTGCTGAGGGGCTCGCGCAAGGAGCGCGTGCTCCGGCTCGGGCACGACCGGCTCTCCACCTACGGCATCGGCGCGGACAGGGGCCAGGAATACTGGTCCGGCCTGCTGCGCCACCTCATCCACCACGGATATCTTGAGCAGGATGTGGGCGATTATTCCGTGCTCAAGCTCACCGCCGAGGCCCGGCCCCTGCTGCGGGGAGAGAAGACCCTCTTCATGGCGGAGCCGCGACTCAAGCCCGCCCCCGCCACAAAGACGAAATCGCCACGAAGGAAGGCTGGCGACATCGAACACGACCGCAGCCTCTTCGAGCGGCTGCGCACGCTCCGCAAGCGCCTGGCCGACGAGGAGTCGGTGCCGCCCTTTGTCATCTTCAGTGATGCCAGCCTCGCCCAGATGGCAGCAGCACTGCCCGCCACCCTCGATGAGCTCCGCAGCATCCACGGGGTGGGCGACTACAAGCTCGGGCGCTACGGGCAGGCCTTCCTCGAGGAAATACAGCGGTACGCCTCGGGCCGGGAATGATCGAACCATCCATGCATGAGGTCATCCCGCAGAACCCCTACCCCGCGTGCTCATGACCAGGGCGAAGGCGATGGTGCCATAGGCCACAAAGGTGCGGAAGTATTCGCCCAGGGCCGCGTTCGAGAAGATGTTCTGCCCCGCCTGGGGGGACACGATGAACAGGGAGTGGAAGAGCAGCACACCCAGCAGGGCGTGTCCCACATGGGCCCGCAATATGCTGGCGCCGCCTGCCAACAGGGCAGCGCAGGCGAAGATGTCCGTGTTCATGTGGGCCGTGTACACGTTGAGCATGCCGATGTTCTGGGTGAAAATGATGTGGCCCAGGCAGGCGAGCACAGTGGAGAGCACGATGGCCTTTATCCGCACGGCCCGGGTGTCGATGCCCAGCATCTCGGCCTTCTCGACCCCCTCTCCCACGGCCTTGAACTGCTGGCCGAGACGGGTGTGCAGGAGATACGTGATGAGGCCTGCAGCGCCCAGAACCATGAGGATCATGAAGAGCGGGATCTCGAGGGGACCGGCCTGGATAACCCATATAGTGTCGATAATGTTCCTAAACGGCGCCAGGTCCACCATGTTCCGGATGCCGATGCCCCGGGAGAGCATCATCTCCTGGTTGGCAGGCCTGATGACGGTGCCATAGCCCACCATAAAGACGAGCTGGTAGATGCCCGTGGCCAGAAAGCCGATGATCATGGTGGTGATCATCTCCTTTCCCCTGACCCGGTTGAGCATAACCCCGATGAGGAAACCGGACACCACGGAAAGCCCCAGGCCCATGGCCATAATGGCGAGCAGGCCCGCTGCGCCCTGCAGGCCCCAGTCAACTGCCAGGACGATGCCCACCTGCGCGGCGAGCGCGCCCACGGTGACGGCGAAGTTCAGGCCCATGCCCGCGGTGACCGGGATGACCAGCGCCAGCACCATGACCCCGTCCCTGATGAAGCGGGTGATGACCTCGCCGGCCACAAAGGATGGCGACAAGCCTGAAAAGTACAGAGCCAGCGCCGAGAGAACGATGAAGACCGCGGGCACCGCGTTAGCCCTGTACACGCCGCCTCCTTCCCCCCTCGTAGAGCATGGCATAGAGGATGATGCCGTTGGTGAGGATCATGCGGAAGATTTCGGCCACCTCGGGCATCAGCAGGGCGTTCGCGATGGGTCCGGAGATCACGTAGGTGGTCTGGAACAGGAAGGTTCCGATGACTGCCTGGATCACCGCGGTCCTGTGTCCCAGGCTGCCACCCAGGAAGATTGCCGATGCGGCAGGAAAGGCCATCATGAGTGGCGCCGAATACAGCTCAATGAAACCGTAGCTCTGCGCGTACACGCATATGCCCCATGCTGCGAGCACCGTGGAGAGGATGACCGCCAGTGTTCTGATTGCCTTTACGTCCACCCCTGACAGACCAGCGAAGACCTCGTTCTCTCCGGTGGCCACCATGGCGGTTCCGATCCTGGTACGGAAAAAGAGGTGCAGCAGCACCGCCAGGCAGGCGAAGAAAACGAGCATGCCGACAGGAACGGTGAGATCCCCCAGTCTGAACGACCATGAATGGTTCAGCACCTTGGCGAAGTACCCCTGGAGACCGATGACCGGCCGCAGGCCCTGCCCGCTGATGGGCCAGAGCATAGCAGGGTTCGTAAAGGGCGCCACTGCCCAGAAGAAGTTCATGATTGAAATGAAGGAGAAGCCCGCAAAGGTGCCGGCGATCTCCTCCCTGCCCTTCACCCGGTTCAGGAGTCTCCCATAGAGGTAGCCAAGCACGGCCCCAATAGGAATTGAAATGAGCATGGCCCCGAAGAGACCTGCCAGACCGGTCAGGCGGAAATTCACGGCGAGGCACATGCCCAGGAGGCCTGCGCAGATCCCCACGGGCAGACCGAAGTTCACCCCGAGGCCAGCGTTCAGCATGGGGATCATGGACATGACTAGGGCACCGTTCATCACGAGCCTCACCAGCGCATCGCCCATGATGCCTCCCAGGGGTATCCCGGTATGAAAGGCACCAGCCAGGAGGACCACGAGCATGACGAGGATTAATACCTGGGGGATCTGAAGGTGCGGGCGCGATCTCACCCGTGGACCCTCCTCTCGCCTGAGAAGGCAAGGGCGAATTCCGTCTCCGTGGCCTCTGCGTCAAGCACGTCGAAGATCCTGCCTTCATGGATCACGGCGATGCGGTCGCACATGCGCATGAGCTCATCGAGCTCGCTGGAGGAGATCACCAGGGTCGTTCCGGCGTCCCGGTGAAGATCCAGGAAGATGTTCAGTATGGTCTCTTTTGCAGCAATGTCCACGCCCCGGGTAGGTTCTGATACCATGAGAATCCCGGGGTTCATGGCAAGAGCCCGGGCGATGCACACCTTCTGCTGGTTGCCTCCGCTGAGCTCGCTCACCTTCTGGTGCACGCCAGTGCACCTGATGCCGAAGCGCTCGACGCATTCCTCGGCAAACCTGTGCGCGCGCCTCCTGTCTTCCAGGGCCAGCGGCCGGAAGGGAAATGTGTGCAGGAACGCCCCCTTGCACTGCATGGCAGCGAACACTATGTTCTCCATGACCGAATGGTCTGTCAGCAGACCTGCGGCGCGTCTGTCCTCGGGGAGAAAGAACAGGCCCCGGGATATCATGGCCAGGGCGTTGAGCGGCGTGATATGTTCTCTATCCACGAACACCCTTCCGCTGGTGGGATACATGCCCATGATTCCGTATCCGAAGGCCGGCCTGCCGTGGCCTGACGGTCCGGCAAGGCCAAGGATCTCTCCGCGGCTCACCGCAAGGTCGATGCCGTCGATCCGCTCCCCCGGCATATCCACGGAGAAACCCTCCAGCCGCAGGGCCTCGGAGCCTTTCCGGGAGGCGCCCTGTCTCTGCGCTCTGGTCACGTGATGGCCGATCATGCACTCGGCCAGTGCGTCCACGTCGTATGCGGGCCCGGTGAAACAACCGGCCACCTCGCCGTCCCGCAGCACGGTGACGGCATGGCACAGCGTGGTTATCTCCTCCAGGCGGTGGGACACGAAGATGAGGGAAACTCCGCGGGATGCCAGGGAACGCAGCGAGGCAAAGAGCGCCTGTACCTCACCGTAATTGAGCGCAGATGTGGGTTCGTCCAGGAGCAGCAGCCTGAGGTCGTCTCGGTCGATCTCACGGGCGATCTCCACGAACTGCCTCATGTTCACGGTGAGGTCCATGATCCGTAGGGACGGATCGAGGCGCACGCCTAGGCGCTCCAGTACGGATGATGCCCGGCGCCTGTTCGCCGGGGCGTTCATGAGGGCGAGGTCGCGGCCCAAGATGGCGGTGGGCGCGAAGACCCGCTCCCGGCGGATGGTGACGTTCTCGGTAACGGTCATGGACGGGATGAGGGCGAACTCCTGGTGAACCATGCCGATGCCGCACCCGATGGCCCTGGCCGGACTCGAAAGGTATACAGGCCTCTCGTTCATGAGCACCTCGCCTCCGTAGCCTCCGGTGGCGCTGATGACTGCGCTGCCGAACAGGATGTTGAGCAGGGTTGTCTTGCCGGACCCGTTCAGCCCCACGAGGCCGTGGATCTCGCCCTTTTCCACATGGAGGTCCACGGATCTCAGGGCGTCGGTGTTGCCGAAGCGTTTCTTCAGGCCGCGAACAGTGAGCATGGACATGCGCGCCCGGGCGGCATGTACCGCCCGGGCCTTTTCGATTTCATTCTAGCAGATTTCTAGTAGTAAATGGAATCAATGATGATGAGGTAGTAGTTGTCCAGGTTCGGCTTCATCTTCGCAAACGACACCTCCACGCCGGCCACCTTCTTCGCGATGGGCTTCAGGGTGGGTATGTCAAGCCTCTTGATGCGCTTCTCGACGAGGCCCTTAGCGACCTCCACCGAGAACTCGGGGAAGAAGTAGCCCACGGGCACGGGCCAGGTGGAAAGCCTGCCAGTGCAGCCCGCCTTTGCCGCCTTGTCTCTGATCATGGCGTTGATCTTGTCAAAGTTCCCGGCATCCTCGGCCTTGATCTCCAGGTTCATGGCCGCCGGGAACCCCTGGGTGGGCGTAGGGCAGCACTGCTCGGCCATGATGAACTTGAGCTCCAGGGCCTTGAGGATGATCACGTCCTGCATGGGGCAGTTGGTGCCGAAGATGCAGGTGTCCTTGCCGTACTTGGCTATCTGCCGCGTGATGTCCTCCATCAGGAACTGCTGCATGGTGGACACGTCACTGCCCGCCTGCGGGTCAGGGGTCATGATCTCCACGAATTTCATGCCGAGCTTCTCGGAGGTCTGCTTCATCATGTCGCGGCGTTTCGAGAGGACCTCCTTGGACATGTGCGTGGGGAACGAGTAGTGGATGAAGGTCCTTGCCCCCATCTTCTTGGCCTTGGTGGGGATGGTGATGCCCCGCTGTACCCAGTCGGTGTCGAGGCTCAGGTCGATGTACTTGGCCATCATGTCCGGGTCGTCCCAGATGGGAGCCGTGATCACGATCATGTCCTTGCGCCTGGCCTTGACCTTCTCGATGGCTGGCAGTATCCCCGAGTAGCCCGCGCAGATGATGATGGCCTTCACGTCCTTGTCGTTGCCAAGGCTCAGAATCTGCGTTATGGCGGTCTCCTGCTCGGTCTCGAAGTTGTCCGGCAGGACCAGGTGTCTGATCATGCCCGGGTTGCTCCTGGCGGCCCGCTGGGCCCCCCGGAATTCGTCCTCACTGGCGGAAAGAGACGGCGTCACCACGCCGATCTTGTATTTGGGCGCGGCCAGGGCCGTTCCTGCACAGAAAAGGACCGTTATAGCCACGAGAGCCGCCGTCCAGATGTGTCTCCTGTTCATGTCATTCCCCCTCGTTGGTTTGATTTGTACGCATTCATGCCCCCGCACACGCGGCTCTCCGGCATGTCGCCGTGGCAATCATCTCAAGGAAGGCGCCGATCCTCGTGCGGATCTGCTCACAATCGTTCTGTGAGTAGTCGGTGCGGATCTGGATGTACGGCCTGCAGCAGCGTTCCTGCACGAACTCCCGCACCGAAAACGCCTCCACATTGTAGGTGTGGCAGGCCTCCCAAGTCAGATCTACAACTCCGTCGATACGGTAGCGCTGGATGATGTCCGCCAGGAGGTCGAGTCGGGAGGTGTTGGGCGTCATGCAGGAGCAGGGTATCTCCAGATAGCGCCTGGCCAAGGCACGGAGCGGGTCGCCCTCTTCGGGAACCAGGGAGGACAGGGTCTTTAGCCCGCCGCAGTTCTCCTGGGCCGCCACCACGGCACCGGACTCCTCGATGATGGCAAGGACCTTCTTGTTGGTGACGGGGCACCCCGTGAGCAGGATCCTCGGCTTCGGAAGCATCTCCCGGAGAAATCCCTCGTCCCGGGCACGTGTCTTCAGGTGGGCGATGGCCTCGTCCATTTCAAGGATGCGCTCCGCGAGGTTGCAGTCGAACATTGTGTTCCAGGTGATGATGTCGATCTCGCTGCCGGTCACGAGCGGCACCTCTCCCGTGTTCAGCTCGTAGATCTCCCTCTTCTTGGCGCGGAATACGTTGTGGAGCCTGATCTCTCTGGCAAGCCGCTCCTGTGTTACGGTGTTCCCGGTCACCGATTCAAGGAGCCGCACCAGGGACTTCAGCTCTTCCACCCAGTAGTAAAGGCTCGCTTGGCCCACGGACGTCTGGGGGAGGTTGAGCACGTGCACGGGTTTGATCCGGGAGAGGAGCTCGAACATCTTCTTCTTGCCGTCGCAGGTGGCGTCCGCCAGGAGGTGGTCCGCCGCATGAAAGTACGGGCAGGTGTCGGCCAAGGCATGGCCGTAGCTCGACTTGATGAGGGCGCAGAGGTTCTGGGGCAGGTGGAGATGTGCATGCTCCATGGGCTTCTCGCTCCCTGCGCACAAAGACACCGGTATTGCGCCGGCTGCAGCGATGAGCTCCTTGGGCGTGAACGAGCAGTACACCCCGAAGACCTTCACACCTTCGGCTTTGAGCGCCCGGGCCTCATGGAAGACCTTCTCTTCGAAACAGCTCCTGTATGTCTCGTCGAACCTCATCATCCGGCTCTATATCCAGGACTAGGACTCCGGTCAAATGCAGATAATCTATGGGATGCGCGTCTTCATAGCGATTGCGAATGCCTGCCCTGCACCAGGGAATGCAGGGTCAAAGCAGGCACATGGGTGTCACCTCGCCGGGTCAGGAGGTATGCGCACGTCACGGGGCGGCTCTACGAGGCGGTAGAACCGCACCCTGTCGGCGCCGAGCAGGCGCCCGCCCACCGTCACGTCGCCTGTGAAACGAAGCACCCCGCTCTTCTCCCAGGGTGCATGGGAACCCTTTGCCTGGGTGGAACACGGGTAGTAGAAGTTCACCACCAGGGACAGACCATGCTCCTTCTCCCATGTTGTGGCGATGAACGGGTTGTCCTCCCCCCGGAGCGCGGCCTGCGCCGCGGCAAGGGCGATTGCCCAGCGCCGGGGGTTCTCCGGGCAGAGGAACATACGGGAGAAGCGGGAGCGGGGAGAAACCGCCGGGTTGAACTGGCCCTTTCTGAAGATCACACCCCGGACGCCCCGGCCGTACAAGCTCCGCATGGAAGCAGACGCCTCGCCCAGCCTGACCCGGTTCATGACCCCCCAGGCGATGGCCTCGTAGACCGCCGCGTCGTCGGGGAACCCCGTGGAAGCGGCCTCGGCGTAGACCAGCCGGGCGAGCAGCTCTTTGTCGCCGACCCCGGCCCGCGCCATTCCGGATTCAATGGTGAGGGCGGGGTCGGGGGCAAGGCAGACAGGCACCTGAGCACCGCAGAGCCCGGGGACGAGGAGGATCACGATCAGGGCCCACTGGCACGGAATCCACCTCGATCTCACGGCGTGGGTGCTCCTGTCTGGCTTCTGCCCCTCATCCTGTGCATGACCATCCCGTACACGCAGAGATTCACCAGGACCACCAGGGCTCCCAGGACGAGCTGGATCTCCCTGGTGAGCCAGTGAGGGTAGATGACGGGCTCGATGAGGCGGAGCACGAAATCACCCTCGTACGACTCCTGGCCTGCCCTGTCTCGGAGAAGGTTCTCCAGGGGGGTCAGCGGGCAGATCCATCCTGCAAGCTCCACCATTGCCCCCCAGAGCACGCACGGCAGGTGAACCCAGGCCGTCCTCGGCCAGGCAGGGATCGCCAGGCCCCCCAACAGCACGAAGAGGATGAATGCGAGGTGCAGCACCACCACACCATCTGCAAGATATTGATACACAAGGGCGCTCATGGACCGAGGATACTCCCGTCCGGGCTCCGAATCAATCCACGGTGCCGCACCCACCGGGACCCGGGAGAAGCCCCGAAGAATCATCTGTACACGGAGCATGGCACAAGTTATGCTTTTTGAACGACCATGCAGAAGGGGGGGTCGATGTGCTCATATCAGTGATCCTTGCCCATCCGTCTCCCGGGAGCTTCAACCATGCCATTGCGCATGCCGCCGTGGATGTCCTGAGGCTGCGGGGGCATGACATCCTCTTCCACGACCTCTATGCCGAACGGTTCGATCCCATCCTGCATGCCGGCGAGATCCCCAGGGCGGCCGCCACGCCACCGGAGATAGAGGCACACTGCCGCGAGATCGCCCGGGCGGGCGGCATCATCATCGTCCATCCCAACTGGTGGGGCCAGCCGCCGGCCATCCTGAAGGGATGGGTGGACCGGGTGCTGCGCCCCGGCACGGCCTATGAATTCCAAGGAGGCGATGCCGGGGAGGGGGTGCCCATCGGCCTGCTCAGGGCCAGGTCGGCCCTCGTGTTCAACACCTCGAACACCCCTGCGCAACGCGAGAACCACTACTTCGGCGACCCGCTGGAAACCCTCTGGAAAAACTGCATCTTCGGGCTCTGCGGGGTGCAGCTCTTCGAGCGCAGGATCTTCCGGGTCGTTGTCACGAGCAGCGAGATCCAGAGGCGCCAGTGGCTGGAAGAGGTCCGCCGGACTGTCGAGACCTACTTCCCCCAGACAAAGACACCTCCTCGATGACCAGCCTCGCAGGTGGGGAAATTGTGCTTGAAATCACCCCGGCATTATGATATATTTTAAATATGCAATGGTTCCTGCAGTGTATTTCGAGGCCGGAGTCATTTGGTCGTTACGGCATGAGGAGGCCCGTCCAAGGATAGTCTACCCCCATAGCCTATGGGAACATCTCCTTCCCGACCACGGACAGGACCTCCTCATGGGTTTTCTTTCCTGATGAGGACATTGGCCTCACCGCTTCATGGCATGTCACCCGGGATACCATCATGGCAATCAGGATTACATTCGTGTATCACATGAAACGCGAGGATTACGGACCATTTTTTCTGCACTGAACAATATCCATGGGTTAGGGTCTGCCCCTCCCCCCTGAATGCCTTCTATCTTATTGATTAGATCGGAAGAGCACACGTCTGAACTCCAGTCACGAGATTCCATCTC
>CAZNGL010000075.1:0-13891 GCA_964572405.1 uncultured Bacteriovoracaceae bacterium
GGCCGAGCCTGACCGCCCACCTCCTGCTGTCGTTGGGGAAGAGCAGCGTCAGGAGAAGCCCACATGCCAGGGCGCCGCTGCCGCCGTAGAGCATGGGTGCGTTCGCCTGGCCGGCCGGGGCGTCGAACCAGATGGAGCGCGCGATGAGCAGCACCGCGCCCCACAGGACGAGGATGAGGCCCAGTTTCTGCATCCTGATGTACGTGTAGGCGGCCTGCAGGATGCCCATGAGGTAGGACAGGCTCAGGTGGACGACACCCAGAGCGAGGGATGCGTAGAACAGGATCATGGGGTCGCCGTAGTTCACGTCCACATCCACGAGGATCCAGTTCCGGCTCTCGAAGCTGTAGCCGAAAACAGACCCCGTCACGGCGCCCATGGCCACGGCGGCAACGGCAAAGGCCTTGCAGAGTTTCACCACCAGACCCACTCCCTCGATCCTGTCGCCCCATTTCCTGCCCGCGACGTGGGAGACGAGGTAGAACAGCATGCCATACCCTGCGTCGCTCAGGCAGATCCCGAAGAACAGCACCATGAAGGGCGCGAAGAAGAGGGATGGGTCGAGGTGGCGGTACCGGGGGATGCCGTAGAGCTTCAGCAGGGGCTCGATGCGCCGGACGAACCAGTTGTTCTCCATGAGGACCGGCGGCTCCTCCCCTTCCAGCGGTTCCCGCGTCACCACGTGCAGCGCCAGGGCGCCGGCGGCGAGCCCTTCCCGGAAGGCCGCCTCCTTCTCCCGGGGGATCCACCCCTGCAGGCCGAAGAGGTAGGGTTCCCGGTGCAGCGTGGCCACCGTGCCGGTGAAGGCCGCCTCGTTCAGCGTGGCGATCCAGTGCCTCCTGATGTCGCCCATGCGTCCGGCCACGCGGGCAAGCTCGCCTTCCAGCGACGCCAGCTGCTCCCGGTGCCGGCCGAGCTCGGCCGCCATCTCGGCGGGGCCCGTCTCGGGCAGGTGCAGCTGGGTGGCGTGCGGGATCTCCGGCGGCTCGCCCATGCTCAGCGTGTAGAACAGCACCTCCCGCCTCCGGGCGACCACCTCGAGGAACACCCCCTCGGGGGCGACGAACTCCTCCCACCGCTGCGGGTCCATGCGGTAGCGGCGCACGCACACGCCGTCCGCCTCCAAGGCCCGGATGTGGGCAGGATCGAAATCCCCCCAGGGTTCGAGCTCCGCCAGGAGGCGTTCCAGCGACTGCACCCGCAGCTCCAGGTCATGATATGCCAGGAGCGTCTCTTCTGCGTGGGCGCTCACCGCCTCGTCGTCGATGGCAAGGAGCGGCGCCGCCTTCGTGTCTCTGAAGGGGCCCAGTTCCTCCATGATCCGGTCAAGCTTCCTGGCCCGGGCCACCACGGCGCCGTTGAGGTTCTCGTACTCCCCCGCCATCTCAGAGGCCGGCTCCACGTGCACCACGCCCAGGGCCTGGAGAAGGCGGACGGTCTCCTTCTCGCAGTCCGCCGGTCCGGCGATGAACACCCTCGTCATCTTCGCTATGGCCAAGGCTCACCCCCTCGCCGCCCTGCGTCCGTGCCCCTGGATGCTCCAGCCTGTACACCCGCTCCCCCGTGCATGGCCGCCTCGGTGAGGCGCTTGGCCACCTTGGCCACGCCCACGGCGGCGGCCTGCTGGTCCTGCAGGTAGACCACGATCCTGCGGATGGCCTCCCGGCAGGCGGGGATCAGGCGCTGCTCGTAGAGGTTGATGCGCTGGCTCGTCTTGCGGAACCCCTCGTAGAGGACCCGTTCCCCCTCTTTGAGTATGCGGATCTCCGCGCGGCACTCGATGGCCCCGCGGCTCTGCCGGATCACCTCCTCGAAGGAGGGCGGCGTGGCGAAGTAGCTGTAGGGCGCCTCGGCGAACGCCACGCCGTGGAACCGGGGCACCTGCAGCCCGGCCACGTTGTGGAAGGACGACCTGACCTCCCTGACCTCGATGAAGGGGCGCACAAGCGGCCCCATGTCGGCGAGCAGAGCTCCCCAGGCAGAGATCTCCCGCATGACCCCCTGCAGTCGGTCCTCCTGCTCCGCGATGCGCGCGCGCACGACGGCGAGCTGTACCAGGAGCTGCTGCTTGCGCGCCTCCAGCGCGGGCAGGAAGCGCTGGTACATGGCCAGCTTCTGCTTCTGCGTCCTGAGCGATATCTTGTTCAGCTTGATCCGTTCCGCCATGGGTGCCCCGCCCCGCCGGTCATGCCGGCCAGTGCCTGTCGATGAACTCCTGCTTGATCTCCACCTCGTCGCTCTGGAAGCACTCGGCCAGCGTCTTCCACCCCAGATCCAGCGCGTCGTTGATGCCCAGGTCCACGCGCAGGTCCATGAACCGCTCGTAGAACAACCGGCCGTACCTGAGGTAGCGCTCGTCGTCCGGGGTCCTGTCGAAGCCCATGGCCAGCTTCTGCTCCACCTCCCGGCTGCGCGCGAACAGGCGTATCATGCTGTTCATGATGTAGCCGTGGTCGGGCCTGGTGACCTTGCCGATGACGAGCTGCTTGAGGCGCGACAGCGAGCCGAAGGGCTCGATGACGCCCTTGCGCAGATAGAACTGGCCTTCGGTGATGTAGCCGGTGTTGTCCGGCACCGGGTGGGTCACGTCGTCCCCGGGCATGGAGGTCACGGCCAGGATGGTGATGCTGCCCGCGCCGTCGAAGTCCACGGCCTTCTCGTAGCGTGAGGCGAGGTCGCTGTAGAGGGAGCCCGGGTAACCGAGGTTCGACGGGACCTGGTCCATGGAGATGGCGATCTCCTTCAAGGCGTCGGCGAACGCGGTCATGTCCGTGAGCAGGACCAGCACCCGCCTGCCGCGCACGCCGAACTGCTCCGCCACGGCGAGCGCCATGTCGGGCACCAGCAGCCGCTCCACCACCGGGTCGGACGCAGTATGGACGAACATGATGGTGCGGGACAGGACGCCTGCCTCCTCGAAGGCCATCCGGAACTTCAGGTATTCGTCGTACTTCAGCCCTATGCCGCCCAGGATGACCACGTCGGCGTTGGCGCGCATGCCGATGCGGGCGAGCAGCTCGTTGTAGGGCTCGCCCGCCGCGGCGAAGATGGGCAGCTTCTGGCTTTCCACCAGGGGGTTGAAGACATCCACCATGGGTACTCGCGTCTCGATGAACCCCCGGGGGATGACTCTCCTCACCGGGTTCACCGACGGGCCGCCGATGCCCACCCGGGGAAGCGCCCGCAGGTCAGGGCCCCGATCAATGGGCTCGCCTGACCCGTTGAAGATCCTGCCCAGGAGCGCATCGCCGAAGGGCACCTGCATGGGGTGGCCGAGGAACCGGACCGTGTCGCCCGTGGAGACGCCCCGCGACCCGGCGAAAACCTGCAGGAACACGTCGTCCCCCCGCAGGCGGATGACCTGGGCCAGGGAGACGCCGGTGCGGCTCTTCACCGTGGCCAGTTCTCCGTAGGTGATGCCCGAGGCAGGCACCGTGATGATATCCCCCTGGATGCGGACGATGCGGGAATGTTCGATGATCATAGGTGGCTCGCTCCTTTGCCATTCAGGACGGCCTCGATCTGCGACCGGTACCGGTGGTAGGCGTCCCCCTCGAAGGGGCAGTACTTCAGCTGGAAGAACAGGTTCTGCAGGTGCGTCATGCTGCTCTTCGCCTGCTCCTTGGACTCGAAGGCGAAGGCGTGGTGCACCATGTCCATGAGCAGCCCGAAGTCGGATATCTGGCGCTGCCGGGAGGTGGCCTGGTCCACCCTGTCGAAGGAGTCCTGCTGCAGGCAGACCGCGTCGATGATCTCGGACTTCAGGTAGATCACCAGGTCGTCCAGGCCGATGCCCTCCTCTCCCACCACCAGCATCATCTGGTGGATCTCGTTGCCCCTGAAGATCAGGTCGTGGGCCTCCTGCACGAGGTCGACCCACCTCTCGTGGCGCGTGTTGAGCGAGGCCCGCATCTGCTGTGTGTAGAGGCTCCAGGAGATGAGCGGGTCGATGGCCGGGTAGCGGCGCTGGTCCGAACGGGTCCTTGAGAGACCGTGGAAGGCACCCACCACCTTGAGGGTGTTCTGCGTCACCGGCTCCTCGAAGTTGCCGCCGGCGGGAGAGACCGTGCCGATCATGGTGAGCGAGCCGGTGGCGCCGCCAAAGAGCCGTACCTTGCCGGCGCGCTCGTACACGGCGGCGATACGGCTTTCCAGGTAGGCCGGGAAGGCCTCCTCGCCCGGGATCTCCTCCATCCTGGCCGATGTCTCGCGCAGGGCCTGCGCCCATCGGGAGGTGCTGTCCGCCAGGAGGAGCACCTTGAGCCCGAGCTGGCGGTAGTATTCCCCCAGGGTCAGCCCCGTGTAGATGGAGGCCTCGCGGGCAGCCACGGGCATGGACGAGGTGTTGCAGATGATGACCGTGCGCTCCATGAGAGACCTGCCGGTCTTGGGGTCCTCCAGCCTCGGGAACTCGCGGATCGTCTCCACCACCTCGCCGGCCCGCTCGCCGCAGGCCACGATGATGACGACGTCCGTCTCGGCGTACCGGGAAATGATCTGCTGCAGCACGGTCTTGCCGGCGCCGAAAGGCCCGGGGATGCAGGCTGTTCCCCCTTCGGCCAGGGGGAAGAAGATATCGATCATGCGGCACTGGGTCAGGAGCTGGGTGTCCGGGAGCAGGCGCTCCTCGTAGACCCGCATGGGCCGCTTGACCGGCCACTCCTGCTTCAGCGTCACGGCGACCTGGCGCAGGACCTGCCCGTCGATACTCGTCAGGACCGCCACGGTGTCCTCCACCGTGTACCTTCCGGCGGGCATGATCTGGTGCACCTCCCAGGTGCCCTGGAGCGTGAGCGGTGCCATGATGGGGTGCTCGAAGATGCCTTCGGTGACCCTGCCCAGGTACTGCCCCGCCCGGAGCCGGACCCCGGCCCGAACCAGGGGCTCGAAGTCCCAGAGCTTCTCCCGGTCCAGGGAGGGGAGGTACTGTCCCCGCCTCAGGAAGAACCCCTGGTCGTTCTCCAGCTCCCCAAGCGGGTTCTGCAGGCCGTCGTAGATCATGCCCAGCATGCCGGGGCCCAGCGTGGCCGAGAGGAGCTCGCCGGAGAACTCGGCGTCGTCCCCGACCTTCAGGCCCGTGGTGCTCTCGAAGACCTGCAGGTCGATCTGGGATCCGCGGATCCGGATGACCTCGGACTTCAAGGGCACCCCGTTGCACGTCACGTACGCGACCTCATTCTGGAGGACCTCCCGCCCCTCGTCCACCTCGCAGGTGACGAGGGGGCCGTTCACCGCCACAACCCGACCTCGTGTTGGACCCTTCACATCGAACCCCCGTGCCACAGATACGTCTCGATATCGAACCCGCCGGCTATGCTCTCCCAGCGGGAATAGACCCTTGAGCGCGCTACATAGGCCAGCAGGGCGTCGATGGAGAACCCCGCGCCCCCCTCGCACCGGTCGATCTGGCGCAGGCGCTCCTCGTCCACGAGGCGTTCCGCCTCGAGCGGATTCCCCGCTCCCTTGAGCCGCATGACGAGGGTGGAGAAGTCGCGTTCCGGGAAGAAGTCCAGGACCGCGTGATCGTCCACGTGGCCCCCTCTTTCCCTGATCCGCACCGCTGCCAGGCTCGAGCGCAGCTGGATCTCCCAGGACAGGTAGTCGACGAGGAAGCGGCACCCGAAACGCTCGGCCTCGGCATGGGCGTAGCCGTAATAGAGCTCCCAGAGCCGGTCATAGGGACAGGCCCGGCCGATGCCCCGCTCCCACTCGTCGCGGAAGGCCCGGATGAAGGCAGGAAGATTGCGGTTGTCCGCCAGGTCCTGCCGGGACACGAGCCCGCCCTCGAGGAAGAGGTCGCGACCCTGGTCCGCCTGCTCCCAGTTGAAGGCGTCCACGCCGTACAGGAGCGCACGGGCCAGCTCAAGGTGCTCCGGGTGGACGTTCCGCCTGACGGCGCCGGTGATCTCGCCGGGCGTCATCCGCATCTTCTCCCCCAGGGCCTCCGGCAGGGGGGGGAGCAGACACAGGAGGTAATAGTAGCCGTGCATGCCCTCCTAGGACCCCTCCCGGGCGAAGAAATGCCTGCGGAAACGCGGCGAGCAGAAGGTTGAAAAGGCCTCCACGAGGCCGGAGCTGAAGTTGAAACGGGCGCCTTTCCCCTGAGCGCCCATGCTGAAACCGAAGCTGATCGTGTCGGTGAACCGCACCTCCAGGGACCCGGCCGCCCTGTCCCGGAACTTCTCCATGAACCAGGCCTCCAGGTCGGCCCTGTCCTTCTCGGGCAGGAGGACCTCCAGGGGCTGTTCCCGGCCCCCGCCTTTGAGGAACTCTCCCAGCAGGATCTCGATCATGCGCTTGAGGAACCCCGCATCGTTCAGGGCCGCCCTCACCTCGCCCTCCACCACGGGCGCCACCACGGCGGCCTCCAGCCTCTCCTGGACCATGATGAGGAAATTCCTCGCCGCCATGTCCATGTCCACCTGCATCTGCCTGGTGACCTTCTCCGCGTCCTGTCTGGCCGCTGCCCTGATCTTGTCCGCCGCGGCCTCGGCCTGGGTCACGATGGCGTCCGCGTGCTCCCTGGCGCTGCGTAGGAGCGCATCGGCCTCGGCCCTGGCCGGGCCCAGCACCTTTTCGTTCAGTTCCTGCGTGATATCCCCAAGCGTCTTTGCCATGGTCATCCCCTTTACGTTACGAACACTGCGCATGTCCGGCCGCGCGCCCGCAGTGCCGCCCGGCACACGCCCCGTTGCAGAACCCTATAGCACATTCTTGCCCGTATTGCATATAACATTGATATGTCATGCTTTTTTAGGCAATTAGGGAGATGCGGCCACTCCGCGTCCACCAGGGCGGCATGCGTCCCGACAGGTGACTGCAACAGTGGGTGCCAAAAGTGAGAATGACGATCATTCCGCCTGGGACCCGCAGCACTTCTTGTACTTGCGGCCGCTCCCGCAGGGACAGGGGTCGTTCCGCCCCACCTTTCCCGCCGGGACGGGGCGGGCACGTCGATGTGCTCCATCCTCTCTCCTCCGGTGCTCGGCCACCAGCCTCCTGAGCTCCCCGTCGGCGTGTTCGAAGAACATCCGGTAGGAGCTGCAGTAGCGGGTAGCGGAGCGCCCCCCGGTGTCGTCAGGGCGGTCCTTGGTGCAGCCGCCGCGGCACAGTGCCAGCCACCGGCATGCCGCGCAGCCCTCGGGCAGCTCGGCCTTCATCCGGGCGAACGCACGGCGCCCCGGCGAGCGGATGAGTTCCCGAAGGGGCTCCTCCATGATGTTGCCGAGCTTCCAGGCCGGTTCCACGAAGAAGTCGCACGGGAACACGTCCCCGTTGTGCTCCACCACGAGGTAGGTCCCGCACTGCTCGAGGAAGGTGCAGTCGGCGGGCGCCATGCCCGCGTAGGAGAAGAGGAGGGACTCGAAGAAGCGGATGGAGGTCGTCGGCGCGCCGTCTCTGAAGTCTGAGATCCACCCGTCGAAGAGGGTGCAGAGGAAGGCGCCGTATGCGTCGGCGGGCACCGAGAACGGTGCAGTGAGGCCGGGGTCGCTCCTGCCCCGCTCGAAGCAGGGGATGAACTGCATGTGGGTGAGCCCCAGGTCCCGGTGATGTGCGTAGATCTCCTCGGGGAAACGCACGGAATGGTCGTTCACCACCGTGAGGGCGTTCACCGGCACCCCCGTGTCCAGGAGGAGCAGCGCCGCGTCCCTGACCCTGGCCCAGGTGGGCCCGCCCCCTGCTGTCCGGCGGTAGTGGTCGTGGACCTCCTCGGGTCCGTCGATGGACAGCCCCACGAGGAACCGGTATTGCTTCAGGAAGATCGCCCAGGACCGGTCGATGTGCATGCCGCTGGTCTGGAGGCCGTTGGCCACGGTCCTGCCCCTGCCATGACGCTCCTCGAGGCGGACCGCCCGCTCGAAGAAGGGAAGGCCCATGAGGGTCGGCTCGCCCCCCTGCCACCCCACGGACACGTGGGGCCCGGACACCTCCACGAGCTGCCGGATCATCTCGGAGAGCACCTCGTCGGACATGCGATGGGCACCCGCGGGGAAGAGCGGGCCCTTGTGGCGGTAGAAGCAGTAGGAGCAGGCCAGGTCGCAGTCCGGGCCCGCAGGCTTCACCAGGACGCTCTCGAGGGTCATGCGTTTATCCTCTCTTCGGCTCTCCCACTCACGAGGCACCCCTTCGGGAGCCTTCTGTGCCCCGTGGATGTTCCAGAGTGATACGACCGGGTCGTTTTGTCAACCAGGAGCCCCTTTCGAGGTGTTCTGCCCCCTTCCCATCTTTCCCGCGTCTCCCGGGAAAGCCGGAAGGGATATGATGCATGTCCGCAGGGAAGGCACCACGTGACCTCATGACCCAACCGGACCTCGAGCCGGTTAGGGTCAGGAAGTGGACGGGAGATCCGCAGTATTGCACCCGGCCTCTGTTGCACATACAATTAGGAGCATGGAGGTGAACCATGTGGGACGCGTCGAAGTGCGATCTGTGCGGCGACTGCCTGGTGAAGTGCCGGTATGTGGACTACGACCGCGACAAGGCCGTTGCCGAGATACGGCTCCTCATGGAGGGGAAGCCGGCCGAGATCCTGGAAAAGTGCATCACCTGCAACGCCTGCTTCCAGTACTGCCCGCAGGGCGCGGACCCGGCAGACCTCATCTATACGATGCAGGAGCGGTTCTCAAGCCCCATCACCGCGGCCTTCAAGCCCTTCACCGATTCCGTGGTGAAGACCTTCGAGAAGGGCAGCAGGGACGTGGAGGTGATCGAGGGAGAACCCGGAAGGCCCGCCCTGTCCTTCGATTCCTTCACCTTTGCCCAGTTCCCGGCAGGCACGCTGGAGAGCGCCCTGTTCAGGGGCATGACCGTGGTGCGGGGACGGAAGTACGCATCCCTGGTGGGCATGGCCCACATGGGCGGGGCGAGCCTTACGGAGCGGTATGCCCGGAAGGTGATCGACAACTTCGCCGAACTGGGGAAGGACATCGTGTACATCCACAACGAGGGGTACATCCTGGCGCACCTCAGAGCCAGGGAGCTCGGTATCGAGGTGCCCTACAGGTACGTACACCTGTTCGAGCACCTGCGTGACTATCTGGGGAACCATCAAAGCGACATCACCAGGCTGAACAGGAGGGTCGCCTACCAGCCGAACTGCGCAATACGGTGGCTGCCGGAGCAGACTGCCTGGCTGGACGAGATCTTCTCCCTCATCGGCGTGGCGCGCGTATCGAGGACATACGAGGGCGTGGACGCGCTGTGCTGCGGCGGGCCGGCCCTGTTCGTGAACAGGGAGCTCGGCGAAAAGATGCAGCACGACAACATCAATGACGCGCTGGACCATGGCGCCGAGGCGCTGATAACCATCTGCCCCATGTGCGACACCGTGATGAAGGGCGAAACCGCACAGGCGGGACTGCCCCAGGTATTCATCACGGACCTGTGCCGGATGGCCCTGGGCGAGGTGCCGTGGCCTGCGGGCCGAACCCGTCCAGCTGTTCTGTGAGACGAAGTGTCACCTTCTGAACACGTGAATCACGCAGACCCCGCCCGCGCCGACCATGTGGGCCAAAGCACAATTGACCGGCCTTGCGATCTGACGCCTGCCGCACTCGCCGCGCATCTGCCAGAGGACCTCGGCCACCTGGCCGATGCCCGTGGGCCCCACGGGATGCCCCATGGAAATGAGGCCCCCGCTCGCATTGACCGGGTGCCTGCCGGTGAGGGCCGTCACACCGTCTTCCACCAGTCTCCCGCCCTGCCCTGTTTCGCACAGGCCGAGGGCCTCGAGGTACATGATCTCCTCGATAGTGAAGGCGTCGTGCAGCTCCACGAGGTCCAGGTCTTCCGGAGAGATACCGGCCTTCCGGTAGGCCTCCTGCGAGGCCAGCCTGGTCAGGGTGATGAAGAAATCGCCGTCTTCCGGCGTGCTCCTGTTCACGGACGCTGCCACGGCGGGACACGGCTTGTGGGTATATTTCGGTGCAACGTCCCGTGCGCACACGATGACCGCCGCTGCCCCGTCGTCCATGGGGCAGCAGTGCAGTACGGTGAGCGGGTCCTCCACCATGCGAGCATTGTTGGCCTGCTCCAGCGTGCACGGCTTCCGGAAGTGCGCGTAGGGGTTCAGGCTGGCGTTGAAATGGCTCTTCACCGAGACCTGGCCCAGCTGCTCCCGCGTGACGCCGTATTCCTCCATGTAGTGCCGGGCGATGCCGGCAAAGTACTGGACCGGCAGCATTTTCCGGAACTTGGCGTCCACCCGTTCGTTCTCCGGCTCCGGCTGGGTTTCTGCGGGTTCGGGCGGGGCCGCGTTCACCGGCTGCGGCTGTGGCTGACTGGACACGGGGGGCGGCGCCAGGAGCTGTGAGCCGAGCTTGTCCACGCCGAAGGCGAGCACCACGTCGTTCTGGCCCGAGGCCACGGACAGGTACGCCTCCCTGAACGCGGATGATCCGCTGGCGGACGCGTTCTCCACGATGGTGATGCCCAGGCCCGTGTATCCCATCTTGTTGCAGATGGCATGCCCCCCGGACACGCCGGGCTGCACCGTGCCGCAGTAGGCGGCCTCGATGTCCTTCCAGGCCATGCCGGCGTCGTTCAGCGCCAGGGTGATCGCCTCCGTGCCCATGTCGACGGTGGTCTTTTCAGGAAACATGCCGTAGCGATGGAGCCCTGCACCGATGACAACAACATCTCTCATGGTGAACCCCTTCCTGGTGCCGATGCTGTTGCATGTACTTATATGCGGATATTCCTGGAATGACAATAATATATAGTTATCTTGAAGATTCGTGGTTTCAGACGTACGTATGGTGTCCCCGGATCTCCAGGGGTTTATCCGCTACAGGCTCCGCTTATACCCGGTGACATCCAGCATGACCATGATCAGGCAGTCTTCCTCCCCGTACTTCATGGGGCCTGAGGAGACGAACACATCCGCTACGGTGCCGTCTTTCTTCTTCAGCCGCTGCTTCCTGAGATCTGCCTGGAAGGAACCCGCAACGGGTTTGCCGCTGGAAAAGAAATCGTCGAGCCCCACCGGGAGCTTCAGCTCCACCGGCGTCTTCCCGATGATGTCGCGGATCTCGTGGCCGCTCAGGGCGCAGAAGGCCTGGTTGGCAAACGTGAACCTGGTGTCTTCGGCCTTCAGGATGCATACCGCGCTGGGCAGGGAGTCGAGGATGTGCAGGTAGCGCTCAGAGCTCTCACGGAGCGAGTTTTCCGTGTTGATCCGCTTGGTGATGTCCCGGGCCACAGTGATCACCTCGACGACCTGGCCGTCGCGGCTGAGCGGGATGCTGCTCACCTCGCCGATCAGGGTCTCGCCGTTCTTGGTCGCGAACCGGAAGATGGAGGACAGGGATACCTCTCCGGCAAGGACGTGCTGGGCCTTGTCCAGTGCTTCCTGCAAATCGTCGGTATGCAGCAGATTCGCCTCTGTAATGGTCTTGCCGGTCAGTTCCTCGGGTTTATACCCGAGCACCTGCTCCACGTTCGGGGAAACATTCAGGATCGTGAGCTGCCGGTCAAGGGAAAACATGACGTCGCTGGTCAGGGAAAAATGGATCCGGTACCGCTCCTCGCTCTCCCGCAAGGTGACTTCTGCCGCCCTGCTCCTGGATGCCTCGTCCGCGAACTCGGTCACCAGGTCCTTGGCCTCGGCGAGCACCTCCAGCAACCGGCCCACTGATCTGTTTTCCTCTTTCATATCCCCATCCCTTTTCAAAGCCTTCACATTTCGAGGGTGTATATTCTTAAGATCGGAATTTATCCATCGCAGGTTTAATCCCTGGTGACACGATACCAAACTTGAAATTCAGGGGATATCGGTCCCCGTCCTGAATATTCAAAAATATTCAGGGGTGAATCAGAATGATGCGTCCCTTTTTCCCTGGGGGATCAAGGGGCGAACTCTTCTTGTAACTCGGATGATCCCTGCTTTTCTTTTCCCTGTGGTGGCGACTGTTCCTTGATCCTGGAAGAGGGTTTCTTCTTGGGGACCGTTTTCCCGACCAGGGTCGAGGCCACCCAACCTTCACGGTTCGTTGCCCTCACTCGTACATTGATCCAATCCTTTTCCTGTCCCAGCTTGATGACTTCATCGCCACGTTTCAGCACTGCGGCAACCTTGCACTTAATTGACGGGCACTCCCTCAGGTTAAGCCGATCAGGGAGAACATACAGAAGCACCGGCTTTGGGGTCGTGGCAGGCCTGGTGGCTGTTTCCGTCCCGTCACCGCCGGCGGCGGTTGGAGCCGGTCCGGTCGTATCGGGTTTGGTGGTTGTTTCTGTTGCGGCACAACCAGAGACCAGAAAGAAACAGAGCAGCACAATCAGGTTCCGTGTGAAGAAAATGTGCCTCATGGTCTTTTCTCCTTCCCCTGCGCTGCGCCCATCAGCGTCACCGCTTTTTCTCTTGCGGTGCGCGCATCTGCAGCAACTTGGTTCAGTTCAGCGTATTTCAGATAGGCCTCTGCAGCCTCTTTCTTCTTGCCCATCTGCTCGAACAGGATGCCGAGATTCTTATACACCAGGGCGAAGTCGGGGTTTATGGTAATGGCGCGTTGGTAGGCCGTGACGGCCTCCTCATTCCTGCCGGTCTTGCGCAGAGCCAATCCAAGGTTGTTCCAGGCATTGGAATTATCCGGACTGGCTTGTACGGCCTTTTCAAACAACACGGCCGCTTCTTCCATGTTCCCGGCCCTGGCTTTTCTCATGCCTTCGGCATTGTAATCGATTGTCGCTGATAGGTTGGGAACCGGCTGCTCCTGTGCCGCATGCGGTACGGCAACGGTTTTGGGTTTTTCAGCAACAGGTGTTTCCTTCGCCCCCTCTGACAGAATTCCAACCAGTGCTGCAGCAACCGCGAGGATGACTGCTCCCGCCAGAATCGCCGGAATCCATCTGCTCTTCCTGGAGACAGGGGGGGGAAGCGCCGTTTCCATGGAGGGGGTGAAATCCATGACGGGTTTGGACGTGGACAGTTTGAATTGCCAACCCTGCTCGTTCGCAATGGCCCTCACCACCCGGTGAAGTCTGTCGTAGCGCAAACCGTAAGGGCCGCCGAACATGTGGTACCCGTGGATCTTCTGGTTGACATCAATAGAATTCTGGATGGAGCTTTCTTGAGAAGCGTCACCTTCTGTGCCCACCAGCGTTTCCATCATCTTTTCCCAGAACAGGACCTGGTATCGTTCCGGCACCAGCTGCGCCACGGCCTGGTACTGTATCGTCACCTTCTGGCCTGGGACTTGTGGTCGCGGCCGGGATGTCAGTTCATACCAGTGCGGGCCCATCTTGTTCACACAGAGGAAGTCATTGGCCAAGGACAGGAGTTCCGCTCCGATAGAGTCCTCCCCCTCGCCGCTCTCTCCGTGTTCCCCGAAGAGGGCCCGGCACTTCGTGCAGATATCTTCATCGGGCTCGAGCACTTTTCCGCAGGAGGAACATGTTCTCATGGTCTCATCCCCCATTGGGTCCTCATTCCTTTAAGCACAAGCTGCTTTCATTGACGTGTGATTCCTCTGGAGCCATATTGCTAGGTTCCTTGATACCCGTTAAATCGGAAGAACTGCATGCATACTGTAGAAAGATGTCTTACCCGTCTTTGAAAACCGAGTCGATGGACTCTCGAGAATGCAAGACCCCCGAAAAGAAAGTGAATTGGAAACACGAAAAGGCCCCCGAACTTGAAGTCCGGGGGCCTTGATAATTGTCCTGGCAACGTCCTATTCTCCCACACAGCTGCCCGTGCAGTACATTCGGCGCTAAAGGGCTTAACTGCCGAGTTCGGAATGGGATCGGGTGTTTCCCCTTTGCCATGGTCACCAGGAATTTTGTACAGAAGAGAAGAAGTGATTCCTGATTGGTATAAGCGTAGGAAGAGAGCGATTTGTAGGTCAAGCCTCACGGCCGATTAGTACCGGTTAGCTCAACACATTACTGT
>CAZNGL010000076.1:0-13673 GCA_964572405.1 uncultured Bacteriovoracaceae bacterium
TCGCAGTTCGGCACGGGCTTCCCGTCGAGTTTCACCACGCCCTGGAACACGTTGCCCGCGTAGAGCCCGAAGGGCCTGGTCAGGGGCACGATCTCGGTCTTGAGACCCATCTCCGCGTCCCACCCGTCTTCGAGGCCGAAGGCGCTCACGATCACCTTCGTGTAGTGGATGATGTAGCAGTCCTCGGCCGGTTCCCAGTAGGGTCTTGGCTCCATGGCGAAACTGTACACGCCGGGCCTCTGGAACCTGTAGGTGGTCTCCCATGCCCTTTCCTTGAGGAACCTGACCTGCCTGAGGGTCCCCATGAGGTCGGTCTTCTCCTTTCCGGTCATCACCGAGAAGGACTGGGGCTTCTCCAGGGGCATGCCCTGCATCTCGAAGGGGTGGGCGAAGGCGAGCTTCAGGCTCACCCGGCTGGCCTCGCCCTGGGACACGATGTCGTCCGAGGGAATGATCATGCCGAAGTGGGCATGGGCACCCGGGGAGCACAGGACAAACAGAAGCGCCGTGATGAATGCGACACGCCTTGCCATAGAAACCTCCACAGTTCGGTATAGATCGGATCTATACCACCTGCAGGAGGCCCGGACAAGGACATAATGTTACGTTTGTTGTTTTCGTGTCATCATATGCAGACTATTATTTATTCCGTATGCCAGGTGAGGCAGCGGTTGCTTTGCATACGGGCTCTCTGCGTCTCCGGGAAATCACGCTGAACAGGGCCACGATGAGGCAGCCCAGGTATCATACCTTCAGGCAATCACGATGCCTGGAACAGCCAGGTGGAGAGGTAGCGCTCCCCGGTGTCCGGGAGCAGGACCACGATGGCCTTCCCATCGGCCTCTTTCCGGCGGGCCACCTCGAGGGCCGCCCACATGGCCGCGCCGCTGGAGATGCCCGCCAGGATCCCCTCCTGCCGGGCGAGCGCCCGGGCGGTTTTTCCGGCATCCTCATGGGTCACCGGGATGATCTCGTCAAGCACGTCCCGGTTCAGGACCTCCGGCACGAAGCCTGCGCCGATGCCCTGGATCTTGTGAGGGCCGGGTTTGCCGCCGCTGAGCACCGGCGAGTCGGACGGCTCGATGCCGATGATCTTCACGCCGGACTTGAGCGCCTTCAGGACCTCGCCCACCCCGGTGATGGTGCCGCCCGTGCCGATGCCCGCCACGAAGTAGTCCACGGTGCCTTCCGTGTCCCTCCAGATCTCCTCGGCCGTGGTCCGCCGGTGTGCCTCTGGGTTGGCCGGGTTCCTGAACTGCTGGGGCATGAAGCTGTCCCTCGTCTCTCTGCAGAGTTCCTCGGCCCTCTCCACTGCACCCTTCATGCCCCTGGATCCCTCGGTGAGCACGACCTCGGCCCCCAGGATGGACAGGAGCTGCCTGCGCTCCACGCTCATGGTCTCGGGCATGGTGAGGATGAGCCGGTAGCCCCGGGCCGCGCACACGAAGGCAAGGCCGATGCCGGTGTTGCCGCTGGTGGGCTCCACGATGACGGTGCCCTGTCTGATGAGGCCCCTTTGCTCCGCGTCCTCGATCATGGCCACGCCGATGCGTTCCTTGACGCAGCTCAGCGGGTTGAAGGACTCGAGCTTGGCGAGGACGATGGCACCGGAACCTTCGGTGAGGCGGTTGATCCTCACGAGCGGGGTGTTGCCCACGGTCTTGGTTATGTCGTCGTATACCATGTCGTGCCTCCTATGCCCGCTGAAGCGCCCGGTCGATGTCCGCCAGGATGTCGTCGATGTGCTCGATGCCGACGGAGAGCCGGATGAAGTCCGGCGTCACGCCCGTGGCGAGCCGTTCCTCGTCGGTGAGCTGCTGGTGCGTGGTGGTGGCCGGGTGGATGGCCAGTGTCTTGGCGTCGCCGATGTTGGCCAGGTGCGACACGAGCTCGAGGCCCTCGATGAAGCGCCTTCCGGCCTCCATGCCGCCCTTTATGCCGAACCCGATGATGGCGCCCGCCCCTCTGGGCAGGTATCTCTGCGCCTTCGCGTATTCAGGGCTCGTCTTGAGGCCCGGGTAGTTCACCCACGAGACCTTCGCATGCTTTTCCAGGTACTGCGCCACGGCCAGCGCGTTCTCCGCGTGCCTGGGCATCCGCAGGTGGAGCGTCTCCAGGCCCTGGAGGAACAGGAAGGCGTTGAACGGGCTCAGCGCAGGTCCCAGGTCGCGCAGCAGCGTGACCCGGGCCTTGACGATGTACGCCTGGCCTCCCAGCGCCTCGTGGAAGTTCAGGCCGTGGTAGCTCTCGTCCGGCTCCGTGATGAGGGGGAATCTCACGCCTTTCCAGTCGAACCTCCCCGAATCCACGATGACACCGCCGATGGAGGTGCCGTGGCCGCCGATGAATTTCGTGGCCGAGTACACCGTGATATCCACACCGTGTTCGAAGGGTCTTAAAAGGTACGGGCTCACGGTGTTGTCCAGCACGAAGGGCACGCCCGCCCGGTGGGCGATGGCGGCCACCGCCTCGAGGTCCGTGACGTCGAGCTTTGGGTTGCCGATGGATTCGGCGTACACGGCCCTGGTCCTGGGGCCCATGGCCTTTGCCAGCGCGTCGAGGTCCGAAGACGGCACGAACCTCACGGTGATGCCCATGCGGCCGAACGTGTGGCGGAACAGGTTGTAGGTGCCGCCGTAGAGGTTGTCCATGGACACGATCTCGTCGCCCGCCTGCGCGATGTTCAGGAGCGCCAGGCTGATGGCGGACTGGCCGCTTGAGACGGCCAGGGCCCCGATGCCTCCGTCCATGAGGGCCATGCGCCTCTCGAACACGTCGGTGGTGGGGTTCATGAGCCGGGTGTAGATGTTGCCCGGAACCTTCAGGGCAAAGAGGTCCGCCGCGTGCTGGGTGTCCCTGAACTGGAAGGACGTGGTCTGGTAGATGGGCACGGCCCTCGCCCCGGTGGTCGGGTCCGTGGCCTGGCCGCCGTGCAGGAGCAGGGTTTCCGTCTTCAACGGTGCATCTATGGTACTCATTCCAACCTCCTTGCGTGCATTTCGGTCCAAGAATTTTTACATTTCCTCACGCCCGGTACTCGAGCATCCTGCGGATGCACTGCCTGGCCCTGTGCATGGTCTCGCGGTCCAGGATTATCTCGTGCTGCATCGACTGGAGCGCGTGGAGCACCTTCTCCAGGGTGTTGCGCTTCATGTTGGGACACACCGCGAGTTCGCTGGCCGGATGGAACTGTTTTGCAGGGTTCTCCGCGCGCATCCGGTGGAGGATGCCTACCTCGGTGGCCACGATGAACTCCTGCTCCTTCATCTCTCTGGCATACCAGCACATGGTCTCTGTGGACAGGACCTTGTCCGCCAGGTGCCTGACCTCGGATGTGCACTCGGGGTGGGCCAGGACCACGGCGCCCGGATGCAGCTCCTTGGCCGTAAGCACGTGTTCGGGCAGGATCTTCACATGGGTGGGGCAGAAGCCCTTCCAGGGGATAATGTCGCATCCCGTGGACTCTGCGGCATACCCCGCCAGGTGTATGTCCGGGACAAAAATCACCTTCCTGCCTTTGTCCATCAGATCGCGTACCATGCTCCCGGCGTTGGCTGATGTACAGCACAGGTCGCAGACCGCCTTCACCTCGGCGGAAGTATTCACGTAGCAGAGCACGGTGGCGTCCGGATACCCCTCCTTGAGAGCCAGCACGTTTTCGGTCGTGACCATGTCCGCCATGGGGCAGCCAGAGTCCATGTCTGGGAGAAGGATGGTCTTGCCCGGGGAGAGGATCTTGGCTGTCTCTGCCATGAAGTGCACACCACAGAACACGATGACCTTGGCTTCGGTGCCCGCGGCCTGGATGCTCAGGCCCAGGGAGTCGCCTACGAAGTCGGCAATGTCCTGCACCTCGGAGAGCTGGTAGTTGTGGGCAAGGATGACGGCGTCCCTCTCCCGTTTGAGTCTCCGGATCTCGCTCACCATGTCCATTGCTCTCTCCTCAGATGTGGTACATGCCGGGGGCCTCGACCTTTTCCCTGCTCCTGCCTGCCAGGTCCTCCAGGGTCATGGAGCCGAGTGTCTCGGATATCTTGTTGCTCAGCGCTGACCAGAGGTCCCTGCTCGCACAGATACACGAGCGCGGGCACACATCCGGGTTCTTCACGCAGTCCACCAGGCAGGTTCCGCCCTCCAGGACGTCCACGATCTCCCTGAGCGTGATTTCAGATGGGTGCCTGGCAAGGGTGTAGCCGCCGTGGGCGCCGCGGGTGGAGGTCACCAGGCCCGCTGCTTTCAGGGGGATCATGATGAGGCTCAGATACTTTTCCGAGATCCCCTCCTGCCCGGCAATGTCCTTGAGAAACACCTGGCCCTTGCCGCCCTGGTGCGCAATGGAAAGGTCCAGCATGAGCCTGACCCCGTACCGTGACCGCGTGGAAAGCTTCATAGACAATACCTTTCTATGTCTATCGATTAACTAGTAATTAAACATAGGGGCGATCCCTGTCAAGCCATTTCTGTTCACTCAGTCACACGCGTACGGAAGAGCTTTGCGCTACAGCTTCATTCTCAGTTCGATGATACAGGAATCCCCGGGTGAGGAATACTTCTCCACATCAACGCCGAGATCCCTCATGGTGAGTCCCGACGTAACCGCCATCTTCTCAATGTCCCGCAGACACTGAGTGACAAGGCTGGAGACCCTGGTTTTCGAGGCTTCAACGTTGTTGCGTGTAGTCTGTAGTGTTCCCGTACTCATACTACACCCCCTCACTCGACAGTATGCAACCTCACCCCATGCGGAAACAACATTCATGCCAGGGGTCATGATCCAACAATTTCGGGAGGGTAGAGATCCGTCAGACGTGCAGCCGGACGAAAAACGTACATCCTCTTGCAAGAAACGTTCACCGGGCAGCCATGCCCATCGGCATCACGGGATCCTGGCCGGGTTGAGGGGGCAGATGGACAGCCACGGCGGGTTTCATGCCTTGACTATGAGGGAATCCCCTTGAACAAGACCTGCCATCGTGGGAATATGAGGACCGGCACGGGAACCCTCATGAAGGGAGGAGCATACCCCATGAAACCTCTGTTCGTACGCCGGATACTGCCGGGATTCCTCGCCCTGGCCCTGGTCGCCTGCAGCAGCATCATGCCCGCGACAAAGATCGACACCATCCTGACGAACCCCAGGGAATACGCAGAAAAAACCGTCACGGTCTCCGGGACCGTGGAAGACACCTTCAGCCTGGTGGTGATCAAGTACTTCGTGCTCAGGGATGAGACCGGCACGATACCGGTCATCACCCAGAGGACCATGCCTGCCCGGGGCAACGTGATCCGGGTGACGGGCACGGTGCAGGAGGCCTTTTCCCTGGGCGACCAGCACCTGGTGGTGCTCCTGGAGAAGTAATCCGTCTCTGATCTCCCGCATCCACTGCACCTGTGCCGTGGATGCGGTGTTCTCAGAATTCCTCGAAATCATCTTCGCCCTTCGGGGTGGATGATCCGCGCGCAGGAACCTGTGGCGCACGCTGCATCACTGCAGCGCCTTTCTTTCCCATGGACCCCCGCGTTTCCTGTCTCACCGTGAACCGCGAGACCGTTCTGGCCAGGTCCTGGGCCTCGCTGCTCAGGTTGTCCGAGGTGCTGGCGAGCTCCTCCACGGTGGAGGCGTTCTGCTGGGTGGTGGTGTCGATCTGGGCGATGGCGCGGTTCAGCTCGTCCACGCCGCTCGCCTGTTCGCTGGATGCCGCCGCGATCTCCTCCATGACCTGGGAGAGATCCTGGATGTGCCGGATGATCTGCTCCAGGGACTCCCCGGACTTCTTCACCATGGCGTCGCCCGCGGCGATCTTGTTCACCGTGTCCTCGATGAGGGCCTTGATCTGGCGCGATGCCTCGGCGGAGCGCTGGGCCAGGGCCCGGACCTCCTCGGCCACCACGGCGAAGCCCTTGCCGTGCTCGCCCGCCCTGGCAGCCTCCACGGCGGCGTTCAGGGCCAGGAGGTTCGTCTGGAACGCCACCTCGTTCACCGTGACGATGATGTCGCCGATCTTCTTGGAAGCATCCGAGATCTCGCTCATGCCCCTGACCAGTTCCTGGGCCGCCTCACCGCTGGCACCGGCCATGCGCACCATCTCGGTGGCCTTCTGGCGGCCGTCGGAGGCGTTCTCCGCGTTGTGCTTGATGGAGGAGGTCATCTCCTCGATGGTGGCGGCCACCTCCTCGATGGCGGACGCCTGCTCCTGGGTGGCCTGGGACAGCCCCTGGGCCCCTGCAGCCACCTCCTGGGTGGAGACGTCCATCTGCGAGGCCGAGTTCTTCACCTGCACGATGACCTCCTCGAGGTACTCCACGAACCTGTTGAACCAGGTGGCAAGCTCGCCCAGCTCGTCGCTGGACTCCACCGGGAGCCGCCTGGTGAGGTCGCCCTGCCCCTTGGCGATGAGCTGGAGCATCTCCACGGTCCGGCGTATGTTCCGGGTGATGCCCCGGCTGAGCGCAACAGAGATGACGAGCGCGCTCATGAACCCCACGAGCAGGACCACCACCAGGATCACGCGGCTTCTCTTCATGGTGCTGCCGGCAGTGGCGCTCTCCTTCTCGGCAATGGCCAGGTTCAGCTCCTGAAGCTCGTTGATGCGGTCCCTCATGGTCTCGAACTTCTCACTCACCGGGCCGATGCTCAGCGCAATGGCCTCGGCCGTCCGGTCGGCGCTCGCATCGGCCTTGAGCGTGACGACCCTCTTCGATTCCTGCTCCCACTCCTCGCGCGCCTGCTCGTATCTGGCTATGATGGCCTTCTCCTCTTCCGTTGACGCCAGGGCCTTGTATTTGCCGAAGCGGGTGGCCGACTGCTCGAGGTTCTCGTTGTAGTCATCCATCAACCCCTTGAACTTCTCGTCCCCGGCAGCCGTGAACATCATGCTCCGCTCGGCCACCAGGAGCTGCTGGAGGTCTCGGTCCGCCTCCACCAGATAGTCGATGCTGGGGAGCCGGACCCCGAAGATGGTGTCCACGCTCTTCTTGATCCCGAGCATGGAAAAATACCCGAAGGCACCGATCACGATCATGAACACGATCATGAGGATGAACCCGCCCGTGAGCTTTGTCCTGATCTTTATGTCCGTATTCCCTGCCATACAATCGTGCCTCCCTTCGTCCATGTGTGTTTCATGCCGACGTGCAGAACCTGCCCTCGCTGTTCCTCATCATTCATATGAGATCCAGAGCGATCGTCAGCATTCCCGGGAGGTTCTCCCGGTGGAGGGAGCAACCTCTTACAATCAGTTATAATAATAAGAACTGAATCGGCTAATAGAAGGACAGGGACATTTTTTCCATCCCACAACAGGTTTCACTACCATTTCAGTAGTATTTCATTGCACACCAGTCCCCTCCTCTGTATAGTGCATCCATGGCCATCAAGCGCCGTGGCATTGTCCGCCACGATAGGCAGAGGGAGGGTAGCACCATGAGAGGGAGCGTCATTTCCGTCAACATCAGCTCAGAGAAGGGACAGAAGAAGCATGGCATCGGCGCGGGCCTCCTCCTCGAGAATAACGGCCTGGCTCACGACGCCCACGCAGGCATGGAGATCCGGCAGGTGAGCCTGCTGGCCACGGAGAGTATCGAGAAGATCCGCGCCAAGGGCCTCGACGTGAAGCCCGGTGACTTTGCGGAGAACATCACCACGACAGGCATCATCCTCCACGATCTGCCGCTCGGCACGAGGTTCGCCGTAGGCGGGACCGTCATCCTTGAAGTCACCCAGATCGGGAAGGTCTGCCACGACCGTTGCGCCATCTTCCGACAGGTGGGCGACTGCGTCATGCCCCGTGAGGGGGTCTTCGCCAGGGTGATCACGGGGGGACACGTCAAGGAGGGTGACGAGATCCGGGTAATAGGGTAAGCCCTCCCCCGACCCCTGCACAACCCCGAGCGCCTCGCCTCGCTGGCGGCCAGGCCCATGGAGTGGCTGTCCATACTGGCGGCTCCCCTCGTGGCGGTTTTTGGCTTCTCCACGGACGCGGTGCTCCGCATCATCGGCATCAAGGCCTCCGGGAAGCCCCCCGTCACGGAGCAGGAGATCACGGTCATGATCGAGCGGGGCACCCGGTCCGGGGTCTTCGCGCCTGCGGAGCAGACCATGGTCAAGCGGGTCTTCCGCATGGGCGACCGTACCGTGGGCTCGCTCATGACCCTGACACCGGACATCATGTGGATCGACATGGACGACCCTTTCGACGAGAACATGAAGAAGCTGACATCCTCCGTCTACTCCAGAATTCCGGTCTGCAGGGGCGACCTGGACAACGTGGCGGGTATCCTGCGCGCCAAGGACATGCTGAGGCAGTGCCTGACCTGCGGCATGCCGGAGATCAGGGACGTCCTGCAGGAGCCCGTGTTCGTGCCCGAGACCCTGCCTGCTCTCAAGCTGCTGGAAAAGATGAAGCTGGAGCGGAGCCACATCATCCTGGTGGCGGACGAGTATGGCACCGTGAAGGGCCTGGTGACACGCCACGACATCCTGGAGGCCATTATCGGCGAACTGCCCTCCCCGGACGAACCCGACGAACCGTACGCGGTGCACCGTGAAGACGGGTCCTGGTTTCGCCGGTTTCCCCCGATGTCCCCGACCCACAGGACCGGCACGGATGAGGGCCCGCGGAATCAGTCCCTGCGCCGGCATGATCGAGGCCCCGGGGAAAAGGTTCTTGCATCTTCCCTGATCACCACCCATAATGAACATGGCGGAGCAGGGTATCCCGGCATCCCGTGCACCTTGAATCCGTTCGCTGCGCCGTGAACAAGACCATGCTGTGAGGGAGGGAATCATGAAGAAGGTCCTGGCATTCTCCATCGTCCTGCTGTTCGTCATCGCCCAGTCCGCATACGCCCAGTGGGGCTCGGGCCAGAAGGGCCCCACGTTCCGCGGCGTCTTCAAGCCCGTGGTGGGCGCCTGGTCCGAGTACCAGGTCAAGGCGCCGGGCACGGCGCCCTACAAGATGAAGATGGCCGTCGTGGGCAAGGAGGGCCCTGCCTTCTGGTACGAGACCGTCACCGACGCTCCCAGCGGCCGCGGCATCATGAAGATGCTCGTGTCCGGCGACCCGAACGACCAGAAGAGCGTCAAGCGCATGATCATGAAGCAGGGCAAGGAGCCCGCCATCGAGATGCCGGTCATGGGTGGGAAGCAGCCATCCGGCGCCCAGGAGCCCAAGGGCAAGATGGTGGACAAGGGCATGGAGAAGGTCACGGTCCCGGCCGGCACCTTCACGGCCAGGCACTACCAGTACATCTTCGAGAAGGACGTGATGGACTCGTGGATCGCGGAGAAGGTCTCCCCCTACGGACTGGTCAAGTCAAAGGGCAAGGACTTCGAGATGCAGCTCACCGGGTACGGCACGGGCGCCAAGACCGGCATCACCGAGACGCCCCAGAAGTTCCAGATGCCCAAGATGCCCGCAGGCATGCCCAAGGGGATGATGCCCCCGGGCATGGACATGCCCGAGGACTGAGGTCGAAGGCATGGTCGGCCGTGGCGCGGACGCCATGCGCCAGGCACGGCCGGCACATCATGAGGACCAGGAGCCATGAAGAAGACGGGACCTCTCATCCCCATGCTCGCGGTGGCGCTGTGTTTCTGCATGGCGAGCTGCAAGAAATCGGATGTGCCCGGGGCACCGAACGGCCCGGCGCCTGATGGGAAGGGACTAGACAGCGCACAGTCCTCGGAGGTTGTCAGACTGACAAAGTTCAGCTGCCTCGACCCGGGGGTGAACAACACCGAGGCCTTCAGCCTTCTCATCCCTGCGGGGTGGCAGTTTGCGGGCGGGGTGCAATGGGTGCTCGACAACCCCGCCATGCCCGCCACCATCCGCTTCACCGTGAAGAACCCCTCGGGTCACGAACAGCTCGAGGTATTCCCCTCCCAGGCACTGTTCTGGACCAACAACCAAATGCTCCTCGCCTCGTTTCCCGTGGGGTCCAGGTACCTCGGCTCCGAGGTCATGCCGGTGCTCGGCCCCCGGGATGCATTGAGGAACGTCGTGATTCCGAGGTTCAGATCCGGAGTGACCGGCCTCGAGGTGACGGCGCTGACCCCCATGCCGGAACTGGCCAGGGCGCTGCACGCAGGAGCCCCCCAGCCCGGGGTGCAGACCTTCGGGGACGCCGCCAGGGCCCGCATCGCATACACCCTGGACGGTGTGGCCATGGAGGAGGACATCTTCGCCGTGGTGGAGGGCTACAGCTTCTCGTTCCAGGCACTGCAGGGCGTGGTCACGAATACCAACTGGTGCGTCGACTACATCTTCTCCTGCCGCGCCCCCAGGGGCAGGCTGGAAGAAAACGCGGCACTGTTCAGGGCCATGACGGATTCCTTCAGGATCAGCCCGCAGTGGTTCAACGCCTACAACCAGGTGGTGGAGATCATGGTGCGCAACCAGATGCAGGCCATCCGGTCATGGGGAGAGCTGAGCCGCTATATCAGCCAGACCAACGCCGAGATCAGCGACTCCATGATGCGGTCCTACAACGAGCGCCAGAAGGTCTACGACCGCATCGGCGAGAAGATGAGCGAGTCCATCCGGGGCACCGATCGTTACGTGAACCCCCTCGAGGGTTCGGAGGTGGAGCTGCCGGGCGGCTACAGGCATGTGTGGACGAATCCCCTGGGAGAATACATCCTCACGGACAGCCCCTCGTACAACCCCAACCAGGAGCATCCCGGGAGCTGGCAGGAGCTCCGGAGGAAACCCTGAAGGGGGCCTCCATGGATACCGCCGGGATGAAACAACAGGCATCGCGCACGCTCGTACGCCTTGGCGTCCTGCTGGTGCTCCTGGGGCTGCGTGGCACGGATCGGGGGTAGCGCTGAGCAGCCGCCGGGACTACTTGCAGTCCTTCTCCGCGATCCCGTACACCCCTGAAGCGACCCACACGTCCCTGCCGTCCATCTTGCAGCGCTTCACATAGGTGCACTTGGCGTCCACCGTGTTGGTCTTGGGGTTCAGCCAGTGATAGGGAACCCAGCCTGATCCGGGGTCCTTGGCCTTGGCGTTCATCTCGGCAACGAGATACTTCCCCCTGGCGTCCTGGATCATGGTCTGATCCTTGCCCACCAGTATGGCAGAGATGGGGTGGAAGAGACAGACCGCCTTCATGTCGTAGATGAACACATAGCCCTCCTCGCCGCAGAAGCGGAACCTGTCCAGCTCGGCAAAGGCCGCACGGCCTTTCTTCTCCAGCAGGTCGGCGGCATAGTTCACCGCCTTCATCACCTCGTCCTTGGTGCATCCCGCGTTCGCAGAAGGGGAACCTGCGACGATCAGAAGTGCAGTGATCAGGTACAGGACCAACACTTTTCTCATAGATCCGCTCCTTTTATAAGGGTCTTACGGATAAGAATAATGGGATAACCGCCCATGGCAAGAGAGGGTCATCATTTTCCCGGACACGGGGGAACGGGGCGGACAGGGCCTCTCTGACAAGGCGCGGCACATCGTTGTTCCGCATGTAAAAGTACTGTTAAAGCCTTGAGTTGCATCCTTCATCCATTGCATTTGCCGGAAAAGGGGCCTAGATTCTGATCTGTTCACGGCAGGAGGGAGGCATTGCGGCACAACTCCACCAGCACCTGCCCTGAGCGGTGATATCCAGACATCAGGTGAGAGGTTTCACGCTTATGATATCATTCCTTCCACCCACGGTGCGGGGCGTCATATCCATCACGCTCATGTTCCTGAACACCTTCTTCTGGGCCATCCCCTTCCACTTCCTGGCCCTGACCAAGGTGCTCAGCAGGAACGAGGCATGGCACCGGGCCTGCGCCCGGATCACCATGGCGGCAGGCAACATCTGGATCAGGGGCCAGAACGGCATCATCAGGCTCACCCAGCCCACTCTCTACGAGGTCCACGGACTTGAGGGGCTCAGCAGGAAGGAGTGGTACTTCGTCAACTGCAACCACCAGTCCTGGGCCGACATCCTGGTGCTCTTCTACGCCTTCACCGGACACATCCCCTTCTTCAAGTTCTTCCTCAAGAAGGAGCTCTTCTGGGTGCCGCTCCTGGGCGTCTCGTGGTGGGCCCTGGACTTCCCCTTCATGCAGCGCTTCTCCAAGGGCTTCCTGGAGAAGAACCCCCACATGAAGGGCAAGGACATGGAGACCACGAAGAAGGCCTGCGAACGCTATCGCCACACCCCGGTGTCCATCCTCAACTTCCTGGAAGGGACCCGGTTCACGCCGGACAAGCACGCGAAGCAGGGTTCACCCTACCGCCACCTCCTGAAGCCCAAGGCCGGAGGCTTCGCCTTCGCTTTGGCCGCCATGGAGGGCAGGATCTCCACCATCCTGGACGTGACCATCATCTACTCCGACAAGGGGCTGTCCTTCTGGGACTTCCTCTGCGGCCGCCTCAGGAAGATCACCGTGATGGCCAGGAAACTCCCCGTCAACGTGGATGCGCTCACCGGAGACTACCAGAACGACGGCGCGTTCAGGGACCGGGTCCAGTCCTGGGTCTGCGACCTCTGGCAGGACAAGGACGAGCTCATCGACCGGCACTGCAACACCCGGCAGTGACGGCATCGGACCTCCCCCCTGTACAGGCGGCCCTGCGCCGTGATACTTTGACCGTGAAGAGGAAATGCCCGTGCTGCCGCACCTGAGCCCCTCCCTGAGGGGAACCATCGCCATCGTGCTCATGACCCTGAACACCGTGTTCTGGGCCGTCCCCGTCCACCTGCTCGCCCTGACCAAGGTGCTCGTCCGTTCCCGGGCCTGGCAGGTCACGTGCGCACGCCTGCTCATGGACACGGTGACCTGCTGGATATGGGGCATCCTGGCCGCGCTGCGGCTGACCCAGGACACGGTGTACGACATCCGGGGCCGGGAGGGCCTGAGCACCAGGGAATGGTACTTCCTCAACTGCAACCACCAGTCCTGGGCCGACATCCTGGTCCTGCTGGTCACCTTCCACGGCCACATCCCGTTCTTCAAGTTCTTTCTCAAGAAGCAGCTCCTCTGGGTCCCCCTGCTGGGGACCTCCTGGTGGGCCCTGGACTACCCCTTCATGGAACGCTACACCCGCGATTTCCTGGAAAGACACCCCCACCTGAAGGGCAGGGACCTCCAGACCACGAAGAAGGCCTGCGAGCGCTACCGCCACACCCCGGTGTCCATCCTCAACTTCATCGAAGGCACCCGCTTCACCCGGGCCAAGCACGCCAGGCAGGGCTCGCCCTTCCGGCACCTCCTGAAGCCCAAGTCCGGCGGGTTCGCCCATGCGCTGGCCGCCATGGACGGCAGGATCAGGGAGATCATCGACGTCACCATCATCTACCCCCGGCAGAGTCCCACCTTCTGGGAATACCTGTGCGGCCGCATCGAGAGGGTCGCGGTGCGGGTGAAGAAGATGCAGGTGCCCGAGGCCTTCCTGGGCCGGGACTACGAGAACGACCCGGCATTCCGCAAGGAGTTCCAGGCATGGGTATGCGAGATCTGGGAGCAGAAGGACCGGCTCATCGAGGAGCACCGCTCGGCTCCCGGAGCTTGAACCCCTCGCCCTTTCCCCGTATACTGACGGAGTCATCGCATGCACACGTGAGGAGGGACCCATGCATCACACGCGACAAAGCGCGCGGCTGTTCTCTTCCCAGGCATTCCACTACCAGGCGTTACGCACCATGGGGCACCAGTCGGCCTCCGGGGCCGCCCC
>CAZNGL010000077.1:0-13190 GCA_964572405.1 uncultured Bacteriovoracaceae bacterium
TGATCGTTCAAGAGAACCTATGCCCGGGTGCGGCCGGGGGGATTTCCTTCCTTTTTCCCCCGGCCGCGCTGTTTTTGTTCCCATGATGCGGAAGCGTTCAGGTGGGTTCTCAAAAAGACCGTTCTCGTCAAGACCTTGATAAATCGTAGTAACTACGATCTGATCTGACAGTTGGTCCCCTTTCTGAGGATTGGTGCCTGATCAGATCATAGCTACTACAGTTTATGGATCCCGTGACCGTGCGATTTAGCGATTTCGACATGAGTGCCTTGTGTGCATTGGGTGCTATGAGCCCCTCGGCAATGAACCCAAACCCATCACGGCGGAGGGTATCGATCATCGTGAATGTGGCCCATTTCAAGAAGTCAGAGTAATCCGTTATCCCTCTTCCATACATGACCCCAGAGTACAGGGTGGCGGTATTCGTGAGGAGGATGTACCGGGTGCGGTCAGCCCGGAACAAATGTGCCGTCCAGTCCGTGAAAGGGTTCGTATCCATCGGGAGCACCTGTGATGGAGTGAATCCCAGCTTCTTTCCAAGCTGGGCTGTTATTCGCAGTATCATGTAGAAATCCCGAACTGCGACACTGACGGCACCGAAAGCGCCCGGAGCCACCATGATGTTATCGTGTCGGCATTCTCTTCATGCGGAAATGCTTTTCCATTGGGTCGAAATCCCTGTCATTGTCCAGGAGGGCGATATCATGTTCAAGAGCAACTGAGGCTATCATACAATCAACCGGTTTCCGTACAGAGATCCCTTTGTGACGAAGAGCGCGGTAGATTTCAGCAGATCTGAGAAAGGTCGAATACCGCATTGGCAGAAAAATGAGATTGCTGAACAGATCTCTCGTTCTCTCAAATTCAGCATCGATCCTTATTCCCTGCAGAACCTCGGTCATTACGATGCCGCATGTGCAGATGTCTTCTCTGTTGATGAGGAGGTTCTCCAGCGCTTGTACATGGGGGAGTGAGCGGCCGGAGAAGAAGTCGATCCACACCGTGGTGTCAACAAGCACCATCATTGGCATCGCCCCTGGCGCCATTCATCCAGATTTCCCTCCCAGAGGATCTTGCCTTGGAGCTCCAGGATCTGTGCCTGGTTTTCACGGCGGAGCAGCTCATGGAGAGCGTGATCTATGAGCGCCTTCTTTGTTCTGATACCGGTAACCCGCATGCAGTCATGAACCAGTTGATCGTCAAGGACTATGTTCGTACGTTTCATGATGAGCTCCTATTCGTTGCTGTACACATTATATCGCCATTCATGTGTATTGCAAGCTGAACATGAAGCTAGGTCCGAGAACAGCTCCTCGCCCTGGAGGTCGTGGAATCTTGAAGGCCGATAACACAGAAAACTCTCCAGTTTGAATGGCCTGCAGAATCTGAAGGTACTGCGCCATGGCTTACAGTCTGGGGTTTACCCCCCGATGTGTTGATTGCAATAATATCAATTCTCCGCATATCCCACCGGAAACATTCCTCTGGAAAAAAAGCCCTGCCTGTCCTATGAGTGCTCTCATGCTGAGCAAGCGCATCATCGTGTGCCTGGACGTGAAGGACGGCAGGACCACCAAGGGGATCAGGTTCCTGGACAACATCGACATCGGCGACCCGGTGGAGATGGCCAAGGACTACTACGAGCAGGGCGTGGACGAGCTCGTGTTCTACGACATCACCGCCTCCGCGGAAAAAAGGGACATCATGATCGACGTGGTGCGCGGCGTTGCCGCGAACATCTTCATCCCCTTCAGCGTGGGCGGCGGCATACGGACGCTGGACGACATGTACCGGGTGCTGGACGCGGGCGCCGAGAAGATCAGCGTGAACAGCGCGGCCGTGCTGAACCCGCACATCATCAACGAGGGCGCCCGGCACTTCGGCAGCCAGTGCATCGTGCTCGGCATGGACGCGAAAAAGGTCCCGCCCACACAGGAGATCCCCTGCGGATATGAGGTGGTCATCAACGGCGGCAGGACCCCCATGGGCATGGACGCGCTTGCCTGGGCGAAAAAGGCTGTGGACCTGGGCGCGGGAGAGATCTGCCTGAACTCCATCGACGCGGACGGCACCACCGGGGGCTACGAGCTCGACCTCACCGGCCTCATCTCCCGGAACGTCACCATCCCGGTCATCGCATCCGGCGGCGCCGGCAGGCCCGAGCATATCCGCGACGTGTTCCTCAAGGCCGACGCGGACGCGGCGCTCATCGCCTCCATGGTCCACTACCGGGAGTACACGATTGGCGGCATCAAGGACTTCCTCAGGGCCGGCGGCATACCGGTACGCACCACGGCCTGACACGCATCCTCTGCAGAGGTTCGTCTCCAGCGCTTCCTCCGGGAAATTTCCGATCTTTCCATCCCCCCTGTTCTCGGCTACAATCCCGTGCAAGGACATGTCGCGGTGAAAGACGAGAACAAGACCAAGCGCCAGCTCATCGCGGAGCTCGCCGAACTCAGGGCCCGGACCCGGAAGTACCTCCAGATCGAGGCCGAGCTTACCCACTCGGAGAACTTCTACCGCACCCTGTTCGAGAACTCGGGAACAGCCACCATCGTCATCGAGGAGGACACCACGGTGTCCATGATCAACTCGGACTTCGCCAACTTCACCGGCTACGACCGCGACGAGATCATCGGCAGGAGCTGGACGCTCTACGTGGCCGAGGACGACATCGCCAGGCTCCTCGAGTACCACAAAAAGCGCCGGCTCGACCCCGTGCTCGCGCCCCGCAACTACGAGTTCAAGATCCGGAACAAGGACGGCGGCCTGCTCCACATCTACATGACCATCGCCATGATCCCGGGCACGAAGCAGAGCATCGCCTCCATGGTGGACATCACCGCGCTGAAGCAGCTGGAAAAGGAGGTGCTCGACATCAGCGAGCGCGAGCGCCAGAAGATCGGCTACGAGCTCCACGACGACCTCGGCCAGCACCTCATCGGCATCGACGTCATGACCAAGGTGCTCGGCAACAGGCTCCAGGAGCTGTCCCCGGACGAGGCCCGCTACGCCCTCGAGATCAACCAGCTCGTGAAGGAGGCCATCGAGAAGACCCGGCGGCTCGCCCGGGGCCTCTGCCCGGTGCACCTCACCTCGCTGGGCCTGGAGTCGTCCCTGGAGGAGCTTGCCGCAACCACCTCGGGCATCTTCTCCATCTCCTGCACCTTCGACTGCCCGCGGCACATCCCCATCAGGGACAATACGCTCGCCACCCATCTCTACTACATCGCCAAGGAATCCATCCACAACGCCATCGAGCACGGGCACGCGTCCAGGATCACCATCGAGCTCCTGGACAACAGCGGCACGGTCTCGCTGTCCATCATGGACAACGGCGTCGGGATCACGGACACGAGCAAGGCTTCCGGCATTGGCCTGCGGATCATGAACTACCGGGCCCGCATGATCGGCGCGACGCTCCGCATCGAGTCGGAGCCGGGCACCGGGACGCTCGTCACCTGCACCTTCAACCGGGAAAGGAACGGCGCTGATGCCCACACCTAAGGCTGGCAGCGGCAGACACCGCATCCTCATCGTGGACGACCACCCCATCTTCCGCCACGGGCTCGCCCAGCTCATCGGCCAGGCGGACGACCTCACGGTGTGCGGCGAGGCAGAGGACTACCACGGCGCCATGAAGGCCATCGAGGCGCTGGACCCGGACATGGTCATCGTGGACATCACGCTGAAAGACATGAGCGGCATCGACCTCATCAAGGAGGTCCACAAGTCCCGCAGGGGCCTGCCCATGCTCGTCATCTCCATGCACGACGAGTCGCTCTACGCCGAGCGCGCCTTTCGGGCCGGGGCCAGGGGCTACGTCATGAAGCAGGAGGCATCGGAGTCCGTGGTGCAGGCCATCCGCCACGTGCTCTCGGGCGGCATCTACGCGAGCACCAGGGTCACCGAGAACATCCTGACCCGGTTCGTCGAAGGCGCCAGGGAGCCCGCCGAATCGCCCCTGCAGACGCTCACCGACCGGGAGATCGAGGTCTTCCAGCTCATCGGCGAGGGGCTGAGCATCAGCGAGATCGGGCAGCGGCTCCACCTGAGCGTGAAAACCATCGGCACCCACCGGGAGCGCATCAAGGAGAAGCTGGGCCTGAAGAACGCCACCGAGCTGCTCCGCCACGCCCTGAACTGGGTGGAAAAGGAACGCCAGTCCAAGGGATGACCACAGCCTCCTCGGTCATCGACCTACCGGATTTTTCCTCCATCTCCGTACAGCAAAAACGGTCCGCAACTGATTGTTTCATCTAGTGTTTTGTCCGATCATGCTGAGTGTACACACTATGACTGCAAGGAGGTCGGCATGGCGACGAAATCATTGAATGGAAACCAGTACCGGTTCCAGCTCACCATCAGGGACCTGCTCACCGGTCCGAGGATGACCGCGGGCAACCAGGAGATCGTGTTCCGGGACAAGATGCGCTACACCTACTCCACGCTCTTCGAGCGGATCAACCGCCTCGGCGGCGCGCTGACGAACCTCGGGGTGCGCCAGGGCGACACGGTGGCGGTCTTCGATTACGACTCCCACCGCTATCTGGAGGCGTACTTCGCCGTGCCCATGATGGGGGCCGTGCTCTTCACGGTGAACTGGCGGCTCTCACCGGACCAGATAGAGTACACCATGAACCACTCCCAGGCCGACGTGGCGCTGGTCCACGCGGACTTCCTGCCGCTCCTGGCGACCATCCGAAACGGCCTGAGGTCCCTGAAGAAGATCGTCCTGATCAAGGACACGGACGGGCTGCCCGAGACCGATGTGCACTACGACACCGAGTACGAGCAGATGCTGGCCGCTTCCGAGCCGGACTTCGACTTCCCGGACCTGGACGAGAACACCAAGGCCACCACCTTCTACACCACGGGCACCACGGGCCTGCCCAAGGGCGTGTTCTTCACCCACCGCCAGCTCGTGATCCACTCCATGAGCGTGTGCATCGCGATCAGCTGCCACGACACACCCTTACGGTTCTCCACCTCGGACGTGTACATGCCCATCACGCCCATGTTCCACGTCCATGCCTGGGGGTTCCCGTACATCGCCACCATGATGGGCATCAAGCAGGTCTACCCGGGCAAGTACGAGCCCGAGATGCTGCTGAAGCTCGTGCTCACCGAAAAGGTCACCATCTCCCACTGCGTGCCCACCATCCTCCAGATGCTCGTGGCGAGCCCTGCGGTGAAGAAGTTCGACCTGAGCCGCTGGAAGGTGGTCATCGGCGGGGCCAGGCTGCCCAAGGGGCTCGCCAAGGCGGCTCTGGACATGGGCATCCAGGTCATGGCCGGCTACGGCATGTCCGAGACCTGCCCGGTCATGAGCATCGCCACGCTGAAACCTTCCATGAAGGACCTCGACAACGAGCAGAAGAGCGACATCGTCATCAAGACCGGCATACCCATTCCGCTCGTGGACATCAGGATCGCCGACCCCGAAGGGAACTTCCTCCCGGCGGACGGCGCCTCCACGGGCGAGATCGTGGTGCGCGCGCCCTGGCTCACCCACGGCTACTTCAGGGATCCGGAGAGGACCGGCGAGCTCTGGAGCGGCGGCTGGCTCCACACGGGCGACGTGGCCTACATGGACACCGAGGGCTACCTCCAGATCACGGACCGGCTGAAAGACGTCATCAAGACCGGCGGCGAGTGGATATCGTCGCTCGACCTGGAGAACGCCATGAGCATGCACGAGGCGGTCCTGGAGGCTGCGGCCATCGGCGTTCCCGACCCCAAGTGGGGCGAGCGGCCGGTCCTGTTCGTGTCGCTGAAGCCGCCCTTCAGGGGCGACGGCGTCACCGAGGACGTGCTCCGGAACTTCATGCGGCAGTGCGCGGCCCAGGGCAGGATCCCGAAGTACGGCATCCCGGACAGGTGCATCATCACCTCGGACATCCCCAAGACGAGCGTGGGCAAGATCGACAAGAAGCTCATCAGGGCGAACTATGCCAAGGATCAGCTCTCTTCATAACAGGGTTTCGTACCCATCGTTCGAACACACCACCAAAACCTCCGGTGTGTATGGGGCGGGCCGGTCGGCGGCCCGCCCTTTTTTCGCATGCATGCCCACGAAGATGAATCGTGCTATACTGCCCTCGACATTACCGAGGGAGGTCGAGTATGAAACGATGCGTTGTGATCCTGGCACTTGCGATCGCCATGGCATGCACTCCCACCTCCACCCGGGCCGACGACGCCGGTCCCCTCTTCACCACACCCATCCTCGGCGCCAGCTTCGGTGCCATGGCCGGGTTCCTCGCAAGCCTCTTCACCCAGGAACCGCAGGAGCACTACGACTACGTGGGGATCGGCGCGGGCATCGGGGCCGCCGTGGGGCTCGCCCTGGGGGTTGCGGACGTGGCAGGACCCCGGGCAGGCTTCTACCGCAGGGGAACCGGCCGTGAGACGCTCTACGGGTTCGCCGTAACCTTCCCGTTCCACCAGTGAAACCGGGCTCATCCCTCGATGGCACGTTCGCGTCTGCTTCCAGCTTGTATCCGGGCGGCATTTGTTGTAATATAGTATGACAATTTTGCGGGCCCCTGGCCCGGTGCATTCTGTTGGGGAAGGTTTATCGCATGTCCGTACTGGAAAGCCGCTACACAGAAGAGCATGCCCTGTTCCGGGAATCCATCCGGAGGTTCTTCGCCAGGGAAGTCACCCCGTTCGTGGACGAGTGGGAGAAGGCGGGCGTCGTGCCCCGTTCGATCTGGTCGCGCTTCGGAGAACAGGGCTTCCTCTGCCCGTGGCTCCCCGAGGAATACGGCGGCGCCGGCGCGGACTTCCTCTACACGCTCATCGCCATCGAGGAGGCGTCCCGCACCCACTGCACCGGGTTCGCCTTCCCCCTGCACTCGGACATCATCGTGCCGTACCTCTACAACTTCGGAAGCCCCCAGCAGAAGCAGCGGTGGCTCCCGGGCTGCGCCACGGGCGACATCGTGACGGCCATCGCCATGACCGAGCCTGGCGCGGGCTCTGACCTGGCGGCCATCCGCACCACCGCGGTGAAGGACGGCGAGTCCTGGGTCATCAACGGCCAGAAGACCTTCATCAGTAACGGCCTGCTCTGCGACCTCGTACTCGTGGCGGCCAAGACCGACCCCAAGGCCGACCCGCCGTACACGGGCATCTCGCTCATCGCCGTGGAGGCGGGGACACCGGGCTTCGAGAAGGGCAGGAAGCTCGACAAGATCGGGCTGAAGTCCCAGGACACCGCCGAGATGGCCTTCGTGGACTGCCGGGTCCCGGCGGCGAACCTCGTGGGTCAGGAGGGGCACGGCTTCTTCTACCTCATGGAGGAGCTCCAGCAGGAGCGCATCGTGTGCGCCATCATCTGCCAGGCCGCGGCCGAGGAGGCCCTCAGGCTCACCATCGATTTCACGAAGACCCGGGAGGCCTTCGGCAGGCCCATTAGCCGCTTCCAGTACATCTCCTTCGAGCTCGCCAAGATGGCCACCGAGGTGGAGGTGGGCCGGGCCTTCCTGGAGAGCCTTCTCGTGGACCACTTAGACGGCGCCAAGGTGGTGAAGAAGGCCTCCATGGCCAAGTACTGGATCGCCGAAATGCTGAACCGCCTCGCTGCCCAGTGCGTGCAGTTCCACGGCGGGTACGGCTACATGGAGGAATACCCCATCGCCCGGATCTTCCGCGACGCGAGGGTCCAGACCATCTACGCAGGCACCTCCGAGATCATGCTCCTCATCATCTCGCGGTGCCTGGACCTGTAACAGAACAATCGGGGGGCACCAGCCATGACCGGACAACCAGACGCTTCCAGAAAGAGCTTCGGCGAGGTGCTCGCCATGACGGCCCGCTTCAACGGCAGCGGCGTCGCGGTGACCTGCGGACAGGCACGGATCACCTGGAGGGAGCTGAACTCCCGGGTGAACCGGCTCGCCAACGCCCTGAAGGCGCATGGCGTGAAAAAGGGCGACCACGTGTCGCTGCTGTTCCATGACTGCCCGGAGTTCATCGAGGCCAACTACGCCCTGCAGAAGCTCGGCGCCGTGCCCATCCCCGTCAACTTCCGGTTCGTGGCCCGCGAGATCGCCTACCAGCTCGCGCAGTCGGACTCCACCGTCCTCGTCTTCGAGGACCTGTACCTCGACGAGGCGAGGAAGGCCCTGGCCAGCGCACCGAAGATCGGGAAGGTTGTCTGCTGCGCCCGGGAGGGCCGCAGTGTCCCTGCAGACATGGTTGACTACGCAGGGCTTCTCGGCACGGGTTCCGCCATCGAGCCGCCGGCCTGCACCACGGAGCACGACGTGTGCACCATCTGCTACACGGGTGGCACCACGGGGCTGCCCAAGGGCGTGGTGCTCACCTATGCCAACTTCTGGAACCTGGCGCAATCCCTGTTCGGCGACCTCCTGGGAAGGCTCGCCTCGGACACCAAGGTGAACTTCGGCAGGATCGTGTCCCGGATCTTCCCCGTGCCGGGCATCGAGAAGGGCCTGAACAGACTCATGGGCTTCAGACCCGTCCGATCGTTCCTGTCGGGCTCGCTGCCGAAGCTCGTCTCGGGCACCGCGGGCACGGCCCTGGGACCCATCCTTGGCCGCGTCACGGGCGGCATCTCCATATTCATGAACATGCCGCTCTTCCACATGGCCAACTACCAGCTCCTCATCATCGGCCCCATGTCGGGCCTGGTCCGCTTCATCCTGCGCGAGGGCATCCACTTCGATCCCGAGGAGGTCCTCGCCACCATCGAGCGGGAGCGTCCCATGGTGCTGCTGCTCGTGCCCACCCAGTGGAACTTGGTGCTGGACCACCCGGGCATTACGAACCACGACCGCAGTTCCATCCTTGTGGCCATGACCGGGGCCGGGGTGAACCCGGCGCAGAGGAAGAGGCAGATCCTCGAGCGCTTTCCCAACTCGCTCGTGGTGGACGTGTTCGGCCAGACCGAGATGACGCCCGACACGGCGCTGCGCATCGACGCGGCCCCGGAGACCCTCAAGGACAAGTCCGTGGGCAGGCCGCTGACCGGCATCGAGATGCGCATCGTGGACGAGAACGGGCGCGACGTGAGCGCCGGAGAGGTGGGTGAGATCCTCTACAAAAGCGGTACGGTCATGAAGGGCTACTACGGCGAGGAGGACAAGACCAAGGAGGTGATGAGGGACGGGTGGTTCCACTCGGGCGACCTCGGGTACATCGACGCGGATGGCGAGATCATCGTGATGGACCGCAAGAACGAGTGCATCTCCACGGGTGCCGAGAAGGTCTTCCCCCACGAGGTGGAGGAGATCCTCTGCAGGCACGACAAGGTCGACTCCGTGTGCGTCATCGGCGTGCCGGACGCCACCTGGGGCAGCGCGGTTAAGGCCGTGGTGGTCCTCAAGCCCGGCGCATCGGCAACGGCGGACGAGATCATGACCTGGTGCAGGGACAAGATGACGGGGTTCAAGCGGCCCAAGCACGTGGTCTTCGCTCCGGCCCTGCCCTTGAGCCCGGTGGGCAAGGTCCTGCGCAAGCAGGTCAGGGAGCTCTACGGAAGAAACTCGGAAATGTAATGTGATATCTGCAGCAAGGAGGCACTGCATGGGGGACAAGGGATTCATGAATTTCATCCGGGCCATCCCGGAACTCGCGCGCCTGGAGCAGACATCAGGGCTCCTCAAGGCCATCGCCACCCAGTGGGGCGGCATGAACACGCTGCGCATCCTACTGAAGACGGGCTCCAGAACCGGGCACCTCAAGACCATCCGCGACCTGGCGGGGTTCCGGCTCGCGGACATCACCCCGAACTTCATCGTGTCCATGTGGGAGGTCTTCGGCGAGCGGGAGGCCATCGTCTCCGAGGGGAAACGGTTCACCTTCAACGCCATGAAGGGCCGCGTCCTCAGGCTCGCCAATGCCCTGCAGTCCCTTGGTCTGAAGCCCAAGGACCGCTGCGCCGAGCTCCTGTACAACGGCAACGAGTTCTTCGAGGCCTTCTTCGCCTGCTCGCTGAATGGCTGCCCCATGCCCTTCCTCAACTGGCACCTCACGGCTGAGGAGCTCGTGGAGGCAATCAACCGCGTCAAACCAAGGGTGCTCATCCTCCACGACGAGCTGGTGGACATGATAGCGCCCCTCAGGCACCGGCTGCCCACCGTCGAGCACTACGTCGTGGCGGGAAGCCGGGTGCCCGGAGGCATGCTCTCCTACGAGGACCTCATCGCGAACGCCCCGGAGAAAATGCCCGAGACCCACCTCGTGGTGGCGCTCAACCCGTACACCGGCGGCACCACGGGCACGCCCAAGAACGTGAACTACTACGACAGCATCGGGTACGCCTTCAGCGACCTGGCCGAGGCACCGAAGGTGTCCCTGGGTGAGTACCTGCGCTTCCTGGTCCTCCAGTTCAGCTTCCTGTACTGGTTCGGCGGCACCGAGATCAAGGACCCGGTCACGAAAAACATCCGGTGCCTCATACCTGGCCCGCTCTATCACGCAGGGTCCATCGCGGGCTGGGTCCCCTTCATTCTGCTCGGTGCCACTGCAGTGCCCATGATGCGCTTCGACCCGGAGGACTTCCTCAGGCTCATCGAGCGTGAGCGCATCAACTGGGTCTTCGTGGTGCCCACCATGCTGGAGCGTATCCTTGCGCTTCCCGAGGAGGTCAAGCGAAGATACAACCTGAGCACCATGCGCACCCTCATCTGCGCGGCAGCCCCTGCCACACCGGAGCTCAAGCGGGGCACGAACGCCTTTTTCCGCCGGCAGGGCTGCAGCACCGACGTGTTCACCGAGTTCTACGGATCCTCGGAGACCGGGGTGACCTCGGTGCTGCTGGCGCGGGACTACCAGGAGAAGCCCGGGCGCTACGCCAGCGTGGGCAGGATCAGGTGCGCCGAAACCAAGATCTTCGACGAGGACTCGGGAACCTGGTGCCCGCCGGGCAAGGACGGCAAGGTGCTGACCCGGAGCCTCACGACCATCAGCCTGAACTACGTAGGCTCGCCCGAGAAGCTCGAGAGCGCCTTCAAGAAGATCGACAACGAACTGTGGTTCGACGACGGCCTGCTCGGCCACATGGACGAGGACGGATTCCTCTACCTGACCGGCCGTGAGAAGGAGATGATCATCACGGGCGGGGTGAACATCTTCCCCACCGAGATCGAATCCGCCATCAAGCGCCACGACAAGGTCATGGACGTGGCCGTGGTCCGCTACCCTCATGCCGAGCTCGGCGAGGTTCCCGCAGCGGTCATCCAGCTCAAGGATGGGCAGAAAATAGGAGCGGACGAGATCATCGAGTACCTCAAAGGACTCAACCTTACGCGATTCAAGATACCCCACCATGTCGAGTTCGTGGACAACCTGCCCCGTCACATCGACGGCAAGATGCACAAGAAGGAGATCGAGGACCGGTTCTGGGAGGGCGTGGAGCGGAGGGGATAGTGCTATAAAACCTCAGAGAAGCTTCAAGGAAAAGTGCGCCCAGCAAGACTCGAACTTGCGACCTTTGGATTCGTAGTCCAACGCTCTATCCAGCTGAGCTATGGGCGCACACGGTAAAAGAACTCTCTGCTTATAGAAGGAATCTTTCTTGTAGTCAATATGTCTTGACAATCGAAGAGGGGCCTTTCTCAGGCCCCTCTTCATGTATTCTGTCACTGATATCAGTTACTTTGACTTTTCCCAGTTCTCCAGAACCCTCTGCTTGATCTCGGCCCGGTACAGGCGGTTCTCCCACTTCTCGAAATCGGGGTCGTCCTTGCCGATCTGGCGCAGTTTTTCCTGGGCCTGTTCGATCTCTGCCTTCACTTCATCAGCCTTGATGTCTTCCGCCATGTCGGCCGTCTCTGCCAGGATGATCACCCGGTTGGAAATGACCTCGGCAAAGCCGCCGCCGCAGGCGAGGTAGATGTCCCGGTCCTCGGTCCGAACAATGATCTGACCGGCCTTCAACGTAGTGAGAAAGGGGGTATGCCCGATGAGCACACCGAACTCTCCCTGGCTGCCTGGCGCGACCACCTCGATGGCCTTGCGGCTGAGCACCGCCTTCTCGGGGGTGACCACGTCAAGCTGCATGTATTCTTCAGCCATGACTCTTCTCCCTTAATCCGCTGCCAGCTTCTTCGCCTTCTCGATAACCTCTTCGATGGGGCCCACCATGTAGAACGCCTGCTCGGGGAGGTCGTCAAGCTCGCCGGCCACGATCATCTTGAAGCCCTTGATGGTGTCCTTGAGCTCGACGTACTTGCCCGGCATGCCGGTGAACTGCTCGGCAACGCTGAACGACTGGGACAGGAACCGCTGGATCCTGCGGGCCCGGGACACGATGAGTTTGTCGTCTTCGGAGAGCTCGTCCATGCCCAGGATGGCGATGATGTCCTGAAGCTCCTTGTACTTCTGGAGGATCTGCTGCACCTGGCGGGCCACCGTGTAGTGCTCCTCGCCCACAATCTTCGGGTCAAGGATACGCGAGGTTGAGTCGAGGGGGTCCACGGCCGGGTAGATGCCCAGCTCCACGATCTGCCGGGAAAGAACCGTGGTGGCGTCCAGATGGCTGAACGTGGTTGCCGGAGCCGGGTCGGTCAGGTCATCGGCGGGCACGTAGATGGCCTGCACCGAGGTGATGGACCCCTTGGTGGTCGTGGTGATGCGCTCCTGGAGCTCGCCCATGTCGGTACCCAGGGTGGGCTGGTATCCCACGGCCGACGGCATGCGGCCCAACAGAGCGGACACCTCCATACCTGCCTGGGTGAATCGGAAGATGTTGTCGATGAAGAGCAGCACGTCCTGGTTCTGCTCGTCGCGGAAGTACTCGGCCACCGCCAGTCCGGACAGACCCACGCGGGCGCGTGCTCCCGGGGGCTCGTTCATCTGGCCGTAGATGAGCGCTGTCTTGTCGATAACGCCGGACTCCTTCATTTCGAGCCACAGGTCGTTTCCTTCACGGGTACGCTCACCCACGCCCGAGAACACGGAGTAGCCACCGTGCTTCTTGGCGATGTTGTTGATGAGCTCCATGATGAAAACGGTCTTGCCCACTCCGGCGCCGCCGAACAGGCCGATCTTGCCGCCCCTCATGTAGGGGGTCAGGAGGTCGATGACCTTGATGCCGGTCTCGAAGGATTCGATGGACGTGGACTGCTCCGTGAACTTCGGGGGCTCGCGGTGAATGGGAAACTTCTTTTCCGTGTTCACCGGCCCTGCCTCGTCCACGGGCTTGCCCACCACGT
>CAZNGL010000078.1:0-13183 GCA_964572405.1 uncultured Bacteriovoracaceae bacterium
CCCTTCTCGAAGATCCGGTACACCACGAAGAAGAGGTAGATGCCCATGTCGATGGCGTGGGGCTCCAGGTCCTGGGTGAATTCGATCATGAAGGACAGCAGCTCGGGCTGCTGCTCCCCGATTTTCTTCATCTCGCCGGTGGCCTGGCCGGGATCGCTGGCTGTCACCTCCTGCCAGGTCTCTTCCACGAGACGTTCCGCTATGGGTTTCATGCCGTTCCCCTTTTGGGTGCTATGCAGGGTCCACCATACCACCGCTCACGGACGATTGCCATCGGTTCCGGGGAGCTGCGCCCTGGCATGCGAGGTCGTTCTGGGATACAATGGAAGAAAACGTGCCGAGCCCCGGAGGAGGGCAGGGAGGACGGATGGACAAGCGGTTCCCGGAGAGGATCAGGGATGCCTTCGGGCAGGAGCCCTTTGCGAGGATGCTGGGCATCAGGGCAAGGGAGGTACGGTCAGGCTACGCCCTGGTGGAGATGACCGTGAAAGACGAACACCTGAACCTGCACAGGACAGCCCACGGCGGCATCGTGTTCTCCGTGATCGACGCGGCCTTCGAACTTGCCAGCAACTCCCACGGCACCGTGGCCATGGCCCTGTCCGTGACACTGAATTTCCTCAAGGCCGTGCAGGCCGGAGACACCATAGTGGCCGAGGCGAGCGAGGTGGACCTCACCAGGAGGACGGGCAACTACCGGTTCCTGGTGAAGGACCAGGCCGGCGACCTCATCGCCCACGGCCAGGGACTTGTGCATAGGAAGGACACGCCGCTGGGGGTGTAATGCGGTCCGGGTGCGGATACATGGCAATGTCCTGCCGAGAACCGGGGTGTACGGGTGAAAAAATGGCAGGGGTATGAACGCCCCTGCCAGATTCATCGTGGATTGGAACAGCTATCTTTTCATCTTTTTCCTGAACCCTGCCAGACCCAGGAGGCCCAGTCCGAGGAGTATGATGGTGGTGGGTTCAGGAACGGGCTCCGCTGCGGTCTGGCCGTTTTCCCCCGTGTACCCGTCACCGTCGGGGGGCGGGTTTGTCCCGGGCGGCAGTACTTCCTCCGGAGGGATGAGGGTGTTGTTCACCGGCCGGTTTCTCTCCGGAAGCGGGGGGGTGTACTGAGGAGAGGCCGGAGGGTTTGACGACGTCGGGGTGATGAAGAACCCTCTTGAGAGAATGATCACGGTCAGGGTGCTCGATGATGCCGGGGAATACCCGGTGAGGACATTGTCCGGGTCGTCCAAGTTCGTGAACGGGATGGCATAAGATATCATGGGGATAAGCACGCATGCGAATACGATGATGAGTGTTTTTCTGTTCATGCCTTTCTCCTCCCTGTTCTCTCTGTCATCCTCCTCTCAATCAATAACGTATGAAAAATATTATGCATAAATCGAGCCTTTTCGCCCGATGCCATACTATATCGTTCATAATCAGAATGTTACCTGCATTCAGGACGGATGCCCATCCGTTCTGACATGGGAAATGTGGTAAATTATCCGACATCTATGTGTCTCTCCGGGACTGTCCATCATGGAGTATCACTAATAAAAACCATTATCAGGGACGTGATTGGCGAGGTGTCGGAAATCTTGCCAGGGTTGCGGCATGGGAAGCCTCACCCTGAACGCGGAGAGGATCCGTACGTCAGTTGACGGTAGGCCGGAGAGAGCAGGCCGAAGATCAGGACGCATGCCGCCAGCAGAAGGCCGCCCACGCCCACCGTGACGGGTGCGGTGAAGGTGTCCGCACAGACGCTCAGCAGCATGTTGCCCAGGGGCAGGGCCGAAAAGGTGAGCATGTATACGCTCATGACGCGGCCGTGGTAGCGTTTGTCCGCGGCATCCATGATGAGGGTGGCGTTCAGCGAGAGGTAGGAGGACGACAGGATCCCCAGGACCACCATCATCACGAGCCCCAGGATATAGGACTGTCCGAAGGCGAAGATCGCCAGGCCCAGGCCGAAGAGAACGCCGAGAAAGAGCTGCACCATGCCGGGCCGTTTCAGCTCTCGGACAGAGGCCACCACCAGCGACCCGAGGAGGGCGCCCATGCCGTTTGCCATCATGAGGAACCCGAGTTCCTTGGGCCCGACGCCGAACACGTTTTTTGCAAAGACCGGCATCAATGCCTGAAACGGCATGCCCAGGACGAAGGGGGCGAGGCTCAGCGCCAGCAGGACGAGCAGGACAGGGTTCCCGCGGATGTAGAGAATGCCGTCCAGGACCGCGCTGGATGCCCTGGATTCCTCTGAGAGAGCGTACTTCCCGCGCTCAGGTATCCTGAGCAGTCCCAGGGCAACGAACGCCAGCATGACGGCCATGATCACGCATACCCCGCCGATGTCCAGCCAGGGCTTGCTGATGAGCCACCCCGCCAGGGGAGGCCCGATGACCCTGCATGCATTCAGCCCCGAACTGTTCAGGGCAATGGCGTTCATGAGCCGCGCAGGGCTCGTCAGTTCGGCAATGAACGACTGCCGGGCCGGCATGTGAAAGGTGAAGGCAGTGGCCATGACGCCCGAGATGATCACCAGGTGCCAGACCCTGACAAGGTCCGTCATGACCAGGACGGCCATGACCAGGGCCGCCAGCGCCATGCTCGCCTGGCTGATCAGGAGGACCATGCGCTTCGGATAGCGGTCGGCCGCCATGCCCCCTGCCAGGGAAAGGACGAGCATGGGGATGCCGAACCCCAGCGAGATGTATCCTATGGACTTGGCAGCTCCCGTGATCTCGAACGCCAGGTACCCGATGGTGAAGAAATACATCTGCATGGCAAGGACCCCGGGCAGCATGGTGAGCCAGAGGGTCCTGAAGGGCTGTTCCGCGAGGGCAGGGAAGAGGCTTGTCCACTTCCGCGGTGCGGTTCCGGAATCTGTCTCCTGTGATTCCCTGAACGCGCTCATCCGCGGGAGAAGAGGTAGATCAGCATGGTCCCGAGCAGGAGACCGAGCCCGCCCGAGGCCACGTCCTTCGGGTCGGCGTTCGCCTTCATGGGCATGCCGGAGCTCCCCAGTGCGGCAAAGACCAGCATGATGAGCCCGGTGATCCCGGTGCCCATGCACAGGCACGGCCACCTTCCCAGGGGCAGGAACATGGCGAAGGCCCACGTGAGAGCCAGCGCGATGCCGAACCACTTCAGGTTCGATGCGGCGATCCTCCCCACGATCCCTTCCCTTCCCGCACCTAGGTGCGCAGTACCCTGCCCGAGCGCTGCCCCGGCACCATGGCTCCGTCCTTCACCACGTGCCGGCCGTTCATGAGCACCTGGTGGATGCCCGCGGGTCTGCCCGGGGGAAGAGAACCCGTGCCCGGCGTATCGGAGACGGCGAGGGGGTCGAAGACCACCAGGTCCGCCACCGCACCCTTGCGCACCACGCCCCGGTCCTTCAGGCCGAACCGCTTCGCGCTGGCGTAGGTGGACCGGTGCACGGCCTGTTCCAGGGTGAAGAGCCTCCTGTCCCGGACCAAGGGGCCGCAGATGCGGGGGAAGGCGCCCAGGGCGGCCGGGTTTGGATAGCCCCTGCCCTTGATGATGACGTCCGTCTCGAAAAGGCATGCGTCATGGGAGAGCACGGCCTCCAGCGCTTCCTCTCTCCCGGGCTCGCCGCTGTAGGTGTGGAAGAGCATGAGGGTGCCGCCGCCGGTGAGCTCGCACAGCCTGAGCAGGGTGTCGAAGGGGCTCATGCCCCACCTCTGCGCGATCTCGGTGATGCGCAGGCCGTTCAGGTCGTCGTGTCCCTCCAGAGCTGCGTCCATGACCTGGAAGTCACGGTACATGAAGCCCACCAGACGGAACCCCGCCTCCAGCTCCAGTCTCAGCCTCAGCTTCAGCAGCGGGTTGCGGTAGGCCTGGGGGCCGTTCTTCAGGAACCAGTGGGGGAGCACCACGCTGATGGTGGTGTTGCCGCAGGTGTACGGGAAGGCGTCGAACTGAACGTCCACACCGTCGTGACGGGCCAGTTCCACCATGCGGATGGCCGTTCCAGCCGTCCGGAAGCTGCGCCTGCCCACGAAGATGAAGTGCGAGAGCTGCAGCGCTATGCCGGTGGCGCGGGCAACGGCCAGCATCTCCTTGAGCGCGAGGAGGTTGTGGGGCTCGGGGGTGGTGAGCGGGTAGGTGGGCGACAGGATGGAGAGCGCCTTGAGGTGCACGGTGACGGGCTTGTTCCGGCTCCGGGCGATGCGGCAGAAGTCCTCGATCTCAGAAAGCGGCGAGTACATGCCCGGCTCGTAGCCCAGGCCGAAGCTCAGCCCGCAGGCCCCGGCATCCATGGACTCCGCGAGGAGCCGCAGGCACCGCTCGTGCTCGTCGGGCTTCATGGCGCCGCGCATGGTGTCGGAGGCGGCGAACCTCACCGCCGCGTGACCCGTGAGCTCGGCCACGTTCAGGCACGGGCCGATCCCCCGGATCCGCTCCAGGAAACCGTCCATGGTATCCCAGGTGAATTCCGGCATCCGTGCCAGCAGCGGGGTGTGCTGCCGGAACCGGAAAAAGGTGTCCTCCCTGAACGGGGCGGGCGAGAACCCGCAGTTGCCCGCCACCACCGTGGTGATGCCCTGCTCCACCAGGCACTGGAGGAGGTCCGGGTTCTCCTCCAGGCAGAGCAGCCAGTCCGCGTGGGAGTGCATGTCGATGAATCCGGGGCAGACGACGCACCCCTGTGCGTCGATGACCGCGTCCGCCTGCGGGGGCGGGGTGGATGCACGGATCACGTCCACGATCCTGTCGTCCTTCACCAGGACATGGCCCTTGAACCCCGGCGCGGCCGTCCCGTCGATGATGGTGCCGTCTGTGATGGCAATGGTGGCCATGGAGCTCTCCCTTCGGATGACCTGTTCAGCGCCGGCCGTTGACCGAGAGCGCCCTGAGACGATCGAGTTCCCGCTTCAGCCCGGCCGCGAGACGCTCGCCGGCATCGGTTCCCAGGAGGTTGCGCCGTTCCCCCGGGTCGTTCACGACGTCGAAGAGCTCCCTGCTGCCGCACCGGCCTCCTGTCTCCACGTACTTGTGGGTGGCGGTCCTGACCGCGTGGATGTCGGGCACCGGGTAGGGGTAGTCCCTGAAATACTCGTACAGCCACGAGCTGCGCCAGGCGTGCGTCCCCCGGGCCAGCAGGGGCGAGAAGTCCATACCCTCCATGTCCTCGCCTGCCGGGCTGCCCGCCAGCCTTGTCAGGGTGGGGGCCAGGTCCACGTTCAGGACCATCTCCCCGGCCCTGCGGCCCGGCCCTGCCACGAGCCGCGGACAGCGCGCGATGAAGGGGATCCGGATGGACTCCTCGTAGGCCCATCGCTTGTCCACCCGGTGGTGCTCGCCCCAGAGATACCCGTTGTCCCCCGCATAGACCACCAGGGTGTCCTCCCTGAGGCCGAGGGCGTCGATGGCAGAGAGGAGCCTCCCGATCTCCGAGTCCATGGCCGTGATGGTTTCGCAGTAGCGGCGGTACAGGTCGTCGAGCCTGCCCAGCATGCCGTAGGTGATGTTGTTGTCCACCAGGCCGATCCAGGGGTCTGCCTGTTCGGGCAGGCCCAGGTCGCGGACGTGGTCGTACATGCCCCTGAACTTCTTCGGCGCGAGCCACTGGTGGTGCACGGCCTTGTGGGCCAGGTACAGGCAGAAGGGGCGTTCGCGTCTGGTGGCAATGAACTCGATGGCATGGTCCGTGAGTTCCGAAGTGATGTACGGGCGGCGGGATGCCCTCCATTCTCCGTCCACGTACAGGGGGCAGTTGTAGTAGCTCCCCTGGCCGCGCTCCGCGGTGAAGGAGACGAACCGGTCCACGCCCCGCAGTTTCGGCAGGCCGCTGCCCGGCATATGCCACTTGCCGATGAACGCCGTGTCATAGCCCGACCGTTTCAGGATCTCCAGGAAGGTGACGTTGCGATCGCTCCACGGCGTGATGTTGTTCCTCACCCCGTGGGTGTGCGGGTATTGCCCGGTGAGGAAGCATGCGCGGCTCGGGCTGCACAGGGACGTGACCACGAAGGCGTTCTCGAAGAGCACCCCGTCCGCGGCCAGGGAGTCCAGGGCCGGCGTACGCACGAAGGGGTGGCCTGCGCAGCTCAGGTGGTCCCACCGGTGGTCGTCGGACAGGATGAACACGATGTTGGGCCGGACAGCACCGGCGGCGGATGCCATTCCCGGGATGCCGGCGCTCATGAGCCAGGCCAGGGACCCTGCGCCCGCGTGGAGAAACTCCCTCCGGGTCATGCCGGGTGCGCCGTCGGTTCCTGTGCGGTTGTCGGACATGGAGTATCTCCCTTAGGCCGTTCTCAGGTGAAGATCCTGATGTACATGTCCACGAAGAAGTAGAAATAGTGGATGCCCCCGCCCGCCAGGGACAGGAGGACCACGGCGTTTCCCGCCACGGCCAGGGCCGCCGCCCAGGGCTTGAGGATGCGTTCTTCGGGGTATCCCCTCCTCCTGGCGATGAAGGTGCAGACCATCTCGGAGATCCCGGTGTTCGCCAGCGCCACGCACAGGGCGTTCAGGGCCAGGGGGTAGAACACCAGGAAGGCGAGTTCCCAGCCGGAATAGATGCGGGACGAGAAAAGAAGCATCTTGCCAACCCACACGCCCGCGGGGATCACGCCCGCGGCGATGCGCTCCATCACCCCGGCACCCGCGAAGTACGCCAGGGGATGGGCGATGAAGGACCCGGTCCAGATGCTCAGGAACATGCCCGCGGCACCGAGGTTCACCAGGAGCCGCGCCGTTCCCGACACGCCGTAACCCAGGGCTGTCCCGTGGTTGTACGCGGCGGTGCCTGCCGCCATGAGGACGAGGACGAGGGCCGGGGGGAGCACCAACCTCCTGAACACGCCGGATCGTTCCATGGCAACAGTCATATCGGCATACTATCATAACGCCGCGGGGGTGTACAGGCAATGGAGGCGGCGGTTCAGGCGGGACAGGTGCGGGTGCGTTCCCGTCCGGAAGGTATATTGTGCCGGGATTCTATTGACTGTCGCCGCGTTTCGGTTATCAATGATACGCAGTGCCTGCGGGGACGGTTCGCCTGAGTACGGAGACCAGGGTCCCTCGGACGGGGACTGTACCCATGAACGACGACAAGAACCTCTTCTACCAGTGCTTCAACCTCAACCCCATACCCGCGGCCATCACCACCATCGGGGATGGGGTCATCGTGGACGTCAATGACGCCTTCTGCGAGCTGAGCGGGTACGCCCGGGAGGAACTCGTCGGCAGGACGGTCATCGATGCGGGGCTGTGGGTCGACATGGAGCAGCGCGAAGAGGTCCTGCGCGAGGGGAGGAGCACAGGCGTGGTCAAGAACCGCGAGGCGCGGTTCCGCCACGCATCCGGGAGCGTCCACGACTGCCTCCTGTTCACCAAGGTCTTCGAGTACGAGTCAGCCCCCCATTTCCTGTCCATGGCCATCGACATCACGGAGCGCAAGCGTTCCGAGGACGCGTTGAGCACGGCCGAGTCGCGCTACCGTGCCATGGTGGAGAACAACCTGAGCGGCGTCGCCATCTTCCGGGCCATCGGCGACGGCGAGGACTTCGAGTACGTGGAGTTCAACCGTGCAGCGGAACGCATAGATGCCGTGAGAAGGGACGAGGTCCTGGGCAGGACCGTCATGGAGGCCTTTCCCGGCTCCCGCGACTCGGGCCTCTTCCAGGCGCTGCAGCGGGCGTGGAGGACCGGGGAGGGGGAGTACCTGCCGGTCTACTACTACCGGGACGAGAGGATATCGGGGTGGCGGGAGAGTTTCGTGTACAAGCTGCCCTCCGGCGAGCTCGTGGAGGTGTACTCGGACCACACGGCGCACATCAGGACCGCCGAGGACCTCTCGGAGCGGAACCGGGAGCTCTTCACCCTCACGAGCAACCTGCCGGGCATGGTCTACCGATGCAGGAACGACAGGGACTGGACCATGGAGGCCGTGAGCCAGGGCTGCCTCGCCCTGACGGGATACGGCCCCGATGACCTCGTCGCGAACCGGACGATCTCGTACGGCGCCGTCATCCACCCCGAGGACAGGGACAGGGTGTGGGACGAGGTGCAGGCGGCCCTGTCCCGCAGGGAGCACTTCCAGCTCATGTACCGCATCGTCTCGTCCGGGGGCAGGGTCAAGTGGGTGTGGGAGCAGGGTACGGGCGTGTTCTCCTCCGACGGGAGGCTCCTCTCCCTGGAAGGATTCGTCATCGACATCTCGGAGCAGAAGAGGATCCGCGACGAGCTCAGGCTCAGCGAGGACAAGTTCTCCAAGATCTTCCAGGCAAGCCCTGACTGGATCTCCATCACCACCCTGGACGAGGGGATCTTCCTCGACGTGAACGACGGGTACCTCAACTCGTCGGGCTATACCCGGGACGAGGTGATCGGGCGTACCTCCCTGGAGATCAACGTGTGGGAGAACCCGGGGGTGCGGGAGCGGATCGTGGGGAAGATCCGGGAGCAGGGCCCGCTGAGCAACGAGGAGGTCAGGTTCAGGACAAAGTCCGGGGAGATGAGGAGCATCCTCTGGTCTGCCGTGCCCATCACCTTCGGCACCACCGAGTGCATCCTGGGCCTGGGCCGCGACATCACGAACTACAAGTTCCTCGAAGAGGAGCTCGCGCGGACCCAGAAGATGGAGGCCGTGGGCAGGCTCGCCGGTACCATCGCCCATGACTTCAACAACTATCTCTCCGCCATCGAGGGCTTCTGCGAGCTGGTCCTGCTCAAGATCGGCGATCCTGGGAGCGTGGCCAGGAGCATCGGAAAGATCAGGGACGTGAAGACCTCCGCCTCTGCGCTCATCCGGCAACTGCTGTCCTTCAGCAGGAAGCAGCCCGCCAAGCCCGTGCCCGTGGACCTGAACGAGGTGGTCACGGCCATGAAGGAACTCCTCGTCCCGGTCATGGGGAACAAGATCGACCTGGACCTCGGCCTGGACGGCGAGAAGTGCCTCGTGCTCGCCGACAGGAGCCAGCTCGAGCAGGTGATCATGAACCTGTCGCTGAATGCCCGGGACGCCATGCCCAGGGGCGGTACCTTCAGGATCGTCACCGAGCACGTCTTCGTGGACGAGGGGTATGCGGGCATGCACGTGGACCTGAAGACCGGCCCCTACGTGCGGGTGAGCGTCTCCGACAGCGGCATGGGCATGAACGGGCACACCGTGTCCCATGTCTTCGACCCCTACTTCACCACCAAGACCGGGGGCAAGGGGACCGGGCTTGGGCTCACCATCGCGTACAACATCGTGAGGCTGTTCCAGGGGTGCATCATGCTCCACTCCGAGCCGGGCAGGGGGTCGACCTTCACCATCTTCCTGCCCGAGTACCGGGGGGAGGCGGGAGCGTGATGCGGGGTGGTTTTTTAAAAAGAAACCGATCAATCCGTCGATTTCTCCCACTGCAGCAATCCTGTCCAGGAGAAATCGACGGATTGATCGGTCCAAGTCTTTTCCTTCTCTTCTCACGCGTCCCTGAAGGTGATGGTCAGTGAGAGCACACCACCGCTGATGGTGCGCTGCACGTCGAAGCCCTTTTCCCGGAACCGGTTGAGCATGCGCAGCACGGGCCGGTTGTCCGCGAACACCTCGCCGGTGAAGCCCAGTAGGCCCTGCTTCCGGGCCAGGAAGGTCACGTAGTCCAGCAGCACCGAACCCAGGCCCTGGTTCTGGAGGTCGTCTCGCACCACGACGGCCAGCACGGCGCGGTGCAGGTCGTCCTCCACCGCGTACCGGGCGATCCCCGCGATCTCCTCGCGGCCCTCGTGCTCGATGACTGCAAGGATGGCCATGTGCCTCGTGTAGTCGATGACCACGAGCCTCTGGCGCTCCGCTCTGGGCAGCTCGGTGCGGGGAACCAGGAAGCGCATGTACATGCTCCGGTCGGAGAGCGAGTAGACGAAGTCCTTGTGGAGCTCCTCGTCGCTGATCTTGATGGGCCTCAGCAGCACGGTGAGCCCGGTCCTCGTGGTCCGGTGGGTCTCCAGCTCCTGGGGGTACTCCCCTTGCTCGCCCGGGTAAAGGGACTGGTCCGCGAAGATGAGGTGGCGCCGCTTGGCCTCCGCGATGAGCCACGGCCTGAACTTCGGGTGGGCGATGGCTATGAGCGACATGGCGCGCTCCCGGACGTTCTTGCCGTGGAGATAGCAGATGCCGTACTCGGTGACCACGTAGTGGATGTCCCCCCGGGTGAAGGTGACCCCGGCGCCCTCGGGCAGGAAGGGGACGATGCGGGATACCCTGCCGGAGCGTGCCGTGGAGGGCAGCGCAAGGATGGCCTTCCCCGTGGGGGAGGATGCCACTGTGCGCAGGAAGTCCGCACGCCCCCCGATGCCGCTCTGGAAGTCCGAGCCGATGGACTCGGCCGTTGCCTGGCCCGTCAGGTCGATCTGCATGGCCGACTCGACGGCCACCATGTTCTCCTGCCGGGCGATGACGAGCGGGTTGTTGGTGTATTCCGCGGGCATGAACGATATGCCGGGGTTGTCGTGCAGGAAGCGGTAGTCCTCCGCGGTGCCCAGACACATGCATGCCACGGTCTTTCCCCGGTCGAGGGTCTTGCAGCTGTTGTCCACCACGCCCCGCCTCACGAGGTCCATGATGCCCGCGCCGAGCAGTTCGGTGTGCACTCCCAGGCGTCTCTTGGTCCCTAGGCACGCCAGGATGCCGTTCGGGACTTTGCCGTAACCCACGTGCAGGGTGCTGCCGTCGGGGATGATTTTTGCAGCATGGGCGCCGATCCTCAGCGTGGTCTCGTCGGGTTCGGGCGGGCGGTATTCCAGCAGCGGCTCGTCGTGGTGGACGAAGAAGTCTATGTCCTCGGGGTCCACAAGATTGTCGCCGTGGACGAAGGGCATGTGCGTGTTCACCTGGGCGATGACGAGCGGGCAGTGCCGGATGGCCTCCGGCATGACATCCACGCTGATGCCGAGGCTGACCTCGCCGCGCTCACCGGGCGGCGAAACCTGGATGAAGGCCACGTCGACCGCGATGAGGCTCCGCCGGAACAGGCGCGGGACCTGAGAGAGGAACACCGGGGTGTAGTCGGCCATGCCTTTGTTGATGGCGTCCCTGGTGCTGTCGGCGATGTAGAAGAAGTCCTGCCTGAAGTTGGGACGGTAGGCCTCGAAGGAGTGGGGGGTGAGGCCCAGGGCGAGCACGTGGGAGAGCTCGGCGTCGAAGAAGGCCTTGGGGTTCGCCCGGGCGTATTCCATGAAGGCGTTCACGAGGTGCCTGGGCTCGGCGCACCCCGTGCCCACAAAGATGCGGTCGCCCCTGCGGATACGGCGGAAGACCTCCTCCTCGGCGGGGAACTTGTCCGGGTAGAGGTCCTTGAGCTGGTCGATTCTCCTGGCGGCGTCCGGAAACGACATGCGCTTCACCCCTGCACTCGTTGCTCCTGCTGGTTATTCCAGAATCCACCGTCCGGATCAAGGGGTCAGAATGGGCGGTACATCCCGGTGCCCATCCACGGGGTATCCTCCAGGCAGGGACATTCAGTATGTATCCTTCGGGACAGCCTGCGCGCATCGTGACGCGGGGATTGTGCCGAATGGTTTTTCAATTCCCGCCCGATCTGTGGTAGGATGGGAAATAACCCCAGGAGGAGGCTGTCATGGCAGTAGTGGAATGGAAGAAAGATGGAACCGTGGCCATCCTGACGATGATCACCGCGGAGAACAGGCACAACCCGACGTTCGCGGCCGACATGCTCGCCGCCCTGGACGAGATCGAGGCGGACCAGGATGTCAAGGCCATCGTGCTGGCATCCAGCGACAAGAAGAACTGGTCGCTCGGCATCGACCTGACCTGGATGATGGACGCCGTGGCCAAGAACAGGAGCCAGGACATCAAGGCCTTCATGTACGAGCTCAACCGGCTCTTCACGCGCATCCTGACCATCCCCATGCCCGTGATCGCGGCCATGAACGGGCATGCCTTCGGCGACGGCGCCATCCTGTTCTGCACCTGCGACTTCCGGTTCATGCGCTCTGACCGCGGGTACTTCTGCTTCCCCGAGGTGGACATCAACATCCCGTTCCTGCCGGGCATGCTCGCCCAGATGAAGAAGGCCATGCCCTACTACAAGCTCGAGGAACTCGTGTACTCGGGCAGGCGGGCCACGGGCAGGGAGCTCGAGGAATGCCACATGGTCATCAAGGCCTGCGAGGGAGAGGAAGAGCTCATGAAGGAGGCCGTGGCCTTCGCCCGGACCTTCACCAAGGGACGCACCATATTCAAGGAGCACAAGTGGCGCCTTCACAGGCACATCGTGGAGATCATGGAAAAAGAGGACCCGGCCTACATCGAGCCGCTCAACCTCATGGTGTCGTGAGACGACCGGTTTCCCCGCGGCCCTTCGCCGCCACCCCGGGGGAGTTTTCATGACCGAGAACGGCAGGTTCATCCCCCCGAGACACCTCAGGGGGGCCTACGTCCAGACCGTGCTCGCCTCCGCCAGGGTCCGCGCCATGGGGCCGAACCCCATGCTCAGGGCCTCCCGGGAGCTGATCCTGGACGCGGGCGGCGGGGTGCGGCTGCAGGGTTTCCTCTCCCCCCATCCCTCACCGCGGGGGTTCGTGGCCCTGCTCCACGGCTGGGAGGGGAGCGCGTCGTCCACCTACATCCTCCACTCGGGCAGGTACTTCCATGCCCAGGGCTTTTCCGTGTTCCGGCTGAACCTCAGGGACCATGGTGACACCCACCACCTGAACGAGGGCATCTTCCGGGCCATCATGCTGGACGAGGTCTTCAACGCGCTGGACGCGGCATGCGGACTCGCCCACGGACTGCCCTGCCACCTCATGGGTTTTTCCCTGGGCGGCAACTACGCCCTGAGGATCGCCCGCAGGTGCGAGGAGCGTCCCATCAGGGGCCTGCGCCACATCGTCTCCATCAGCCCTGCCATCGACCCGGGCAGGGCCACGGACGCCATTGACGCGAGCCCCCTGCTGCGGTTCTACTTCCTCAGGAAGTGGCGCAGGTCGCTCAGGCGCAAGCAGGAGCTCTTCCCCCACGTCTACGACTTCCGGGACGTCATGACCAGGCCCACCCTCCGGTCCCTGACGGACGCCCTGTTCGAGAAGTACCCCATCGGCTACGATACCGAGGGCTACTTCCGGGCCTATGCCATCGGCACCGAAGACCTCGCCCGCGTGCAAACCCCCACCACCATCGTGACGGCCCGGGACGACCCCGCCATCCCGTCGGACGA
>CAZNGL010000079.1:0-13175 GCA_964572405.1 uncultured Bacteriovoracaceae bacterium
CGAGTTCCGACTTCATGATGGCCTTCTCGATGGGGGCCATGGCGCCCTTGTCCCAGGGCTGGATGGTGATGAGCCGCGCCTCGGGCACCGCCATGGAGGCAAGCTGGTTCAGGGGGGTGGGGGTTCCGTAGTAGTCCACCATGATGCCGTCGAGGATGCCGATGGACGCCCGTCCGGTGCGCACCTTCTGCAGCGCCACCTTCATGGCCTCGATGGTCTTGGTGATGCTGGCCTTCATGTCATTCATGATATCGTTTACCATCACACGTCCCTCCCGGGCCTCACGACCGATCCGATGGCCTCGCCCCTGAGCAGCCTCATAAGCCCGTCTGGTTCGAAAATATTGATCACCCGCACCTCGAGGCCGTGCTCGCGGCACAGGGATATGGCGGTGGAGTCCATGACCCCGAGGTTCAGCCTGAGCACGGTGTCGTAATCCAGGGACTCGAAGAACTCCGCATCCGGATGCTTCACCGGGTCCCTGTCATAGATGCCGTTCACCTTGGTTGCCTTGATGAGGACGTCGGCCCCGACCTCCAGGGCCCGAAGCGCCGCGTTGGTGTCCGTGGTGAAGAATGGGTTGCCGGTGCCGCCTGCGAAGATCACCACGGCACCGCCTGCCAAGTGTCTCCGGGCCTGCTCGCTCACCATGGGTTCGCACACGGTGTCCATGGGGATGGCGCTCATGACCCTGCACTCCAGGCCCTGAGACGCCAGCGCGCCCTTGAACGCCAGGGCGTTCATCACCGTGGCCAGCATGCCCATGTGGTCGGCGCTCACCCGGTCGATGACGCTGGCGGCGCCCACGCCGCGGAAGAAATTCCCGCCTCCCACGACGAGTCCCACCTCCACGCCCGCAGCAACCGCGTCCTTCACCGGACCGACGAAGCCCTTGAGCGTCGCCTCGTCGATCCCGGTGCCCTTCCCGCCCGCCAGGGCTTCACCGCTGAGCTTGAGGAGTATTCGCCGGTAGAGCACTGACGCCCTCTAGAGGTCTTCTCCCACCTGGTACCGGGCAAAGCGCCTCACGAGGCACTTCTCGCCGGTCTTGGCCATCAGCTCGTCCAGCAGCTGCTTGATGGTCTTGTCCTGGTCCTTCACGAAGGGCTGGTCCATGAGGCAGCGCTCGGAGTAAAACTTGGTGAGCTTGCCCTCCACGATCTTCTCGACGACCTTCTCGGGCTTGCCCGTCTTCAGGGCCTGCTCCCTGAGAATCTCCTTCTCCTTGTCCAGGACCTCCGCCGGGACCTCCTCGCGGACCACCCAGTCCGGGCTCGCCGCGGCGATCTGCATGGCCACGTCCTTGACGAAGTTGTTGAAGTCTTCCGACTTGGCCACAAAGTCACTCTCGCAGTTCACCTCGAGCAGCACGCCGATCTTGCCGCCCATGTGGATATAGGATGCGATGGTGCCCTGGCTGGCCGTCCGGCCTGAGCGCTTGTTCGCGACGTCGATGCCCTTCTTCCTGAGGATCTCCACCGCCTTGTCGAAGTCCCCGTTCGTCTCTTCCAGGGCCTTCTTGCAGTCCATCATGCCGACCCCGGTCTTGTCCCTGAGTTTCTTGACTATCTCCGATGTAATCTGCACCGTCTACCTCCGTTGTGCGATCTATGCGAGCTCTTCTTCTTTTGCTTCTGCCGCCTCGGCCGCTGCAGGGGCCGTCTTGTCCCTGGCAGGCTTGCTCTCCTTCACGATGATCTCGATCTCTCCCTCGAGGCCCTTGCCCATGGTCTCTCCCTTGGGCGCCCTGCCCTTGCCGGCGCTCTTCTCCTCGGCCGCCTCCTCCTTCACCTCGGTGGCCAGCTTCTCCTGCCAGAGGCGGGAGCCCTGGTCCACGGCATCGGCGATCTTGGACGTGAAGAGCCTGATGGCGCGGATGGCGTCGTCATTACCCGGGATGACGTAGTCGATGAGCGTGGGGTCGCAGTTCGTGTCCACGATCGCCACGATGGGTATCCTGAGCTTCTTGGCTTCCTGGATGGCAATGTACTCGCGGGAGGGGTCCACGATGTAGAGGATGTCCGGCAGGCCGTTCATGTCCTTGATGCCGTGCAGGGAGCGCTCGAGCTTCATCTTGTGGCGCTTCATGCTGATCTGTTCCTTCTTGGGGTAGTTCTCGATGGTGCTGTTGTCGATGATCGACTCGAGCCACTTGAGCTTGTCCACGCTCTTGCGGATGGTCGAGAAGTTGGTCAGCGTGCCGCCGAGCCAGCGGAAATTCACGTAGAACGCCCCGACACGGCCCGCTTCTTCCTCTATGGCATCCTGGGCCTGCTTCTTTGTCCCTACGAAAAGCACCTTGCCGCCGTTGGCAGCGGTTTCGCGGATGACATCGCAGGCCTTTTCGAAGAGCTTTTCGGTCTTCTGCAGGTCTATGATATGGATGCCGTTGCGGGAACCGAAAATGTAGGGTTTCATCTTGGGATTCCACCTCGGTGTCTGGTGACCGAAATGGACCCCGGCCTCGAGAAGCTGCTTCATGGTGACGACTGACATGTACTACCTCCTTGGTTTTTTCCTCCGTCCCTGCAGGACCGGACCCTTGAGGAAAACGGGCACCCCCGGCTTCTGCGCGGTGCGGGACGTGTGTGCTGGTTGAGCGGTTTACCACACCATGGTCCATGTTTCAAGGGCCTAAATGCTGTAACTTGATCCGTTCACTTGAACAGCACGGAGAGCTGCCTGAACTCAGGCGTCCCCGCACGCTCCATGAGCATGAACGAGACTGCCTCAGCGGGGTACACAAGGACGCCGAGACGCGCCATGGCGTCCAGCGCCGCCTCCCGGTCACGGCCGCTGCGGGAGCAGACCGCGTCCGATGCCACCACCACGACGTAGCCCGCGCAGAGCAGGTCGAGGGCGGTCTGCATGACGCACACGTGCGTCTCGATGCCCGCGATGACGGCGGTCTTCTTCCCCAGGGCCCGGATCCCGGCACGGATGGCTTCATCGCGCCAGCAGCTGAAGGAGAGCTTCTCCCTGCGCGGGACACCCACGAGATGCGCCGCCATGGCATCGATGGTGGGACCGAGGCCCCTGGGATACTGCTCCGACACGACGATGGGCAGCGAAAACGCCCGTGCGGTCTCGACGAGAATGATGCCGTTCTTTACATACCTGTCCCTGAAGGACTCCTCCATGGCCGCGTGGAGCCGCTCCTGGATGTCCACTACCATGAGGAAGCACTCGGACCTGTCAATGAATCCATGCATACAAATCTCCTGGAAGAGGATGCTCCGGGTCCTGATGCGTCACGGGAAGAGCAGGGGGTAGAGCGCCGCATACACGAGCGCTGGGATGAAGTTCCCCACCCGTATGGCACTCAGGCCGAGCAGGTTGATGCCGATTGCCAGGATGATCATGCCGCCGGTGCTGGTGATGGAGCGCAGCACGGCCGGGTCCTGGAGAAACACAATGTGGCCCGCCAGCAGGGTCATCGAACCCTGAACCAGAAGGACGCTCAGGGCGGAAAACGCCACCCCGATACCCAGGGTTGACGACAGGGCGATGGAGGCGACGCCGTCCAGGAGCGACTTTAGGTAGAGCGTGTCGGGATTGCCCGCAGTGCCGTCCTGGATGCACCCGATGATGGTCATGGCGCCGGTGATGTAGAGCACCGTGGCGCTGACGAACCCCTGGACGAAGGTCCCTGATCCGGACGCGAAGCGTGCCTTCAGGGACTCACCGATGCGCTCCACCCCCCGCTCGATCCTCATGAGCTCGCCCGTGAGCGCGCCCAGCAGGAGACAGGCCACCGACGGGATGAGCCCTTTGGCGGACAGCGCCATCTGGAGGCCGATGACCACCACGGCCAGGCCCAGGGCCTGCATGAGGATCCTCTTCAGGTCCTCGCCGACGCGCCTGCCCGCGGCGACCCCGATGAGGGAGCCCGCGACGATCGCCGAGGTGTTGGCCAGCGTCCCGATCACGCCTGCGCCCCTGCAGTGTATGGTATTGGGTCCATGTCATCACCACTACCGGAGCCCGGCGCGCAAGGTCAATGCGAAAAACCTGCAGCATGGCGCCATGCCCCCCGGAGCGGGAAATATCATCATATGGGCAAGAAAGGACTAATGCTTTCTGGTGAATGTGACGAACAGAATCTTTGATGCCCGGGTCAAGATGACAGGTGAGGGGAATGCTGCGTATCATACCTGAAGACGACTACAACCAGTCCCTGAGGATCAAGCGGTTTCTCATCGCGAGCGCATCCTACTTCATGTGGATGCTCCTCATCTGGTACTGCTACTTCCAGGGCATGTTCAGGATGCGGTTCGCCGGGACGCTGCTGCTCTTCTGCGCCGTGGTGCTGATGAATGCCGTTCTCTACACGGTGTTCCGCACCGGCTTGAACAAGCACTCCCGCGACCCGAGTCTCACCCTGCTCCAGATGAGCCTGGCCACCATGTGGATCATGATCGTGGCCTACCACCTCAACGAGGCCCGGGGGATCATGCTCATGCTCTACCTGGTGGTCTTCATCTTCGGCGCCTTCCGGCTGAACCTCCGCCAGTTCATCATCCTGTCCCTGTTCGCCAGCATCAGCTACGCCATCGTGATCCTCTTCCTGGAGGCGAACCACCCCGAGAGCGTGGACATCAAGGTGGAGGGCCTCTACCTGCTCATCCTCACCGCGGTGCTGTTCTGGTTCTCCTTCGTGGGGAGCTACATCAACATCATGCGGAAAAAGCTGAGCAGGGCGAACGCGGAACTGCACAACGCCATGCAGATCATCAAGGAAAAGGCCATCCACGACGACCTCACCGGCGCCTACAACCGGGGGCACCTCTACCAGATCCTGGCCCGGGAGAAGTCGTTAGCCGACCGGGGGGAGGCGGCCTTTTCCCTGTGCATCTTCGATCTGGACGATTTCAAGAGCGTGAACGACACCTTCGGGCACGTGGCCGGCGACACGGTGCTCAAGACCCTGGCTGAAACCGTGCGCGGGAATATCCGCCAGCAGGACTACCTTGCGCGGTACGGCGGCGAGGAGTTCGTGCTCGTGCTCGCCTACCCGGACCTGCACGACGCGCTCAGGTGCGTGGAACGGATCCGCGCCCTCATCGCGGAATCCTCCTACCCCGGCATTCCCGGGGACTACCCCGTCACCGTGTCCATGGGGCTGACCCGCTACGTGAGCGACGAATCCATCGACTCGCTGCTGGTGCGCGCCGACGACGCCCTGTACCGGGCCAAGCGCTCCGGCAAGAACCTCACCGTCTGCGAGTTCCCCTCCGCGCTCGAGCCAGCCGCCTGACGGCTGTCTCCTAGAAATACCCCAACAGCTCCCGCGGGTCTTCCATGAGCACCTGCGCCCCCCCGGCAGTGAGGTGTTCCCGATCCTGGTACCCCCATAAGGCCCCGAAGCCCGCCATGCCGGATCGCACGGCGGTCTCCATGTCGATACCGCTGTCCCCCACCAGGATGCAGGCCCCGGGATCCACCCCCATGAGGCGGGCGCAGGCCATGGCCCCTGCGGGGTCGGGTTTTCTCGGCCCGCCGGGGAGCAGGCCCCGAACCTCGACGAACTTCCATCGAGCCAGGAGCGATGCCGCCATGGCCTTGGTAAACCCGTCGAGCTTGTTCGAGAGGATGGACATGGGGATGTTCCGGGAGGAGAGCCCGTCGAGCATGTCGCTGATCCCGGCATACGGCCTGGACTTCACCGACCACCTGCCTGCGTAGATCTCCCGCATGATCCGGACCGCCTCGGCGACCGTCGCAGCGCTCCGATGGGAACCGGGCAGGGATCGCTCGGCCAGTGCCTCGATCCCGTCCCCCACGAAGGCAAGGTAGGCGTTCACCGGGTGGCCGGCGAACCCCATACGCGAGAGCGCCTCGTTCATGGAGTCTGCGATGTCATCGATGGTGTCCAGGAGCGTACCGTCCATGTCGAAGACGACCGCCCCGTAGGTGTGCGTCCTCATCCGCTCTCACCCCGGGCCGTGTGCCCCCGCCCCGATGCGGAAAGGGCCTTTCCGGTCCTGCTAGAGTTCCTTGCCCACCTGAAAGGCGTTCCCCACCACCTGTCCGAGCTTGTGGTAGGTCTCCGACGAGGTGGCGTAAATGAGCGGGTCCACCAGGATCGGGTCCACCTTCTTGCCCGTCATACAGTCCTGTCTCACGTGCGACTGCGTGATCTCCCCGATGATGAGGGTGTGGCTCCCCAGGTCCAGGCTGTGGAGCAGGGTGCACTCGAGGTTCACCGGGCATTCCCTGATGAGGGGGATCCGGGGGTTCTCCCCCTTGTCCACGCCGAAGAGGGTCGACTTGTCGCGGTCCTTCCCCGAATAGATGCCGCAGAAGTCCACGATCTTGACCATCCTGCTCGTGGGTATGTTCACGGAGAAACACCTCAGCGCATCGATGCCCTTGAGGGTGTGCCTCCCCTTGCGGATCGCCACCGAAACGGTGGGCGGCTGGTGGGATGCGATGCCGCACCAGGCAACGGTCATGAAATTGGGTTTGCCGTCGACCTCGGAACCTATGAGTACCGAGGGCATGGGAAACAGGAGCGTCCGCGGGCCCAGTCTTTCCTTGTTCATCCTCTCCCTCCTTAATAAATATCTCTCTGGTGGATTCCATGCCCCGAGGGCACGGCACGCAGTCCCCTGTCACGGGTGCCCGAGGCATCACCTATGGGCACAGGGGACGTTCACCAGTCTATACCATTCACCACGTGTACACAATCGCCGGGTCCGACCCTCATCCCGGGGTGTAGATCAGCTCCACCACCTTCAGATACACCGGGTAGCTCGCCTGGACCAGCGTGAGGATCTCCTCCCTCGAAAAGAGGCGGCCCCTCCCGATGCCCGGGCACCTGAGGCGGTTCTCCTCCCAGGCGGGGAGCGACGTCATGTTCTGGAACCAGAAGGGAAAGGTTGCGCACTGAACCGGCCTGACGGGGTAGATGACGCACCCGTTCTCGTAGAAGATGCACCTGCCCTGCTCCGCCTCGCGAACCGTATACCCGTCCTTGAAGGGGGTGAGCATCCTCTCAGCGAGCACCTCCTCGGGTATGTCGAGGAACGCCGCAGCGCGTCGGACTTCATCGCTGTCCATGTACACGATGCCCGGCTCGCCGGTGCAGCATGCGCCGCACCGGGTGCATTCGAAGCGGATGCCGTTGTCGAAAAAGTGCTTCCTGCCGTGGAACGATCCGGGAATGGTGCTGTTCATGGAATGCCCCCTGTTGCTGGTCATATAGACGAATCGACGGAAAAAGGTCAACATCCGCAGGGCGTTTGCCCTGAGCCCCGCACCACTCCCCCTTTCCTTTCCGGGCAGGATGAAAGGGCGAAAAAACTGCTTGCCATTTCATTCCAATTCCTATACCAACCAAGCAGGAAACCAGGAAAGGAGAGGTGCTGCAATGGCTTACGTAATTACCGATGAATGCATATCATGTGGAACATGTGCAGACGAGTGCCCCGTTGAAGCGATCAGCGAGGGCGAAGACAAGTATGTCATCGACCCGGAGCTGTGCACCGACTGCGGGACATGCGCAGACGTATGTCCCACCGAGGCCATCGTGCCCGGAGAGTAAGGACCGTATCCTGGCAAGGCCCGGGGTAAGCGCCTGCCGGGCCTTGCGCCGTTCCTTCCCGCAAGACGCCTGAAGCAACCACCGCACACACCTTCATCTGAACACCTTTTTCGTCCTGCGCCGTATGCAATGACCCATGTGCGGCGTATTACACACTGCGTCCGGGCGACACTGAGTTTCTGGGGTATCATAAAGGCATCTCCCCGCCGCACCCTCGGGTGGGCCGTCAACGGCACGGCAGGGTTGTGCGGCCGGGGAGACGTTCGTTTCCAGGTCAATCAGGATTTGCTGGTGAGCTTTGCCCTGAGCACATTGGAGAGCGAAAAGGTAACCACCCTGCGGGGAGAGATGGTGATCTCCTCGGCGGTCTTGGGGTTTCTTCCCCGCCGGGCAGACTTTTCCCTGATCTTCCACTTCCCGAATCCCGAGATGCTGATCGGTTCCTTCTTGGCCAGATTCCCCTTGATGATGTCGATGAACGTTTCGATCCCTTCGCTGGCTTCCTTCCTGGAAAGGCCCGTGTTCAGAACGATCTCATCGATGATTCCGCTCTTCGTGAGGGTCCCCATATGGCACATTCCTCCTTTATGGTCGCAGAGATGACTATAACTACATAAAATTATTAATGCGGATACCCGCCCATGTCAATATCCGAATGGATAATATGAAGATTTTGGGAATTTCAGAACCCCCATGTCACGGGTGAGAATGAGCCTGAGCTCGGAAACCTTGATCATCTGCACCTCGTGCTTCACCCCGTAGGTGAAAGGGAAGAGGTGGATCTTGCCTGCCAGTTCCGATTCCTCGATGGGGAAAACCCTGGTCTTCCATCCCATCTTCCTCATCCTGGGCACGATGATCTTCAGCTCCGCCCAGGTAAAGCACTCGCTCCAGTAATCCTCTTCCTGGACGCCGGTGGGGTTGGCGTTCTCCTTGATGACCTCGTACCTCCCAAGGGACGGTACGATTATCTGAATGTTGTATCGCCTCATGATCCTCCTATCGTCACCAGCCGTGCCAGTCTTGAGCCGAATCACAGGGGATCCCTATCCGGAATGGTAACGATGGATCGGAAAAAGTCAATGCGGGTGCAATGTCCTTCAGGAGATGACTTTGAGCGCGGATCCCACATCCGGGAGCGCATGGATCGTGATGCCGGTCGTGCCGGAGATCCTGTCCCTGCTGGAATCGGGGACAAAGATGCGGGAGAAGCCCATCTTGCTGGCCTCCCTGATGCGCGGCTCCATGTGGTTCACGGGGCGCAGCTCGCCAGAGAGGCCGATCTCCCCGATGAAGACAGCGCCCCTGGGCACTGGCCTGTCCATCGCGCTGGATGCGACGGCCATGAACAGGGCAAGGTCCACGGCCGGCTCGCGCACCCTGAAGCCGCCTGCGATGTTCACCACGATGTCCGACTGGGAGAGATACATGCCCGCCCTCTTCTCCATCACGGCGAGCAGGACCGCCAGGCGGGACGGGTCTGACCCCATGGTTATCCTCCGGGGCATGCTGTATGCGGTTCTGCTCACCAGGGCCTGCACCTCCACCACGAAGGCCCGGCTCCCCTCGCAGGTGGCCATGACCGCGCTCCCCGGGGATTCCCCGCCGAGCCCGTGGATGAAGATGGCCGAGGGGTCGCTGACCTCGCTGAGCCCGTTGGACCTCATCTCGAAGACCCCGATCTCGCCGGAGGTGCCGAAACGGTTCTTGACGGTCCGCACGATACGGTAGGCCCCGGTGTCGTCCCCCTCGAAGGCGAGCACGGTGTCCACCATGTGCTCCAGGACCTTGGGGCCCGCCACGAAGCCGTCCTTGGTGACATGTCCCACGATGAACACGGTGACGCCCGTGGACTTCGCGATGTCCATGAGCACTCCCGCACAGTGGCGTATCTGGGAGACGCTTCCGGGCGGCGCATCGAGGGTCTCAGAACAGACCGACTGGATGGAATCGACGACCACGAGCCCGAAGGCGTTCGCTCCGATCTCCTCGCGGACCCGTTCCAGCACCACCTCGGGAAAGATCATGAACCCGTCAGATTCCAGCTTCAGCCTCTGTGCGCGCATCTTGATCTGCGGCGCCGACTCCTCCCCGCTCACATAGAGGACCTTCACGCCGGCCTGCGCGAGGTGGTGCGCCATCTGGATCATGAGGGTGGACTTGCCGATGCCGGGGTCGCCGCTCATGAGGACGAAGGAGCCCTCCACCACGCCGCCGCCGAGCACCCGGTCGAGCTCGCCGATGCCGCAGCTGCTCACCTTGGCGCTGCCCGCGCTGATCTCGTGCAGCGCCATGGGTCTTGTCCGGCCCACGCCGCGCGACGGGAGAGGTTTCTCATCGACGGCCACATCCTCCTCGAGGGTGTTCCACTGGCCGCACTGGGCGCACCTGCCCATCCACTGGGGGTGCACAAAGCCGCAGGAGCTGCAGCGGAAGATCTTTCTGGGTCGCGCCATTACTGCTGGGTGACCCGCAGGACTTCCTCGATGGTGGTGATGCCGTCCTCCACCTTGCGGGCACCGTCCTGGCGCAGCGTGTGGAGTCCCTCTTGAACGGCCTGCTTCTTGATGATGGTGGAGTCCGAGGTCTTCAGGATGGTGGTCTTTATGGAGTCGCTCATCATGAGGATCTCGTAGATGCCCGACCTGCCCTTGTAACCGGTGCCGATGCACTCCTTGCACCCGGCCCCACGCCAGAGGTAGCCCTCCTTTCCCAGCATCTCCTGGGACAGGCCGACCTCCAGCAGGGACTCGCTCTCCGGGAAGTACTGCTGCCTGCAGAAGGGACAGATCTTCCGGGTGAGCCTCTGGGCGAGGATGGCGTTCACCGACGACGTCACCAGGAAGGGCTCGATGCCCATGTCGATGAGCCTGGTCACGGCGCTCGCCGAGTCGTTCGTGTGCAGGGTGGAGAAGACCAGGTGGCCGGTCAAGGCCGCCTGGATGGCGATCTCCGCGGTCTCCAGGTCGCGGATCTCGCCCACGAGGATCACGTCCGGGTCCTGGCGCACGATGGAGCGCAGCCCGGATGCGAAGGTGAGCCCCACCTTCACGTTCACCGGTATCTGGCCGATGCCCTTGAGCTGGTACTCGATGGGGTCCTCGATGGTGAGGATATTCTTGTCCGGCGAGTTGATCCTGCTCAGCATGGAGTAGAGCGACGTGGTCTTGCCCGAGCCCGTGGGGCCAGTCACCAGGATGATGCCGTGCTCCTGCCTGAGGAGGCGCTCCACGATGGCAAGGTCGTCGGGATAGAATCCCAGTTCCTCCAGCCCCAGCAGGACCGAGGACTTGTCCAGGATCCTCATCACCACCCGCTCCCCGTTCACCGTGGGCACGGTGGATATCCTCAGGTCCACCGAGTGGTCGCCGAGCTTGATGCCGATCCTCCCGTCCTGGGGGAGACGCTTCTCAGCGATGTTGAGGGTGGCCATGACCTTGATGCGCGACACCACGGCGGGGTGGAGCCGCTTGGGAAGGCTCAGGACGTCGTGGAGGATGCCGTCGACGCGGAAGCGGATCTTCACGTCGCTCTGGTAGGGCTCCACGTGGATGTCCGAGGCCCGCTCCCGGAAGGCCTGCACCATGAGCCGGTTCACCATGCGGATGATGGGGGCCTCGGTCTCCATGGCCGTGATGTCCTGGATGCTCTCGAGGTCCCTGAGGATCTCGTCGTCCTCCTCCTCGATGTCCTCCATGATGTCCTTGGCGCTCTCGTCCTTCATCTCCACGAGGCGGTTGATGGCCCCCAGGATCTCCTGCTTGGGGGCCAGCACCCTCCTGAGGTCTCTGACGCGCAGGGTGCGGGTGATGTCGAAAAAGGCCTCCTGTTCCGCCGGGTCGTGCACCGCCACCACCATGGTGTCGCCCTGCTGCTTGACGGGCACCATGACGTACTTCCTCAGGTAGTTCACCGGGAGCTTGTCCAGGAGGGTCGCGTCGACCTCCAGGTCGCCGATGACCTGGACCACGGGCAGGTCCCACAGCCTGCCCAGGGCCGTCACCAGGTCGTGGTCACTCACCATGCCGGTGGAGGACAGCGCCTCGCGGAGCGAGACGCCCTTCTCCGTCACGATCTGCCTGGCCCGATCCATGGAGGAAGGATCGAGGACCTGCATCTCGAGAAGGACGTTTTCAAGGCTTGTTCTTCTCATCGGGACTCGCCTTCTGGGGAGGGCTCATGTGTTCCAGCACCTTGTCCGCCTCCTGTGACTTCTCCTTGTAGAGCGCCTGGGTCTTCTCCTCCGTGTCGATGATCATGGGGGTGAGGAAGATGTACAGGTTCGTCTTCTCCCTGCTCCTGGTCAGCGTCTTGAACAGGTACCCCAGGACCGGGATGTCGCCCAGCAGCGGCACGCGGTAGTCGTTCAGCGTCAGGGTGTCGCCGATGAGGCCGCCGATGACCATGGTGGACCCGTCCTTGATGTTCACCGTGGTTGATGCTGACCGTTTCAGGGTGGAGGGTGCGTACTCGTCTCCCGTGCTCCCCGGCACCAGGGTGGTGATCTCCTGGAAGAGGTTCATCCGGATGTTGCCCTGCTGGTTTATCTGCGGGGTGAGCTTGAGGGTGACGCCCACGTCGCGGTAGTCATAGGTGCGCACGGTGCGGTCGATGTTCGTTGAGTCCGTGTCCTCCCTGGTCACGTAGGGGATGTTGGCGCCCACCTTGATCTCGGCTTCCTTGTTGTCCATGGTGAGGATCTGGGGCGTGGAGATGATGCTCACGTCGGTGTCCTGGGCCATGGCGTTGATGAAGGAGGACATGTTGGGGAAGGAGAGCTTCGTGCTGCCGCTGGTGACGGTGATGGCCTCACCGATCACGCCGATGAGCGGACCGCCGGGAAGGTCGGAAGGACCGGCGAGGAATCCCGCTCCGGACCTTCCGATGACCGCGCCGCTCCGCTTCCCGCTGTCATAGGTGAAATCCTCGGCAAAGGTCCATTCGACGCCCACCTTGAAGTCCTTGTTGGCGTTGACCTCCATGATGGCGGCCCGGACGTAGACCTGCTTGCGCGGGATGTCCAGGAACCTGATGGTCTCCATGATGCTCTTGTACTGATACGGGTCGGCGTAGATGATGAGCGAGTTCGTCTCCTTGTCCGGGCTGATCTTAATATTCTGCTGCTTCAGGGCCGGGTTCTGCACCGACCGGGCCCGGGCCGCGGCGGCGGTGCCGGCCTGAGCGGTCGTCCCCGTGGCAGCCTGGGCCTGGGAATCCGGACTCTCGGGTGTGGGGATCTCGGTGAGGACCTTGGCAAGGTCCTCCGCGTTGGCGTGCTGGAGGTAATACACGTGGATATCCTCCTTGCCCGTTGGGGTGGGGATATCAAGCTTCCTGATGAGATCCTCGATCCCGGGGAGGTTCTGCGGCGGGGCCATGACGATCATGGAGTTGGTCCGCTCGTAGGGGATGATCTTGGTGGTGGTCTTCTGCCCTGCAGTCTCGGGCTGGCGAGCGGTCCTGATCCGCTGGAGCTCCTCCTGCCTCCCCTCCGAGAGGATCTCTCCCAGCTTGGCGGAAAGGTCGACCGCGGATGCGTAGGTGAGGGGGATGATCTTCACCTCCTGGGCAAAGCCCGCCACGTCGATGACCTTGAGGATGTCCATGATCTTCTTGATGTTGGACTTGT
>CAZNGL010000080.1:0-12913 GCA_964572405.1 uncultured Bacteriovoracaceae bacterium
CTTATATCACTATTCGAGAAATTGTCGCACATTGTGAGTTTTGCAATTGGCTCTATAGATATCAACAGATATGAAGTTCAGACCCGAACAATTTTCGGTACACTAGCCGTTGAATGCCCTGCCACCGGCGAGAGGTTTGATGGGTATACGATGTCAAGGTTGATGGGGAAACCTGTTTTACCTGAAGGTGAATATGATGCATTCTTGCGTGACAAACCTGAACCAAAATTGGATAGAGTTCAATTGTATGATTATGAAACAGAGCAACATGGTTGGGAAGCAATACAGATACATACAGGAACTAAACCTGAGCATTCAGCAGGGTGTTATCTAGTAGGAACTGGGCATGGAGCAAGTGATTCGTTGACAGGAGATCGCAATGCGATGACAAGAATTCTTTCGATTATAAATAATAGTGGTAATGGCCAGATTTTAGTTAGGATACACGATCATCTAAGAGGAATGTAACGATCATGAAGAAATTTTTGAAGAAAACATTGATCCTGCTATACATGGGAATAATTGCTGGCCCCTTATATGGCAATACAAGTGAGAACCCCTGGGTATTGTTTATAAATAAACCGAATGAATCAAATTACTTAATGTGCAGGAAGATGATAGAGGATTCGGCAAGCATGGTTTTGAATCAGGGGTTGAATGCTCAAATCGCCCCCACGCCTGTAAAGAAGAACCTTATCTCGAATTACAAGCTATATGATGATTTTATTATGATTCTGAAAAAGAGGAACCCATTTGCAATGGATCTGGCCATGAAATTATATCCTTTTACTGATGCAAGTGCTACAGAGGATCTATGCATTGCGCTTTCTGCAACCATTGAAGATGACCCAATATCTTTTCTAAGATTACTGAAAAGCAATAACATTAGAGACAATAGAGAGATAGAATGTTTCATCACGAGTCGAGATCCTGATGAAGAGGATGTAGAAGAGGATGATGAAGGGTATGTAGCTGAAATTGATGATCGCATCGCGGTTCTGAGTAAAGTATCTGAAAAGGATTTACTGGAAATAAAAGCTGTTTGTATCGATATTCTCAGGAAGAATCGTGAGTACAGGAAGAAAATTATCGAGGGACTTAAGTGAACATATCTGAGGAGTGAATAGAACACCCCATGACCATCTTCATCATCGTCGGCATGCCGGCAGCGGGCAAGAACATTGCCCGTGACTATGCAGACTCGAAAGGATACCCCTACCATGCCACCGGCGACCTCGTGCGGGCCGAGGTGAAGAAGCGGGGGCTGACCGCTGACCCGCAGGGCATGGCAGCCGTGTCGGACGAACTCCGCGGCGCGGACGGCATGGGGGTCACCCGGCTCGCCCTCAAGACGGCCCTGGCAGAGAAGGGGCCCGTGGTGTTCCTGGAGGGCATGCGTTCCTGGCCCGAGATCGAGCTCATCGCGAAGGACTCCCGCTGCGTGGTCATCGCCTTCCTCGCCCCCAAAGGCCTCAGGAAGGACCGCATCGTGTCCCGCGGCCGCTCCGACGACTCGGCGGACGCCTTCGACGCCCGTGACCAGAGGGAGATCGCCTACGGCACGAGCATCCCCATCGCGCTCGCCGACGAGTACATCCTGAACACGGGCAGGGTGCAGGACGCCCTCGATGCCCTCGATGCGGCCGTGAAGAGGCGCCTGGCCTAGACTACTTCGCCGGGATGTGCTCCCTGGGCCGCACCTCCACGAGGGTGACGGCCGTGACCGGGCACACGGACCCGCACAGGCCGCAGCCGATGCAGGCCTCGGCCTTGACCGTCGCGACGTCCGCCTCGATGGCAATGGCCTCCACCGGGCAGATCTCCTCGCACAGGCCGCAGCCCGAGCACGCGTCCGCATCCACCAGTGCCCGGTAGCGGCTGGGCGACAGCACGCCCTTCATCTTCTCCGCAGTGGCGAACCGGAGCATCTCGCAGCAGCAGTTGCAGCAGTTGCAGATCACGTTGGACTTGCCGCCCGTGTTCTCGGTCATGTGGACCAGGCCCGCCTCCCGCGCCTGCTTCAGGATGTCCAGGGCCTCGTCCATGCTCACCTTCCTGCCCGTGCCCCGCTTGATGGTGTACTCGGCGCCCCGGTTCAGCTGCAGGCACACCTCCAGCGGTTTGTCGCAGCGCTTCATGAGCTTGCGGCACACGCAGGTGGTCACGGCGATGGTGCTCGAACTCTCGAGCATGCTCCGGGCGTCCTCGTAGGCCAGCACCTGGTTCCTGGCCTGGATGGTCTCACCGATGGGGATGACCCGCATGAAGGAGGGGAGCTTGAGCGTGGTGACCAGCTCCAGCAGCTGGGGGTAGTCGGTCTCCTCGAACTCCTCCCAGAGTTTGAACATCTCGTCCGGGGCCTCCTTCCACAGGATGGTGGAGTCGTGGAACTGCACGATATGCCGGGGACCCCGGTAGTAGGTGACGCCGTCCCTGACGAAGTCGAAGGCCGCGCCGCGGTGGAAGAGCCCGTCGATGACGGCCTGCATCTCGTCGGTGCTCTTCGAGAAGGCTGTTGCCAGCTCCTCCACGGTGGCGGGCATGCGGTTCACGATGGCCGCCTCCTCCTCGGTGCATACGGTCCTCCAGATGAGCGGCATCACCCGCGAGTTCTCCATCATGAGCTTTTTGGACAATTCCCGGTACACGTCTTGCGATTCCATGGGCACCCCCTTATAAGGTTCTATTGTAGCCCTGCCGAAGAGGTATGTGCAAGACCGTAGTATGATATGACATTCATTCTGAAGCAGGGAGGGAGGACAAGGCATGCACCAGCTGTTTTCCCACGAGGACATCCGCAAGACCTACGAGGAGCTCACCTGGCACTGCAGGAGCAAGGACATCATCCAGGAGTACGCCCTGAACACGCAGGACATCCGCGCGGTCGCCCTGGGGGGGCTCGACCTCTCGCATGCCGCTGCGGTGCTCGACCTGGGGTGCGGGTACGGGTTCTTCACCGAGATGCTCGCCTCCCGGCTGCGGCCCGGCACGAAGATCATGGGCATCGACATGGTGAACCACCGGAACAAGGAGACCTTTCTGGACACGCTCACCGTGAGGGGGTGCAGGCCCTCCTTCATCCAGGGCAGCGCGGACATCATCCAAGACATGGAGGGTGCATCCTTCGACCTCGTGGTCGCCAGCTACTCCCTCTACTTCTTCCCCCACCTCATAGGCGAGATCGCCCGGGTGCTCCGCACAGGCGGGGTCTTCATCACCGTGACCCACAGCGTGCACTCCCTCAAGGAGCTCACCTCCTTCGTCCCCTTCGCCATGCGGGCAGCCGGCATCGAGCCGCCAGCGGATCTCAGGATCAACCGGCTCTTCAAGGCCTTTTCCCTGGAGAACGGCCATGCGCTGCTGTCCCCACACTTCCGCGACGTGGAGTGCATCGTGTACGAGAACTCGCTGGCGTTTCCGCTGGACCGGTTCGAGGCGTGCATCGACTACCTCGACACCAAGAAGCACCTCCTCCTCAAGGAGGTGGCCGACTCTCACCCCGCCAAGTTCGAAGAGGTCCTGTCCGTGCTCACGAAGTCCCTGTTCGATCACGCGCGGGCCCATGGCAAGGTGCTCATCACCAAGGACGACGGCATCTTCCGGTGCCGGATGCCCGTGCACGGGAGGGCGTCATGAAGAAGCAGCGGATCTACTGCCCCCATTGCGCAGGGCCCGTGGTGCGGCGCAGGGTGGAAGGCAGGGACAGGGACCAGTGCACCGTGTGCCAGGCGGTCTTCTACGAGAACCCCCTGCCCGTGGCGTGCGCCATCGTGGTGAACGAGGAGAGGGAGGTCCTTCTGGTCCAGCGCGACAAGGAGCCCTTCAAGGGCATGTGGTGCCTGCCCATCGGGTTCGCCGAGTCCGGCGAGGAGGTGCGGGAGGCGGCGCTGCGCGAGCTGGAAGAGGAGGCCGGGGTCACGGGCAGGATCGTGCGGCTCATCGACGTGGACACCATCGAGAACGACTTCTACGGCAGCCTGGCCATCGTCACCTACGAGATCAGGGCCACGGGCGGCGAGGTGAGGCCAGGCGACGACGCGGCGGACGCGCGGTACTTCCCCATCACCGACCTGCCGCCCCTGGCATGGTCGTCCAACGAGAAGGCGGTGCGGATCTACATGGACCTGTACCGCGACACCTGGGCCATGATGGACTCTTTCCGAGAGCTCTTCCCGGACCTGGGCACGGAGACCGGCGTGGACCCGTACGCGCCCTCTCACGGGCACCTGCTCTCCAACATCCTGGTGAAGATCATCGACAAGGACCGCGACGAGATCACCCGGGCGTGGGCCGCCAAGGTGAAGGCGGGCATCCCCTCCCTGGCGGCGCGTATGGACGTGCTCGTCGGCATCAACCGCACCGTGCTCGAGGGCGTGAAGGAAGGCCTGGAGAAGAGGCCCTTCGACGGGGCGCGGTTCGTGGAGGCGGGCAGGCTCCTGCGGCAGCTGGGGCTGAGGCTGCCCGACATCCTCAATGCGCTGGCGCTCAGCAGGAAGAGCATCTGGGTGCACGTGATCGGGCAGAAGATCCTGTCGTCGCCGCTGGAGATCTACAGCACCCTGGAGCTCAACAACCGCATCATCTTCCTCTACGACAGGGTGAACTACCACATCGCCGAGGGGTATACGGGCTGACCCGCCCTGCCTTCAAGGGGGCACGTTCCAGATGAATTCCCCGTGGCGCAGGAAGTGCCCCACCTGCTGGACGCTCTGCAGGGCCTTGCGACCCACGGACTCCACGGTGTTGAAGGCGTTGTGGGGCGTGAGGATGGCCCGCGGGTGCCGCGCCAGGGCAAGCACGGTCCTGGCCGCGTCCGAGGATTCCGGCGATCCGGCCCGCAGCGCCGTGGCCAGTGCCGCCTCGTCCTGGTAGACATCGAGCCCCACCCCTGACAGACGGCCCTCATGCAGCAGCTTCAGGAGGACCTGCTCCCGGGCGAACTCGCCCCGGGCGATGTTCACGAAGATAACCCCCTGCCTGGCCGTGTTCAGGACCGCCTCGGAGAAGTAGCCGCGGTTCTCGGCGGTGAGGTTCATGGCGCACACGATGACATCCGCCAGGGGGATCGCCTCGTCCCGACTCAGGTACTCGACATCTCCATGGCGCTGGACGATGTCCACGCCGATGACCCTCATGCCGAGGCCCGCTCCGATGCGGCACACCTCGTGCCCGATGGTGCCCACGCCCACCACCACCAGGGTCCTGCCCTGACATTCCATGCCCGTGAGGCCGTCCCGCTCGAAGCGCGGGAGGTGGTCCGTCTGGTCCCTGATCCTGCGCATGAGTCCGAGCCAGAGCAGGAGGGCCTGCTCGGCCACGGCCCGGCTGCAGTACAGGGGCAGGTAGCCCGCCGGGAGGCGGCTTCCGGTATCGTCGAGAAAGGTCCGCACGTGGTCGTACCCGGTGCTCCTGGTGAGGATGGCCCGCATATGTGCCGCCCACGAGGGCGGGATCACGGACTGGGTCCGGATGCTCACGATGCCCGCGGGCGGACCTTCGTGCCCGGACTCCTGGATGGCATCCCTGGTGAACCCGGCGCTGATGTCTGGCGGCAGGCAGGTGCGCAGCGCCTGCTCCTCCTCGGCAAAGGCCTCGTAGAAAAACACGTCCATGCCCCGGCAGTGTACCGGATTCGGTCCGTGGTGACAATGCGCCGGTGTTCCGCAGGGGCTCAAGTTCCAGGAGAAAAACGCCGTACATACTCACAGGGGCATGGGCATTCCCGATTCTGGACGATTCCTCATGGAGATGCGTGGCGCATGAAGGCGGTGCCGTGGTTCTTTCTGCCCGGGGGCGTGCTGTTCCTGGCATCGCTGTCCCTCATCCACGTCCCTGCCGTCCAGGGGCACCTTTCCGAGATCGTGGCCGTCTACCCCCTGGCGGTCTATGTCATCGCCGCTCTGTTCGGGTGGAGGTTCAACCGGTCGGTGCTGGTCTTCGGCACGGCGGCCATTGCCCTGAGCCACTGGTGCCTGGTGCATTTCGGGGTCCCCCGGCCCGAGGGGGAGCTGGCCTGGCACATCGCCTTCGGTTCCGCGGCCCTGCTCCTGCCGCTGAACCTGCTTGCCCTGTCGCTCTTCAAGGAGCGGGGCATACTCACGGCGCGGGGGGTGCTCAGGCTCGGCATGATCGTCGTGCAGCCCCTGCTGGTGGGCATGCTGGCCGGCCGTGACCCGGGCCGGTATGTGGATCTGATGGAGAAGGACCTGCTTCCGTTCCTTTTCCTCAAGGTCTTGGAGGTGCCGCAGATCCCCGCAGCCGCGATCCTGGTGTCCCTCGTGGTGGCCGGGTGCCTCTTCCTGTACAGCCGGGGTGCGCGGGAGAGCGGGCTGTTCTGGGCGCTGTGCGCAGTGTCCGCAGGGTTTTTCACTGCCTCCCGGCAGGACGTGATGGCCTATTTCCTGGCCACGGCATGCCTGATCCTGCTGGTGTCCATCATCGAGGTGTCCCACGCCATGGCGTTCCGGGACGAGCTCACGGGCCTGCCCTCCCGCAGGGCACTCCGGGAGGACCTCCTCAAGCTGGGCAGCGACTACTGCCTGGCCATGCTCGACATCGACCACTTCAAGAAGTTCAATGACAGGCACGGCCACGATGTGGGAGATCAGGTGCTCCGCATGGTGGCCTTCCGTCTCGCCCAGGTGGGGGGCGGCGGCAAGGCGTTCCGCTACGGGGGCGAGGAGTTCACGGTGATCTTCCCGGGCAGGCGTGCGGATGACGCCCTGGACCACCTCGAGGAGCTCCGCAGGAAGGTAGCCGCCTCATCCTTTGCCATACGGTCGCCGCTCCGCCCCAGGAAGAGGCCTGCAAACCCTTCCCGGAGGAAGGCCGCGCCGAAGAAGGTGTCCGTGACCATCAGTATCGGCGCCGCCTGGCCCAGAGCCGGGACCGCATCCCCTGACGAGGTGCTCAAGGCGGCGGACAGGGCCCTGTACCGGGCGAAGAAGAAGGGCAGGAACCAGGTCTCCACCTGAGCAGTTCCGTAGGGAAAACATTACACACCGCCTGCGTAAACATTTACCCACAGTCCGGGTGCATTCCCCCTTCGTTGCATACAATCAATTGAAAGCATAGATGAAAGTGCGTGGCACGCTCATTGCTGATGAAAGTGTATAAAATTGTTCATATTACAGCTAATACCCCGCAGGGGTGGAAGGGGTCGTGCAATGCTGAATGAACATGAAATGACGGATTCAGGGAAGCGGTGCAAGAAGGCTGCAGCCTCCATCCTGGAGCTGCTCAAGTACCAGTGCCAGGGTTTCATCCTCCCCCCCTCCGAGGTGAAGAGCCTCCTGGGACTTGCCAGGGACGACAAGGCCTGGCATCTCCACGGCAGCATCGACCGGCTCAGAAAGGAGCTCGCCCGGTGCTTTGTGGCCATGGACGTCAACCCGGTCCAGGGCATCACGGTCCAGCTCTACAAGGTCCCCCTCCAGTCGTATGTACTCTGTTCCCCCAGGAGCATGAGGCAGTAGGTCGAGTCACAGGCATCCTCAGATTCAGCCCGCCGCGCACCTCTTCCACGGGTGCATGACAGGCTTCCCCTGCATGTCACCCCTGAAAGAGCGCTGTTGACAAGCGCCCGGATTCTGTCACACTGGGAGCGAACGATTCTCCCTGCAGGAGGGCATGCCATGGCCATACTCTTCAGTCCCCTTGACCAGACGCCGCAGGGCGCCCTGACCTCGCTCCAGTCGCTGCTGAAGCGCATGGAGGCGCCCTTTGCACCCGGCGCATCGGTGGGCATCAAGCTCCACTGGGGCGAGAGGGGCAACAAGAGCTTCCTCGACCCCGTCTATGCCCGGGAGATCGCGCAATGGCTCTTCGCACGGGGGGTCACCCCCTTCGTGTTCGACACCTCGGTGCTCTATTCGGGCGGACGCCGCCAGGGCAATGATTCCCTGGACACGGCCGCGAGCCACGGGTACACGCCGGACTTTCTGGGCTGCCCCGTGGTGATCGCCGACGGTCTGGACGGCCGCGACGTCATCGACATCGAGGCAGGGTACAAGCACTTCAAGACCGCCCAGGTGACCTCGCTCACCCGGAAGGCCGACGGGTTCGTGATCTTCTCCCACTTCAAGGGCCATCTGGCTGCCGGCTTCGGCGGGGCCATCAAGAACATTTCCATGGGGTTCGCCTCCCGGGCCCAGAAGCAGCGCATGCACGCGGACGTGAAGCCCATCCTCAACCGCAAGAAGTGCACCCGGTGCGGGGTGTGCGTGGAGGTGTGCCCCACGGGTGCCGCCGCCATCGTGGAGGGCGAATACCCCACCTACGATGCCGAGGTCTGCATCGGCTGCGCCCAGTGCATCGCCCAGTGCCCCGAGATGGCCTTGAAGATCCTGTGGGGCAGCGACAACGAGGCATTCCAGGAGAAGCTCATCGAGACCGCCGCCGCGGTCTGGAAGGTCATCGAAGCCAAGACCGTGCTCATCAACGCGCTCATCGGGATCAGCGCCGAGTGCGACTGCCTCCCCGGCAAGGTCGAGTACATCGCGCAGGACATAGGCTTCCTCGCTGCGAACCACCCGGTGACCCTGGACGCGGAGTCCGTGTCCCGCGTCGGGGCTGATGTCATCACCAGGGCCCATTCCTACCTGCCCTGGCAGCGACAGTTCTCCTATGCGGACGAGATCGGGTTCGGCGGGTGATTTGTGCCCTGCATCAGAACTGAGCCCATGGGGCAGGGGCATGACCAGGGCGGTTGCCCTTGGGCTGTTCCTCGTCCTCGCCTCGTGCGAGATCACCGATTACAACGACCTGAGCACCTCTGTGGTGATCAGGTTCGACGAGGACGGCCTCACCATGGTCATCAGCCTGGACAGGCCTGTGCGGCTCCCCCTGGACAAGGACGACGCGCTGTACATCATGGCACACTGCTCCTGCGGGTGCCAGGGTGACCTCACCCTGGTGGGCGAATACTGGCAGTATCCGGCGAGCCTGCTTTCCTCCGGCTGCCTCATCCGCATCCACGTCTATACCGGAGATGTGGACTGCTTCCCGGACTGATGCATGGCTTCGATCCGGCCCGGTGTGTGATTGCCCGGGAAAGGGGAACGAAGACGTATGACACTGGCGAAGAAGTACCATATAGGGTTCTCCCGGGAGGACCTCGGGCAGACCCCTCCCGTGGCGGCGCTGCTCTGCGGCGACCCGGACCGCACCCGAAGGATCGCCCTGCATTTCCCGGGGGTCGTCCCGGGTACGGTCCTGTCCGAGAAGCGGGGGCTCTTCAGCGGCGTGTGCAGCCTGGAGAACGGCATGCCGCTCCTGTGCGCCACCTCGGGCATGGGCGCGAGCTCCACGAGCATAGTGGTGAACGAACTTGTCCAGGTGGGCATCAGGATCATCATCCGGGTGGGCACCACCGGGTCCATCCAGGATCACATCCGTGCCGGCACCGTCCTGATCACCAAGGCCGCCCTGTGCCGCCAGGGAGCGTCCCTGGACATCGCCCCTGCGGAGTACCCGGCCGCGGCGGACCCCTTCGTCACCCTTGCCCTGGTGCGCTCTGCCAGGGATCTGGGTGTCCAGGCGCACCTGGGCGTCACCGCATCGGTGGATACCTTCTTCGAGGGCCAGGAGCGGACCCTGACCTCGGCAAACCCCAGCCTGCTCAGGCGTCTCCAGGGCGTCACCGATGAGTACAGGAGTCTGAACATCGCCAACTACGAGATGGAGTGCGGCACCCTGCTCAAGATGGCCGGGGTCTACGGTTTTGCCGCTGGGTGCGCGTGCGCGGTCATCGACGACCGTTCCACCGGGGAGGAGATCGACCTGTCCGTGAAGGACAGGGCGGAGGACGATGCCATCCGAGTGGCCTTGAGGGCGCTGGAGGTCATGGACGTGGGTGATGTCCTCGCCCACTGCAGGGGCTGAGGGGAGAGGGATCCGCAGGCGGCCTTTCACGCACGTGCGGAGGTGGTTCCGGGCGCCGTCTTCGCGCGAACAAGGACGGTCTCGTGCTCCGACAGGGTGCCTTTCCGCAGAAGCCCCTCCTGGTCGAGGGGGGACCAGTTCAGCAGGATCTGCGCGCATCCGTCCCAGAAGGAGGCTTCCTGGCGGCCCAGAAACTCGGCCATGTCGGGCCCGGCCGCCAGGATCCCGGTCCCCACCAGGCCCGGCATGGCGGCTGACAGGGCCAGGGACGACCCGTCCGCCACGGTGGCGGATGCCAGGTCGTCCACGGGACTCGCGTCGAGGAAGATGGTCTGGATCCGCTCCTCGATGAAGCCCCTTTCCAGCCCCATCCCTTCCGGGAGGAAGGTCAGCGGGGGGCACGGGCGGGAGATCCTCAGGGAGAACGCGTTCTGCAGGAGGAGAGAGAGGATGCGCAGGGCGTCCCTGGTCAGGGTGAGTTCGAGGCGCGCTTCCGGGTAGTCATGCATGGCCACGGAGTCCCCTGTCTTTTTGTTCCCGCCGGGTGGTCCGGCAGGGCTCCGGGGCATATGGTTGCACAGAACGCGCCGGGGTGTCAGCGGGTCATGGCCGGCGGGACAGGCGGCGCGGGGTCTTGAATCCGGCGGTCCTGGGGGGTATCTTGTGTGCAGCGTTTTCCCGCCATGAGGCGGCAGGGAGGTTGTTCATGAACAAGAGGCACGTGATCGGTCTCGTCCTCGTGGTGCTCATCGGAGTTGTGGCGGGCATCTTCGCCCTCGGCCAGGGCCTTCTGAGGGATGAGCGCAATCTGGACATCACCGCGCTGAGGGAGCGCGCTCACCAGGGCGATGCCGACTCGCAGAACAGGCTGGGATCGGCCTTCTATTCCGGTACGGGTGCCGCGCGTGACCCCGCCGAGGCGCTGAAATGGTTCACCATGGCGGCGGAGCAGGGGCATGCCAAGGCCCGGCACAATCTCGGCATCATGTATTACCAGGGAATCGGTGTGGAGCAGGACCACGCACGGGCCGCGGAGTGGTTCAGAAAGGCCGCGGACCAGGGCCTGCCCGAGGCCCAGTACAACCTCGGCGTCCTGTACGCCCAGGGTACGGGGGTGGGCAGGGATGCGGCGCAGGCGGCATCCTGGTACCGGAAGGCGGCCGATGCGGGCTATGCCCCTGCCCAGTACAACCTGGGCCTGGCCTACCTTGAGGGCCAGGGGGTGCCCAGGGACCTCGTCCAGGCGCATATGTGGCTGTCCCTGGCCGCCGATCAGGGCATGCCCGGTGCGGCGGAGAACCGCGATTTCACCGCGGCGCGGATGACGCCCGGCCAGGTGGAGCAGGCAGGGAAGCAGGCCGCGGCCTGGAAGCCCGGATCATGACTGCTCCCGCTCCCGTTTCAGGGATTCTCTGAGATCCTCTCCACGCGGTTCACCCGCGGAAAGACCTCCTCGTGGTGCATTCTTCCCGGTGAGTTTTTCCTTGCCCCGGGCAGCGAGCTGTCCTAGGTAGTGGTTTCGGGCATGGATCATCACGGGAGAGGGAGCACGGCCATGGACGATCATCTGGTTCGCATCATCACGCAGGAGAAGAACATCCTGGGCCTGGCGTGCGTCACCACGCACCTCGTGGAGAATGCCAGGCAGCGCCACGGCACCTATCCCACCGCCACGGCCGCCCTCGGCAGGGCACTGACCGGCGGCGGCCTCATGGGGGCGCTCCTGGACCCAGGCCAGCGCGTGGCCCTGAAGTTCGCAGGGAACGGGCCGCTGGGCAAGATCATCGTGGAGGCCGAGGGCGACGGTACGGTAAGGGGGTACGTGGAGCAGCCCCGGGTGGACCTCCCGCTGAAAAACGGCAAGCTCGACGTGGGCGGGGCACTGGGCCGGCAGGGGTTCCTCGCCGTGTCCAAGGACCTCCGGCTCAAGGAGCCCTACAACGGCATCGTGAAGCTCTACACCGGGGAGATCGCATCCGACATCGCCTACTACCTCACCGAGTCGGAGCAGGTCCCGTCCGCGGTGGGCCTGGGTGTCTTCGTGGAGCCGGATGGAAGGGTGAGCGCCTCGGGGGGGTTTCTCATACAGTCCCTCCCCCCTGCGGACGAGGCCCTCATCGAGACCCTGGCCCGGCGCATCGAAGCCCTTCCGCCGGTGACCACCCAGCTCAGGGACGGCCAGAAACCCGAGGACATCCTGTCCGTAGTGTTCAAGGGGATCGATTGCCGCACCATCGAGAAGAGGGACATCTCGTTTTGCTGTTCGTGCTCCCGGGCCCGGGTGGAGCAGGCCCTCATCACCCTGGGAAGGCGCCAGGTGGAGGAGATCATCCAGGGCAAGGAGGTCTTCGACATCACGTGCCATTTCTGCAACAGGACCTATGTCTTCACCAGGGACCACCTGAAGCGGCTCCTCACCGAGATGCATTGAGACCGGGCACGACACGGAACGAGAGCCTTCCCCCCGTGACACCACTCCCGCGATTCCTGACTGTTTCCCTTATCTCCCCTTGACAACGGACCGTCATACCGACGAAAATTCTCTCATGGAGAACCGGCACCGGCTCGGCGCGGGGGCACGGGCTCCTGCACGGATGATCATGCGAGGAGGAGCATCCCATGGGCAAGGGAGATCAACGGAGCAAGCGGGGAAAGACCTGGATCGGCACCTACGGCAAGACGAGGCCAAGGCCGGCCAAGAAGGCGAAGGCCGCCCGGGCTGCCAGGTCCGTGAAGCAGACATCCCCCCGGGCTGCCAAGAAGGCGCCCAGATAGTCAGACGCTGAAAGGGAAGGTTCAGCACAGGACCTGAGCGGGATCCGTACAGGTACTGACCAGGTTCGTCCGGATGGACATACAGAAAGAACAGAACGCGTCTTTCGGGAAATGGTTCCTCTCGGACGTGATCCGCGCCATCGACACGTACTCCCTCATCGACAAGGGCGAGGAGATCTGCGTCGCGCTCTCGGGCGGCAGGGACAGCACGGTGCTCACCTACATCCTGTGGTACCTGAGGCGCTACTCGCACCTG
>CAZNGL010000081.1:0-12687 GCA_964572405.1 uncultured Bacteriovoracaceae bacterium
TGACCAAGCAGTTCAGGGCCACGGCGGAGCAGGCGGTGCAGGAGAACCTCATCACGCCGCAGGAGCGCCGGGAGATCATGAACATGTACGAAGAGGGGCTCCGGGGCTATCCCTATTTCGAACAGTAGGGACGATTTCCGGGGGACGCCCTCACCCCGTCATGCTTTAGACCGCCTCGGCCACGATCTCGGTGAGCTCTCGGACCCGGACCTTCTCCTGGGCCCCTTCGTCCTTCACCGCATCGGCGAGCATCCGGTAACACTGGGGGCAGGCCACCGCGATGGTGTCGGCACCGGTCGCGAGGGCTTCCCGGATACGTGCCCGCGCCGCCAGGTCGGGTCCCGTTCCGAGCATGTCCGTGAAGAAGTTGCCCCCCCCGCCGCCGCAGCACAGGGCGTTCTGCATGGATCTGTCCATCTCCACGGGCTTCAGTCCCTTGACAGCCTTCAGGACCGCCCGGGGGGCGCGGTACTCGCCGTTCCACCTGCCCAGGTAGCAGGGGTCGTGATAGGTCACGACCCTCTCCTCCTGCAGCGCAGGGGCGAGCTTTGCCACCAGCGGCTGCAGGACCTGGGTGTAGTGGTACACCGCAGCGGTTGATCCGTGCAGGGGGTACTGGTTCTTCATGGCGTTGAATGCATGGGGAGAGAGCGTGATGACCTTCTTCACCCCGAGCTCCTGCATGAGCTCGATGTTCTGCCGGGCCAGATACTCTGCAAGGCCCTTCTCGCCCAGGGCATGCACGTCGTTGCCGTCGGAGAACTCGTCCGGACCGAGGATGCCGAAAGACACGCCGGAACGCCGAAGGAGCAGGGCCACTGAGCGGGCCATGCGCTGGCCCAGTTCGTCAAAGGCGCCCTCGTCGCCCACATAGAAGAGGTACTCCTGACCCTGGTACCTTTCCAGGCCAAGGCCGTCTGACCACTTGCCCCTGTCCCGGGCAGGCACCTTGTAGGGGTTGCCGCTTATGCTGATGGCCTTGAAGTAGTCCCTCACCAGGGGGGGAATGGTGCCCCGTTCCACCATGTCGGCGCGCGCCTCGATGAACAGGTCCACCAGCTTGTCCCTGATGCCGGGTATGGCGCAGGCCTCCACGCAGTTCCTGCAGGTCACGCAGGAGAAGAGGATCTGGCTGAGCCGCTCGCTCGAGGCTACCTCACCTTCCTGCCAGGCCCTGATGAGCCACATCCTGCCGCCCGAGGAGAACGACTCGAAGCGGTATTTCAGGTAGGCGGGGCAGTTGAAATCCGTGTAGTTCAGGGGGAACTTGCACCAGCCGCACCGGAAGCACCGGTGGAGGATGTCGCGGTATGCACTGTCCATCATGCCACCTCCCAGTTGCCGGGGTTCATGATGCCTTGAGGGTCGAGCACCCCCCTGATCCGCTGCATGAGGCCCTTCGTGGCGGGGTCCATCCGTGCCAGGATGAGCTGCTGTCCCTGCACCTCGGTCTTCCAGGGGATGCCGCCGAGCCTGAGCGCGGCCTCGTTGGTCTCCTCCAGGGCTGCCTTCACCCGCTCCACCTCGCCTTTGTCCACCCGGTTGAAGGGATAGGCGAAGAAGAACATGGCGCAGCTCCCCCGGCCGATGATCCGGGCTCCCAGGGAGTACGTTATGTTGTGCCGCTCCGTGATCTCCATGCCGGCCCTGCAGGCGTCCGGGATCCTCTCGATGGGCATGATGGCGCCCACGTACTCGAACCCGCCGCCCTTGCGCACGTCGGCGAACTTGCTGAGCGCCTTCTGGGGTGCCTCCAGGAAGCCCGCCTTCATGTTGGGCGGCACGGGCATGAACCCGGACCGCCTCGTCTCGTAGAAGTCCTTCAGGGCCGCCCTGAGCTTGTTGCGCTTGAAGGTGAGTTCATCCTCAGCCTTTGCCGTGTAGTTGATCACCGTCATCTGGAACCCTCTGAGGTAGTCGGGCTTGGGCGCCAGGGCGTAGTTGATGTCCTCGGCCAGACTGGTGCCGATGATCCGGCCCAGCACCTTTGGCGCCAGGTCGATGTCCTCGGTCATGTAGACCAGGACGTCGTGGAAGGCGGGCCGGGGGAAAAGCTTGATGCCCACCTTGGTGATGACGCCGGTGGTGCCGTTCCACCCGAGGAACAGGCCCGCCAGATCGGGCAGCGGCCCCCTGGAGAACCAGGCGGGTACGGTGGAGCAGGAGCCGAGCCTCGCCACCTCGCCGGTGGCGAGCACCACCTCGAGCCCGGTGACCATCTCCGAGTGGAAGCCGCCCTCGCTCTGGGAGAGGTGGCCTGAGCCGTGGATGGCGATGTTGCCCGCAATGGTTGCCGCGGGCGGCGCGTCGGGCAGGGAGTGCTTGAGGCCGGGGTGATGTTTCCTCAGGTAGGCGTCCAGCATGCCATGGGAGGTGCCTGCCTCCACAACGGCGTAGTGGCTGTGCTCGTTCACCTCGAGGATACGGTTCATGCGCTTCATGTCGAGCACCATGCCGCCTCTGAGCGGAACGGTGAGCCCCGAGAGCACGAGGCCCCCGCCCATGGGCACCACCGGGATCTTCTCGGATGCGGCGAGACGGACGATATCGAGTACCTCCTGCGTGCTCCCGGGCAGGACCACCACATCGGGTCTGTGCGGGTCCTGCACGCCCTGGTCCCGTGAATAGATGAAGAGCTCCTCCGCGGTGTCCGAGACGTACGCCTCGCCCACGATGGCCTTGAGCCGCTCCACGATTGCCGGTCGTTCCATGATCCCTCCTCACTCGCCCAGCGCCAGCAGGCACAGGTCGGACATCATGATGGGGAAGATCCCCGCCTTGGCAACGGGCTCGGCCAGGGTCCAGAAGCAGAACGGGCAGTTGAACACGCAGTACTGGGCGCCAGAGGCCTTCATGTCGGCCACGTTCCTGGCCCGGATGTCGTCCACCAGCTCGAAGCGCTGGGCCGCCTCAGGAACGCCACCGCAGCACAGGGCATTGCCGTACTCGTAGGACCGCTTCGGCCGCTCTGCGCCGATGAGCTCGAAGATGTCGTCCACGTATTGGTCCGTCTCGGGACAGAGTCGGTTGGAGCACGGCCTCTGGTAGGCCACCTTCACGTTCAGGGGCCTGATGCGGTCCTTGAGCTCCCTGAGCCTGCGCTTGAGGAACGCGAAGAGGTGGACCGGCGTGAAGGGCACCTCGATGCCGAAGGCCCTTGCCCAGGAGGTGTACGTGCCGTAGCACTCGTCGTGGTAGCAGATGACCTCGCGCGTCCCCGAAGGTTCCACCGCGCAGCGCATGATGTTGTCGATCATGAGCGGGAGCCGCTCCTTGATGGTGGAGTTCCGGGCGAAGTGCAGGAACATGAGGTTGCAGAACACGTCGCTCCCCCCGAAGGTGGCGGCCCCCTCGAAGAGGGACCCGCGGATGCCCCCCTTCATCATGTCGAAGAAGCACATGTTGATGAGCGGGCTCTTCAGCTCCATCTCCCGGATCTTCCCCCGGGGCCCCATCATGACCACCTGGGACTTCTCGATGGGGATGGGCACCGGGTGGATCCCGAGCCGCTCCTGGAGCTCCACGAGGCGGTAGAAAGGATGGTTACCGCTGGGGCAGTACTCCTCGCATGCGTAGCAGGTGACGCAGTCCGTGAGGATGGAGGACATCTCGCCCCTGGCGATATGGTCGTGCTCCTCCTTGGCCGTCGGCAGGTCCATGTGGATGTACTGGCACTTCATGATGCAGTCCACGCCCTCGCAGGCCAGGCATATCTCCGGGTCGAACCGCAGTGCAGCCATGGAAACCCCCTTTCACTTTAGGTGGGTCTATGAGTTACTCCTTCGTTTCCCCGGTGAGGAACCCGGGCTTCTGGTATGCGGGCCCGGGGTAGGTGTAGAACCCCTTGCCCGTCTTGTAGCCCAGCTCGCCCCGGTCCACGTACTGCTTCACGAAGTCCGCGTTTCTCTGGGCCTGGGGGTCGCCCATCTTCTTGGCCCAGTAGTCGGTGATGGTCCACACGGTCCTGAGCCCTATCTGGTCCATGATGCCGAAGGGCCCCATGGGCATGTACGTGACCCCCATCCACGACCGGTCGATGTCCTGGACGCTCGCCACGTCCCGGGAGGCCAGCGTGAGGGCAGAGAAGAACAGGCTCGAGAGCATGGTGTTGAACACGTACCCGTTGTTCTCCTTGTGGAGCATGATGACGATGCACCCGATGCTCCGGGCGAAGTCGTCCACAAGCTGCGTCACGGCCGGGTCGGTGCCCGGGTGCGGCATGACGTCCACCACGGTGCTCGCTCTGAGGTCATGGAAGTGCAGGGCGCAGAGCTTTTCCGGCCGGAGCGTGGCGTCCGCGAACTGGGAGGGCACGAGCATGGAGGTGTTGGTGGTGAAGATGGTGCGTTCCGGGCAGAGCGCGTGGAACCGGGCGAAGACCTTTGCCTTGATGTCCGGGTCCTCGGGCACGGACTCGCTGATGAAGTCCGCATCCTTGGCCGCCTCGGCCGGGTCCGAGGTTGCGCTGATGCGGCCAAGGGTCTCCCGGAGCTGCTCCGCGGTGAGCCTGCCCGTGGACGCGTACCAGTTGGCGAGTTTGTCCACCCGCTTCATGGCCTTGTCCAGGATTTCCCGGCTGAGGTCGTAGTACACGGTCCGGTATCCGTTCATGGCGCACTGGAGGCCGATCTGCTGGCCCATGGTTCCGGCGCCCAGGATGAGCACCTTCCTGATGTCGCTGAGCTTCATGGTCTTGTCCTCCCCATCCTCTCGTCTACGCCAGTGCTCCGCCGTCCACCACGAAGCTCGCCCCCGTCGTGAAGCTCGCCGCGTCCGACACCAGGTACAGCACCACCCCCGCTATCTCCCGCGGCTCCGCGTTCCGGTTCATGGGAATCATCTTCAACGCATAGTCCCGTATCGCCTCGTTCTCCATGATCGCCTTCGAAAAATGCGTGTCCACCAGCCCCGGCAGCAGCGCGTTCACCCGGATGTTCCGCGCCGCCAGCTCCTTCGCGTACGCCTGCGTCATGCTGATCAAACCCGCCTTCGTCACCGAGTAGATCCCCTGGTACGGCGCAGGCTTCACCCCGTTCACGCTCGACACGTTCACGATCGCCCCGCCCCCGGCCTCCGTCATGAGCGGCACCGCAAGCTTGATGAGAAAAAACGGCCCCTTCAGGTTCACCTCAAAGGTCTTGTCCCAGATCCCCTCGTCCGCCCCTATCATCTCCCCAAAGTACGGGTTCGTCGCCGCATTGTTTATAAGGATGTGCAGCTTCCCGTACCGCTCCCTGATCCCCGCCATGAGCCCCTCTATCTGCTTCAGATCCCCCACGTGGCACGCCATGACCTCCGCCCTGCCCCCCCGCGAAACGATCTTCTCCGCTACCCCCTTGAGCGCATCCACCTTCCGGCTCACCAGAATGCACCGCGCCCCATAGTCCGAAAGCGTCACCGCTATCGCCTCCCCGATCCCCCGGCTCGCCCCCGTGATCAGCGCCACCTTTCCATCCAGATTGAACTCGATCTTTTCCATTGCGCTCTCCTGTCAGTCCAAAATTTCAGCACACGCCTCAGCAGTCACAGAATGCTTCCCTGGATGATGCGCTGGGCGATCTTGCCCACGATGTGCACCCCGAAGATAAGATTCTTGAACCGTTCATCCTTGGTCTGGCCGTGATAGTACCGGTAGTAGATCTGCTGGATGATCACCACGATGCGGAACGCGCCGAAACACAGGTAGAAATCGAAGTTGTCGATCGTGATGCCCGCCTTCTCGGCGTAGCGCTGTACCATCTCCATGCGGGTCAGCGCGCCGGGCAGGTTCGTGGGCAGCATGCCCACTGCCTGGATATCCTCCGGGTCGTCGGCCTGCACCCAGTAGCCGAGCGAGCTGCCCAGGTCCATGAGGGGGTCGCCGATGGTGGCCATCTCCCAGTCCAGCACGCCGATGATCTTCAGCGGATTATTCGGGTCCAGGACCACGTTGTCGAACTTGTAGTCGTTGTGGATCAGCGCTGGTTTCTCGAAATCAGGAGGCATTTTCTCCTTCAGCCAGGCCATGATATCCTCGAAGTCAGGCGCGTCAGGGGTGCGGGCGGCACGGTAGCGGTCCGACCACCCCTCCACCTGTCTCCTCACATACCCCTCGGGCTTGCCGAGCCCCTCGAGACCGATCTTCCGGTAGTCAACCGAATGGAGTTCGTAGTGCACGTCCAGCAGGTTCTCGCACAGCTTCCGCATCTCTTCCGGGCTGAGGTTCATGCCCTTGGGGAACCGCTTGCGGGGGATGATGCCCCTGATGCGCTCCATCACGTAGAACGGGCAGCCCATGATGGACTCGTCCTCGGTGTACACGAGGGGTTTCGGGCAGTAGGGGAACACTGGGTTCAATGCGCTCATGACCCGGTACTCCCGACCCATGTCGTGGGCGCTCTTGGCCTTCCTGCCGAAGGGTGGGCGCCTGAGCACCAGCTCCTTGTCCCCCACCCTGATGAGGTACGTGAGGTTGGAAAACCCGCTGGGAAACTGATCCACCACGAGCTCGCCCGCAAGCCCCGGGATGGTGTCCTTGAGGAAGGACTCCACGGCCCTCAGGTCGAGCTCTTCTCCCTGCCGCACCCGGGTCGGCGCATCGATGAAATCCATGCATCACCCTCCATGCATTATTCTTGCTGAGAAAGCAGGTATGCCTCCACGAACTCCACCACGAAGGCGGCATACCGTTCCACCGTTATCTTCCTCCTGGCATACTTCCACCGCTTCAGGTACCAGTCCTGAAGCATGGCCTTGACCGCCGCGCCCAGAAGGGAGGTGTCGACATCCCGGAAGACCCCTTTCTTTCGGCCGTCGTCCATGATGTCAGTGACGATCTTCTCCGTGAACAGCTCGGACTCGATGGCCTTCTTCTGCTCTTCCTTGGCGAGGTTCTTGGTCTCCATGTAGGCGAAGTAGAACCACTGGTGCAGGATCTCGCTCAGGAAGAGGTGGGCCTGGATGGCCCTCCTCAGCCTCACCCTCGGGTCTTCGATGTCCTTCAGCTGGTCCACGAGGACCTGGAACACCATGGCGCTCTGGCGCTGGATCATGTGGAGCAGTTCTTCCTTGCTGCTGAAGTAGGTGTAGAGCGCCCCCATGCTGAGACCCGCCTCCCGGCTCAGGTCGCGCAGGCTCATGGCCGCGAACCCCTTGGTGTTGCTCAGGGACAGCGCCGCATCCAGGATCTTCACGAGGTTCCTGACCGCGACCCCTTCCTTCTTGATCTTGATGGTCTCCCGGTTGCCCAGGAACACATCGCGGCACAGGTCCTCCATGGACAGGCAGAACTGCCGCCTGAACGTCTCGAACTTCAGGTCCGTGTCCATCTAGCGCACGGTCCTCCCTTCGTAATCCCGCAGGATGCGTCTTGCCACGGACATCTTGTGCACCTCGTCGGCGCCGTCGTAGATGCGCGCCGCCCGCTCGTGGCGGTAGAAGTAGGCGATGATGGTGTCGTCCGTCATGCCCATGCCGCCATGAACCTGCAGGGCCTTGTCGATGACGTCCTGCATGACGTTCGCCACAAAGAACTTGATGAACGAGATGTCATAGCGCGCCGCCTTGGCGCCCAGCGTCTCGATCTTCCATGCCGCGTTCAGCGTCATGAGGCGGGCGGCCTGGATGTTTGCCGCAGCCTCGGCGATCCAGGCCTGGATGATCTGCTTGGTGGCAAGCGTCTTTCCATCGGGCTGAATGATGCGCGTGGATGCCCGGGAGCACATGAGATCGAAGACCCGGTGACAAACCCCGATCCAGCGCATGCAGTGGTGGATACGGCCCGGTCCGAGGCGCTCCTGGGCTATGACGAAGCCGTGGCCCTCAGGGCCCAGCAGGTTCTTCTGCGGCACCCGGCACGACTGGAAGAGGACCTCGCCATGAGAAGCGTAGTCGTCGCCCGAGTGGCCCATGACCGGTATGTTGCGCACCAGGTTGAATCCCTTGGCGTCCGTGGGCACGATGATCATGCTCGCTTGCAGGTACGGTGGCGCCTCGGGGTTGGTGTTGGCCATGACGATGGAGAAGGCCGCGCCGTCGGCGGCGGTGGAATACCATTTCTGGCCGTTGATCACGTAGTCGTCCCCGTCCTTCACCGCGGTGGTGTCCATCATGACCGGGTTGGACCCCGGCATCTCCACCTCGGTCATGGAGAAGCAGCTCCTGATCTTCCCCTCGACGAGCGGCCTCAAGTATGTCTCCTTCTGCTCGGGAGAGCCGTGGAGATGGAGGATCTCGATGTTGCCCGCGTCCGGGGCCTGGCAGTTGAAGACATAGTGGCCGATGGGGGTCCTGCCCAGGGACTCGGAGACAAAGGCGTGCTCCACGAGGTTGAGCCCCATGCCGCCGTACTCCTTCGGGTGGTTGGGCGCCCAGAGCTCCATCTTCTTGACCATGTCCCGCTTCTTGGCAAGCTCGGGCAGCATCTCGCGGAAGGTCTTGTGGAGAAACTCGGGTTCCATGGGGATGAGCTCCTTTTCCACGAACTCATCGATCATTCCCGTGATGGCCTGTATCCTGTCCGGGACCGCAAAATCCATGGCGTGCTCCTTTCGTATACGTTCTCTTACCGGTAGGTGATGAGCGCCGGGTCACCCGCGAGTTCGAGGTGGGAGATGGCATTGAATCCCGCCAGGGTGATCCGTTCCTGATTATACATGTACCTCGTTATGGAGGTGTTCACGATCTGCCAGTTCAGCCGCATGGCGGTCTCCCCGGGTATGCCCAGGACATTGGCCAGGGATGCGGCGATGGCGCCGCCCGAGGTGAAAACCGCGACGGTCCTGCCGGCCCCATGCCGGTCCATGATCTCCTGCATGTCCCTGGAAACCCGGGCCTTGAGCCCCTCCCAGCGCTCGATTCCGTCCGTGTCGAACCTGCCCGTGACCCAGCGGAGCATGGCGGTCTCGAAGACCCGCTTGAAGGATGCCTTGCTCGTGTACATCCTCTGCAGCTCATCGTTGAGCGTCGGGTCGTCCGCGGCCATGGCCGGGAACATGGCCGTGACAATGGCTGTGGTGTCGTACTCGTCGAATCCGGCGAGTGTCTCGAGATCCGGGATGGCCCGCCCCTGGGCGCCGTAGGCCGAGATCACCTCCTGGGCCGTGCCTTGCTGCCGCGACATGGTGCCGGCATACACCGCGTCAGGGGTGAAGCCCACGGCAAGGAGGTGCTGCGCCAGGATGCGCGACTGCCGGACGCCCAGAGGGGAGAGCCTGTCATAGTCGTCGTGGCCGAAGGATGCCTGGCCGTGGCGGATGAGGTAGATCATGCTCATGGGGAGAGAATACCGGGGACAGGGGTGTTTGTCAAGCTGATTTTGAGCGAACGTTCGCTTTTTGGCTTGCATTCCCCGCGGGGTTCGCCTATGGTATACCGCAGAAACCGAGGAGAAGGAACCATGAAGATCCTGACGTGTGTGAAGCAGGTCCCTGATTCCAGCGACACGATGGCCATCAGCCCGGAAGGCTCGCGGGTCGTTCCCACCCCCGCCACCGTGTTCCGTATGAACCGGTACGACGAGTTCGCCCTGGAGGAGGCCCTGCTCATAAAAGAACGTCTCCCCGGAACCGAGGTCCACGCGGTCACCGTTGGCCCCGAACGGGTGGGGTCGACGCTGCGGAGGGCCCTGGAGATGGGGGCCGACCACGGCATCCACATCCTGACCCCCGAAGACGCACACCTGGACCCGTTCGCTGTGGCCTCACTCATCGCCTCCCGCGCCCGCACCAGGGGCTACGGCCTGATCCTGGCAGGCGTCATGGCCGAGGACGACATGGAGGGGCAGACCGGGCAGCTCATCGCCGCGATCCTCGAGCTTCCCTGCGCCACCTCGGTCATTCAGGCCAGGGTACGCCCGGCAGACGGAGAGGTAGAACTGGAGCGCGAGATCGAGGGCGGGCAGAGGATGTCGGTCCTTTCCCGGATGCCTGCGGTACTCACCATCCAGTCAGGCATCAACACGCCAAGGTATCCGTCCCTGTCCCATGTCCTGCGCGCCCGGAAGCAGGCCTTCGAGGTCATTGCAACGGATGGACCGGCGCTTCCCGGGCCGCGCTCGCGCTGCACCGGCGTACGGCTGCCCGAGATGTCCTCCCAGGGCGTGATCATTCCTGGAACCCCACGGGAAAAGGCCCGGGAGCTGGTTCGGATCCTGCGCGAACATGCAGTCCTGGTCTAGGGGGAACTCCATGGACCACAGGACCTTCATCATAGCCGAACCGGGTGGCTCAACGGCCTCTCAGGAACTCCTCGAGCTGGTGGGCTTTACCCGCACGCTCCCCGGGGCGGGGACCCCCGCCATCGTCCTTTTGGGTTCGGCACGAGAAGACAGGGCCGAGGAAACGGCCGCCAGGACCGGGTGCCCGATCCTGGCGCTCACCGGAGACCACCTGGGGCTGTACAATACAGAGGCCTTCTGCGCTGCGGTCCTGGAAGCCCTCGGCGATACAGGGCCAGCCTGGATATGCCTGGCACATACCTCCACGGGCATCGACCTGGCCCCGCGGCTCGCCTTCCACCTCGGTGCGGCCTGCATCACCGCAGTGGAAGGGGTATCCGGGACGGCCCTCACCCGGGCTGTCTGCGCTGGCAGATACTGCGCCGATTTCACCCCGGGCACGGCGTGCACCGTGGTCACGGTCGTTCCCGGGGCCTTTCCTCCAATCCCTGCTGCAACAGGTACGCCGGGCACCGTGGAGCGCAGGACCGTATCACCAGGGCCCTGCCGGTCGAGGACGCTGGGCATCACGGAGAACGCATACCGGGACACTTCCCTGAAGGATGCCACGGTCATCGTATCCGCCGGCAGGGGGATGGGCGCACGGGAGAACATTTCGATGATCAGGGAGCTCGCAGGGGTTTTTCCGCGGGCCGCGGTGGGCGCATCGCGCCCGGTGTGCGACCTGGGCTGGCTCGGCTATTCCCACCAGGTCGGCTCCACAGGCCAGACCGTCTCGCCGAAGGTCTACATCGCGTGCGGCATATCCGGCGCCATCCAGCACCTGGCCGGGATGAAGGGCTCGCAGCTCATCATTGCCATCAACGCAGATCCGGATGCCGCCATATTCCGCTTCTCCCATTACGGCATCGTGGAGGACCTCACGACCTTCCTGCCGATCCTTCTGGAGGAACTGCGGGGCGGATGAGGCCGCTGCAGATACCTGGACAACGGGCTCAGGCAGCCTTTCTGGTGAGGGCCTCCTTGACAGCGATGCCGATCTTTTCGAGCAGGTAGGGTTTTCTGATGTAGGAAACCGCCCCTATCTTCAGGGCCTCTTTCACCCGGTCCGTCTCGGAATACCCGCTGGCGATGAGCGCCTTCTGGTCCGGCTTCAGCTGCAGGACCCGCCTGTAGGTCTCCAGCCCGTCGATGCCCGGGTTCATGATCATGTCCAGGACCAGCAGGTCCACCCCCCTGTTCTTGACGTACTCCACCGCCTCCTCGCCGCTGGACACCGTGTCCACGTGGTAGCCGAGCCTTCCGAGGATCCTGGCGGCGATCTCCCGCTGCTCCTTCGCATCATCCACCACCAGGATGCGCTCGCCATTGCCGCGGCAGTCGTCCAGGGAGAAGGGCTCACCTTCCGCGCACAGCTGTTCCTGGGTGGCAGGGAAGTACAGGGTGAAGGTGGAGCCCTGGCCGACCTCGCTGTGCACCTCTATGTAGCCGTGATGGTCCTTCACCGAACCCCAGACCACGGCCATGCCGAGGCCCGTCCCGCTCCTGCCCAGGGCCTTCTTCGTATAGAAGGGCTCGAATATGTGCTGCCGGTCCTTGTCGGTCATTCCCTTTCCGGTATCCGTGACCGAGAGTACGGCATATTCCCCCGGCTCGAAGGATTCATATCCCTCCACGGGTGTATCCAGGCACCTGTTGGATGTGGCGATGGTGATGACGCCGCCTTCGGGCATGGATTCTGCGGCATTCGTGATAAGGTTCATGATGATCTTGAACAGGTGCACGGGAGAACCCATGATGTTCATCAGGGAGGGATCCAGGGAGGTCCTCACCTCGATGGTCTCGTTGCAGCCCATGAGGTGCTCGTGCTCCAGGCTGCACAGGTACTCCATAACGGCCTGATTCAGATTCATGACCTCGGGGACGGAGACCCCCCTGCGCGCCATGGTGAGAAGGTCCTGGACGATGGACGCCGCCTTTTCCCCTGATCGCTTGATGGTCAGCAGCGGCTTCCTCATCGGGCTCTCCTCGGGGGTCTCCATGAGGAGCAGATCGGGATAGCTCACCAGGCCGGACAGGATGTTGTTCAGGTCGTGGGCCACGCCGCCCGCCAGAAGTCCGATGGCCTCCATCTTCTGTGCCCGCTGGAGCTGGTCCCTGAGCCTGAGCCGCTCGCGCTCCGCGAGGAGACGCTCGGTGATGTCGCGGGCCGATCCCCGCGCCCCAATCGGGACACCATGCTCGTTCCTGATGAGCGAGTTCCGGTACTCGTACACCCGCTCCCTGCCATCGAGCATGAGAACGCTCATGAGCCCCTCGCTCCGCCCGTTGCGGAGGAGGTCCGCGAGGTATTTGTCCATGAGGGGCTTGTATCTCTCCGGCATGATGTCCCTGATGTTCAGCCTTTCAGGGAACCTGGACTCGTCTCCACAGCAGAAGGCCCTCTTGAGGCCCCTGTTCACCTCGATGAAGTTCCCCTCCAGATCGTGGGAGAAAAGGGCGTCCTGGACGTTCTCGAAGATGTCGTGGAG
>CAZNGL010000082.1:0-5511 GCA_964572405.1 uncultured Bacteriovoracaceae bacterium
GGAGTTCAGGCCCAAGTTCGTGAAACGCTATGCCGACCTGCACACGACCATACGGGAAGCCGTGAACGCCTACGCGCAGGAGGTGAGACGCCGGGAGTTCCCTGCAGACGAGCACTGCTTCAAGAGCTAGGGAGGAAACACATACGATGGACGTGATCACCACGGTACAGGAGATGAAGGCCGCAGTGAAGGCCATCAAGTCCCGTGGTGAAACCATCTGCCTCGTCCCCACCATGGGATACCTGCACAAGGGGCACACAGATCTCATGCGCATGGGCAGAAACCTTGCCGATCACCTCGCCATCAGCATCTTCGTGAATCCCACCCAGTTCGCGCCCGACGAGGACCTTGACAGGTACCCGCGAGATTTCGAGCGGGACCGCACGCTCTGTGAAGAGGCGGGAGTGGAACTCATCTTCCACCCGACCCCGGAGGAGATGTACCCTCCGGGATATGCCACCTACGTGAACGTGGAGGGAATCACCGAGAACCTGTGCGGCAGATCCAGGCCCACCCACTTCCGCGGGGTCACCACCGTGGTGGCGAAGCTCTTCAACATCTGCGAACCCGATGTGGCCGTGTTCGGAGAAAAGGACTACCAGCAGCTCGCCGTGATCAGGCGCATGGTTCGCGACCTGGACATGAGGGTACGGATCGTGGCTCACCCCACGGTGAGAGAGAATGACGGCCTGGCCATGAGCTCCCGCAACAAATACCTGACCACCGACCAGCGCAGGAACGCCCTCGTCCTGAACAGGGCCCTTGCGCATGCCGCCGACCTCGTGCTCAAGGGCGAACGGGACGCATCAAAGGTCAGGAAGGCCGCCAGCGGGATGATTGCCTCCACCCCCGGAGCCCTCATCGACTACGTGGAAATCGTGCATCCCGATACTCTGCAATCCATCGACGTCATCGAGGAGAGCGCCGTGATGGCGCTCGCCGTGAAGTTCGGCACGACACGGCTCATAGACAACACGGTCCTGAGAAGGATCAGGTGAGACATGCATTGGCCGCGCTGTACGATATATACTAATGTTGCAGACATCGGTTGCCGAAGGATGAGGTTGTAACTTGCTTCCCGGTTTCAGATGGCTGGGGATGCAAGAAAATAAACAATTTAGAGGGGGATAGTATGACAAAGTCGGATCTGGTGAATGCAATCGCAAAAAAGACGGGCAAGTCCAAGGTTGCCTCCGCTGATGTGGTGGACGCCATCCTCGGCGCCATCAAGGCGGCCCTGAAGAAGGGCGACAAGGTCACCCTGGTGGGCTTCGGCACCTTCGAGGTTGCAAAGCGCGCAGCCCGTGACGGCATCAATCCGCGCACCGGCAAGAAGATCAGGATCAAGGCCAGCAAGGTGCCCCGCTTCAAGGCAGGCAAGGCCCTGAAGGAAGCAGTCAACAAGGGCAAGTAGGAAGTACGTTCCGATCGGTGGGGAGGGCGTTTCTTCCTGCCCCGGCGGCCGAGGGCCGACCGGGTGGAGGAAATGCCCTCTTTCTCTGTACGACCGGGCCCTGGCCTTACCTGCAGAGCCCCATCCGATCAAGGATGTCGACGAGGGTGTCCTTCCGGATGGGCTTCTGGATGATGGCATCGCACAGGCCGGTGATGTCTGAATATTCCTCTTCTATGGCGCTCATCCCCGTTGCCATGATGACCTTGATGGCCCGGTTTCGAGGGATGCCCCGCTCCTGCTCGATGGACCTGATGCGCGTCAGCGCGGTGCGCCCGTCCATCTCGGGCATCATGAAGTCCATGCAGATCAGGTCGAAGGCCTCTCCCTTCTCCGTGGCACGGACAAAGGCATCTATGGCCTCCTGCCCGTCCCCGCAGAGCTGGACTTCCCCATAGGTGCCCAGGATCTTCTGCAGGATGATCCTGCTTGTCAGTTCGTCTTCGACGATAAGGATTTTCATGGATCGTTCACCTCACTTCAGCAATCCGGTCTCTCCTGCGTGGCTGCGGAACAGTGCGCATTGACGCTCGAGCTCCGGCATGAGGGATTGTGCCGAGTCCACAGCGCCCTTCCTGGCCGCGATCTCCATTCGTGACGAAACCTCCCGAAGCGCCTCCCCGCCGGCGTTCCCGGCGGCTCCCTTGATGGTGTGCGCGTTCAGCGCGATGCCCCCCGCATCGGCCCGTGCGAGAGACTCCCTCAGACGTGAGACGGTTTTCGGCAGGTCCTCCAGGAAGGCTTTCACTACCATCCTGGCCAGGTCTTCATCACCACAGAGACGTTCCAGAAGACCACCCATGTCAAACACGGGGGGAGATGCACCCTCAGGGCGACAGGGGTCAACTCCTGAGCCCCTGTCCTCATCGGAATGGGCAGCGGGGCGACGGGTCATTGTCGGCTCGAGGCGGGAAAACCACTTCCGCAGAATTTCGGAGAGATCGGATGACCTGATGGGCTTGGGGAGGAAGTCGTCCATGCCGGCCGCGATGCACTTGTCCCGGTCGTCCTTCATGGCGTGGGCGGTCATGGCGATCACCGGAACCTGGTGGTTGAGGACACCGGATCCCGCGTCCCTGATCATGGAGGTGGTTTCGAACCCGTCCATCCCCGGCATCTGGCAGTCCATGAACACCAGGTCGTAGGGGGTCCGGCCGAGGGCCTTGAGCGCATCGTGCCCGTTGTCAACCACGTCGGCCTGGTACCCGAAGTTTTCCAGGAGCCCCATGGCCACCATCTGGTTGGTGACGTTGTCCTCCACCAGGAGGATGCGCCAGGCACGCCGCCGGGATTCGCTGATGGTGTGCCGCGTGATGAAGGGTTTCGCGCCCGCGTCGAGGGACTTCTCCTGCTGCAGCCCCAGCACCGCGGTGAGGCAGTCGAAGAGGTGCGTCTGCCTCACCGGCTTGGTCAGGTACGCATCGAATCCCGCCTCCTTGAGCCTGGTAGCCTCGCCGCGCTGGGCAAGGGATGAGATCATGACCAGGGAGGTCTCCGCGATGCCCGGGTCGTCCTTGATGGACCTCCCGAGGTCTTCGCCCTGCATGCCGACCATGACCGCGTCGAGGATGGCCACGTGGAAGGGGTCCTGCTCCTGCACGGCGTTCCTGAGCAAATTGAGGGCGCGTTCGCCGTCGGACGCCTCTTCGTGGCGCACGCCCCAGGTGTCGCAGAGGAGCGACAGGACCTTCCGGTTGGTATCGTTGTCGTCCACGATGAGCACCTTCCTGCCCGTGAGTCCTTCCACATGCACCAGTCCGGTCTGTACCGCACCCTGCTGCTTTTGAAGCCTCAGGGTGAAGGTGAAGGTGGATCCCTTCCCTTCCGTGCTTTGTGCATCGATGGTGCCGCCCATCATCTCGGTGAGCCTCTTGGAGATGGCGAGGCCGAGGCCGGTTCCGCCGTACTTTCGGGTGCTGGAGGGGTCCACCTGGGTGAAGGCGGAGAACAGGATGCCGATCTTGTCTTCGGGTATGCCGATGCCGGTGTCGTGGATGGAGAACCTGAGCATGACCCATCCTTGTGATTCCTCCACCAGGGAGGCGTGAATGTTCACCTCTCCCTGGTGGGTGAACTTGACCGCGTTCCCTGCGAGGTTCATGATGATCTGCCTGATCCTGCCGGGGTCTCCCCTGAGGAAGGTGGGAACGTCGGGCTCGATGATGAACGAAAGCTCGATCCCCCTTTCCGAGGCCCTGATGGAGAGCAGTTCGGTGAGATCCTCCAGCATGAGCCGCAGGTCGAAGTCGATGTCTTCGAGTTCGATCTTGTCCGCCTCGATCTTGGAGAAGTCCAGGATGTCGTTGATGAGCGTGATGAGGGAGTCGCCGCTCCTGCGGATGACGTCGGCGTACTGGGCCTGCTTGGGCGTGAGGTCCGTGCTGAGGAGCAGTTCGGTCATGCCGATGATGCCGTTCATGGGAGTGCGGATCTCGTGGCTCATGTTGGCCAGGAACAGGCTCTTGGCACTACTGGCCATCTCCGCCTTGACGGTCATCTCGATGCTGTGCCGGTTCGCCTGTTCCAGGAGGGTGTTGGCCTTTTCCAGCTCCTGATTGATCTGTATGAGGGCGGTTTCGGCGCGCTTGCGAGCCGTGATGTCGATGAAGCTCTCCAGGAGGTATTCCCTGCCGCCGATGCTCACGCCGATCACGGTTTTGAGCACCGGGACTTGTGTGCCGTCTCCCCTGAGCAGGAAACGCTCCTCGTTGTCGGTCTTCTCCCCCAGGTCGGTGATGGGGCACTGGCCGGCGGCCGCGGGGCAGATGTACTCATGGCAGATCCGGCCCTGCATGTCTTCCGGCGATGTGCCGCACATCTCCGCTGCGAGCCGGTTGGCGCTCACCACGGTGTGGGTTGCGGGATCGATGAGGATGATGCCGGCCTGGACGTGGTCGAACACTGCGTGCAGCCGTTCCTCGCTTTCCCGCAGCGCCTCCTCGGCACGTCTGCGCTCGGTGACGTCGCGGGCGATGACGTGGAACCCCGTCACTGAGTCCTGGTCCATGAGCAGCCTCACGGTCTGGCCGATCCACACCTCGGTGCCGTCCTTGGTGATGATGGGGATCTCGTGGTAGATGCTGGGGATCTTCTTTACGAACTGGCGGCCCAGTATCCGTGATATCTCTTCGTGCAGCTCGGGCCTGACGAAGTCCAGGTAGTGCCTGCCCACGAACTCCTCGTTTTTCCATCCGGTGAGTCTTTCGCCCGCAGGGTTCACGAACCTGATGAAACCGCCCGCATCCGTCTCGAAGATGACGTCGCCCGCGTTCTCCACGAGCTGCCGGTAGAGCTCCTCACTCTTCTTCAGGGCGTCCTGGGCGTACTTGCGTTCGGTGATGTCGCGGGCGATGACGTGGTAGCCCGTGACCCTGTCCTTGTCCGTGATGAGCTGCACCGTCTCGCCGATCCAGAGCTCCGAGCCGTCCTTGCTGATGACCGGGATCTCGTAGTAGGCGCTGGATACCTTTTCCCTGAGCTGCCGGTCGGTCTCCTCAACGACCTGCGTGTGGAAGTCAGGCCTGATGAACTCCAGGGAGTGTCTGCCCACGAACTCGTCCTTTGAGTACCCGGTGAGCCGTTCTCCTGCAGGGTTTACGAACCGGATGTACCCGTCCAGGTCCGTCTCGAAGATGACATCGCCCGCGTTCTCCACGAGCTGGCGGTACTGTTCCTCGCTCTTGCGGAGCGCCGCCTCCGCTCGTTTCACCTCGGTGATGTCCCTGGCCACCGCGTGGAACCCGAGCACCGTGTCGCCGTCCACGAGGAGACGGATGTTCTGGCCCATCCACACATCGTCGCCGGTCTTCATCACCACCGGTGTCTCGATGTAGATGCTCGGCGTCTTCTTCACGAACTGACGGCCCGTGGCCCGTGCGAAGTCCTTGCGACCCTCGGACCTCACAAAATCGAGGTAGTGCCTCCCCACGAGCTCGTCCCTGGTGTATCCCATGACCCGTTCGCAGGCCGGGTTGATGTAGCGGATGTACCCGTTGGCGTCGGTCTCCACGATGATGTCGCCGGCGTTCTCCACGAGCTGGCGGTACTGCTCCTCGCTC
>CAZNGL010000082.1:5611-12595 GCA_964572405.1 uncultured Bacteriovoracaceae bacterium
CGGTACTGCTCCTCGCTCTTGCGGAGTGCCTCGTCGGCGAGCTTTCGCTCGGTGATGTCCCGGGATACCGAGTAGAACCCCGTCACGGTGTCGTCCTTGAGGATGAGCCTGAGGTTCTGCCCCAGCCAGGCCTCTCTCCCGTCCCTGGTGAGGATGGGCGACTCGAAGTAGATGCTCGGGGTCTTCTTCACGAACTGACGGCCCGTGATCCTGGCGACGATGTCCCGGTAGTCGGGCCGGATGAACTCGAGGTAGTGTCTCCCGATGATCTCTTCGGACGTGTACCCGGTGAGACGGCTGCATGCGGGGTTCGCGAAGAGAAAGTGCCCGTTTGCGTCCGTCTCGAAGATGACGTCGTTGGCGTCCTCCATGAGCTGGCGGTACTGGTCCTCGCGTTCCCGGATGGCCTGCTCCATCTCCTTGCGGAGCGAGATGTCCGTGAAGGTGCCCACCATGCGGAGCGGTCTGCCTGAGGGGTCGCGTTCCACGACCTTGCCCCGGTCCAGGATGAACCGGTACTGCCCGTCCTTGGCCCTCAGCCGGGCCTCGCACTCGTAGAAGGGGGTGGTTCCCTGCAGGTGGGCGTTCAGGGCATCCATCACCGTGGGGGTGTCGTCCGGGTGCAGGATGCTGTTCCTGGGATCGCCCAGCGATTTCACGTCTCCCCGGGAGTATCCCAGGGATTCTATCCAGTGGGGGCTGTACGCCATGGCGCCGCTTGGAATATTCCATTCCCAGATGCCTTCGCTGGTGGCCTCCAGGGCATAGCGGAGGCGCTGCTCCGAGGCGGCGACCCTCAGGTGCGCGATGCGCGAACGGCGCTGCTCGAAGGAGAAGACCACTGCAAGGAGACAGATGAACATGATCGCCAGGATGGGCTGCCTCCTGGCGGCGAAGACCCTCGTGGACCAGTCCGAGGCGTCGATGTCCACCCCGAGCATGACGCGCCTGCCGGATGATGAGCCGCCCACGGGGATGGAGGCGCTCAACCACGTCCCATAGGCGTCGACCAGCGGCCCCTCCGTTATCTCTCTGCCCTCGTCGAAGGCCCTGTCGAACGCTCCCGAGCCGGCTTCCTCGTAGACCTGGCCGGGCGGCGAGTAGTCCTGGGACTCGACGGGCTCGCTGTCGAGGTAGAAGAAATACGACCCGTCACGCTTTCCCATGAGGTACATGAAACGGAAGATGGGATTCGCATTGCGGATGTCGATGAGCTGTTCCTTGAGCCTGACGTAGTTGAGGGATTGGATGTCCGAAAGGTCTCCCCTGAGTGCGCTCACTCGCTCGGGATTCAGCGCCCTGGACGCGATACGGGCCTGGGTGAGGATCTCTCTCCTCAGGGAGGAGTCTGCCTGGCGCCCCATGGCCTCGCAGAGTCCCCCTCCGACGATGAGCACCGCGGCGATCACGATTCCGATGCGCTGGACGTCCGAGAAACCACGGCTGTTCCCTGACGATGGCTCATCCAGTGCCCGGGAGTACCCCAGGGTGATGAGCATGAAGGCGAGGGCGATGCCGGTGAGGCCGAGATGGAGGACAAAATCGGTTACGGGTCGATCGAGGGTGGCCGGGAGGGTCGTTTCAAGGAACCTCACTGCCGCAGGTGCGGCGATGACGCACAGCACGACAAAGCCTGCGAGGCACAGCGACAGGTATCTCAGGGGCGCTGATGCATGGCCTGAATCAGGATGACGGGCTCCACCTTCCTTCCTGATGGTGTATGCGGCCCCCAGCCCGCAGGACAGGCCCAGCCCGATGCGCACGGCAAGGTCGAGGCCCTCGATACCGGCGAACATCCCGAGCGCGGTCGCAAGGACAAGGGGGACGTAGATCCAGATCCCCGGGGCCTGTCCTCCCTGCTCGGACCAACTGCGACGGGCGAACTCGCCCAGTGCCAGGAAGGAAACCGCTGAGAGCACCACGCGGACGGGATCGATGACAGCGGTGTCTGCCATGCTCAGGGAGAGCATGGCAAGGATCCATGACACGCCCTGGATGACGCAGTGCATTCCCGCCCAGGCCCAGGGGAGCCTCCCCTTGCCGTCCAGGGAGAGGGTGAAGAAGAAGATGGCGGACATGATCAGCGAGAAGGCGATGATAAAGGACAGGTAATCTACCTGGTAGTAGAAGAAGTAGGTCTGTATGCCCATCGGATCCGGTCCCCGGCTCTCCCTTTTCCCTTCCCGTGCTCCGCCGTCGCGTGCAGGGCGCCGACGAAACGCCCGTCGGATGGCCCTGTCACTCCGGTCGCCCGTATCATCGTTCAGGTCGACGAGGAGGCACGCCGGCACAGATGCACGGCACCCTGTAGGATATATCGATCACAGAGGGGAGCGGACTTTAGGTCCGGGGCCGGATGGAGGAAAAGGCACCTTTTCCCGGGGACATCCCTTTCTGGAAACGGCCGGGGTGTCATCCGTCCTGAGAGACGAGGAAGCTCCGCACAAGGCGGGTCTGCTCATGGACATCGGTGAGGAAAGCGTCGTGGCCGTGGTCCGTGGGGATCTCCGCATAGGACACCCGCACGTTCAGGCCGGAGAAGAACCTGACGATGGACCGGGACTGCTGGGAAGGGTAGAGCCAGTCGGAGGTGAACGAGATGACGAGCCCTTTCTTCTTCTGCAGGGTATCGAATCCCTTTCCCCGCATCCGGTTCTCCCCCCGGTGGCGCGATGCGCCGCTGATGGAGGACACCAGGTCGAAGTTGTCGATGGCCGAGGTGATGTAGAGGTAGCTGTTGGCGTCGAAGCGCCTCACAAAGGCGACCCCCTGGTGGTCCAGGTAGTGCTCAACCTCGAATGACGGCCGGAACACGGCCCTGGAGTCCTTCCCCTTGCGGAGCCTGCCGAACTTCTCCTGCATCATCTTCTCCGACAGGTAGGTGATGTGGCCGATCATCCTGGCAACGGACAGGCCGCCTTCCGGGGGAAGCTCGCCGTAGTAGTTCCCCCCGTTCCACCGGGGATCGGCCATGATGGCCCGTCTGCCCACCTCGTTGAAGGCGATCTGCTGGGCGGAGTGCCTCATGGTGGAGGCGATGCAGATGAAGGAGTCGAACAGGGCAGGGTAGTCGCAGAAGAACTGCATGGCCTGCATCCCCCCCATGGAACCGCCGGCCACGCAGCGGACACGATCTATGCCGAGCTCGGCGAGCAGGAGGCGCTGGGCCTCGGCCATGTCGCGGATGGTGACCGGGGGAAAGCTCAGGCCATAGGGCCTGCCGGTGAACGGGTCAGGGGATGCGGGGCCGGTGGAGCCGTTGCAGCCCGCGATGACGTTGGAGCAGATCACGAAGTATGCATCGGTGTCGAAGGCCTTGCCCGGTCCGATCATGGTATCCCACCAGCCGGGCCTGGAGTCGCCTTCGTGGTGGAATGCGGCATGGGCGCTGCCGGACAGGGCATGCTCGATGAGGATCGCGTTGCTGCGCGCGGCGTTCAGCTCTCCATAGGTCTCGTACGCGATGGTGATGCCTTGAATGGTGTCGCCGGACTCCAGCCGGAACGGCCGCTCGATGCGCAGGAACCTCGTCTGAACCGTCTGATGCGTGCTCATGCGCATCGCCTCAGCAGAAAGATCGCCTCGCGGACGAGAAGGTTGTCCAGGGGGGTTTTTGTCCTGGTGATGATGTCCAGGGGGAGGAGATGCCTGGCATCCATGATGTCGATGCCCATCTCCCCGAGGGAGGCCCGGAACTCGTCCAGGCATACGAACCTGATCACCGGGGTGTCGTGCCAGGTGCCGGCGACCCTGACATCGCCGCTGATCCTGCCCCGGAAGAGGACGCTCGCCCTGTTGAGCAGGAACCCGAAATTGCTCACCGATATCACCGCGCACCTGCCGACCCGGAGCATTTCGGTGATGAGGTCATAGGGTTTGTGGATCACCTGCAGGGTCGCGTTCAGGATCACGTAGTCGAAGCTCAGGTCGTCCCACTGGGACAGTCCGTGGTCGATGTCGGCCTGGTACACGCTGATGCCCCGTGACAGGCACTGGACGATCATGTCCTGGGAGATCTCCACGCCGATGCCGTCGACCTGCCTGGACCGTTTGAGCCTGTCCAGGAGGGCCCCGTCCCCGCAGCCCAGGTCCAGGACCCGGCTGGAGGGCTCCACCCACTGTTCGATGAGATCATGGGCGTGTCCGGGCATCTTCTGCATGCGGGTTCGCTCCCCCTGTTTTTGTTCATGCCACAACCCCGAGACGGCAGGGCATGTGGTTGAATGAACCTGTACTATACCTCCATGGATTTGAAAAGGACCGAGCGCGGCCTCACGCGATGCGGTAGCGGGCCGGGGGGCCTTCATCCGTGCACCTGGCCCTGTCGTTCTCCAGGAGGATCTCCAGGTGGACGAGCACCTCTGACACCGCGAGAAAGGCGTCCATGTCGTCGATGTCCGGAAACACCACCTCCATGAGCCTGAAGATGGTGAATTCCCCCTGCGCGAGGCAGCGGTACACCTTTTCGGTACGCTCGGCATGATGACGGCGGTAGGATGTGATGAGCGAGTCCAGGTCGGTGAAGGATTCTCCATGGCTGGGGAAGACGTGATTCACAGCGAGCCCCTCGAGCCTGTCAAGGGAGGCGAGGTATGCCTTGAGGCTCTTGTACGAGGGATCCTTCAGTCGGGAGCGGTTCACCTCGTGGAAGGGGTTGGGCGTGATGTGCCTGAGGAGGTGGTCCCCGCTGAAGAGGACGCGTCTCGTGCGTTCGTACAGGCAGCAGCATCCGGGCGAGTGGCCGGGGGTGTGGATCACGGACAGGTCGAAGTCCGGGCCCGGAAAGGTATCGCCTTCCCTCATGGGAATCGCGTCATCCACGGGGTCGCACAGGTTCTTGAAGAAATGGGACCTGCGTTTCATGCGCTTCACGGACTCGGGCGGCATGCCGACCCGGGCATAGAAGCGGTCGGCGTCCTCGTTCCACATGCCGCTCCTCAGGTAGGCCCCGGAGAGCCTCCACAGGTCGTCCTCGTGGACGTGGCAGGGTATGCCATGACCGGAAGCCTCCCGGATCGTGCCCACCAGGCCGAAGTGGTCTATGTGGCCATGGGTGATGATGATGCGCTCCACGTCCCTCCAGGCGAGCCCCGCATCGGTGAGCTGCCTCTCCATGGTGAGGAAGGAGCCCGGAAACTTGGGGGCGGAATCGATGAGGGTGACGGGACCGTCTCCCAGGACGAACATGTTGGAACTTATGAGGTCGGGGAACCCGGGAAGTGGGATCGTGAGGACCCGGATGCCCTGGACGGCCGGGAAGGGATGCACGTTGGTCATGCCCCCAGGGGACCGATCCGCGACGGGGCAGGGCTGCCCCCGCCGATTCCCGGACAGGACCGGTTTCTGACTCGGTGGCCCGGGATCATGCCACCGCCTTGACTTCCTGGATCCCGGGGATTTCCTTCTTCAGCACCCGCTCGATGATGGTATTCAGTGTCATGGTTGCCATGGGGCAGCCTCTGCAGGCGCCCTTGAGCCTCACCTGCACGATGCCGTCCGGCGATACGTCCACGAGCTCCACGTCGCCCCCGTCGCGCCTCAGGACAGTGCGGGCCTGCTCCAGCGCCTTTTCCACCTGTTCTCTCTGTACCGACATCATGGACCTCCAATGATGTACCTGCTTATCGACCAGACAGAAATATCCTGTTATGCTTTTTTGCAGGAGTTGTACAGCTGTGAATCGAGGTGGTTTTTGCGCATGTCCGTGAACAGGTCCGTTTCATGGAGATGGAAAGGGGAGGGCGGGGTCAGGGAGGTGGTCGTCCTGGCCTTCCCCCTGGTGCTGAGCACCGGTTCGTGGGCCGTGCAGCACTTCGTGGACCGGATGTTCCTCGCCTGGCACTCACCCGAGGCCGTCGCCGCGGCCATGCCCGCCGGTATCCTGAACTTCTCGGCCATGAGCCTTTTCATCGGTGCGGCGAGCTACGTGAGCACCTTCGTGGCCCAGTACTCCGGTGCGGGCATGTCCCACAGGATCGGCCCCGTGCTGTGGCAGGCGGTGTACTTTTCCCTCATGGGCGCCCTGGTAATGGCGGGCCTGATCCCCCTCGCAGGGCCTTTCTTCACCATGGTCGGGCACGAACCAGCCATCAGGGCCGATGAGATCGTGTACTTCCAGTACCTGTGCATCGGCGCCTTCCCGGTCATCGCATCTTCCGCCCTGTCCGGCTTCTTCACCGGTCTGGGCAGGCCCTGGCCGGTCATGTGGGTGAACCTGTGCGCCACCGTGGTGAATCTCCTGGGGGATTTCGCGCTGATCTTCGGAAAATGGGGGTGCCCGGCCATGGGCATCAGGGGGGCAGCCATCGCCAGCGTCCTGGCGGGATTCGCGTCACTGGCGCTCTATGGGGTTCTCCTGGCGCGTCCGTCCCGGGCGTCAGGGTACGGGCTCAGGTCGGGGTGGCGCCCGGACGGCGAGCTGTTCGGCCGGCTCGTCACCTACGGGATGCCCGCGGGGGTCCAGTTCTTCCTGGACATGGCGGGCTTCGCCGCCTTTGTCCTCATCGTGGGCCGGCTCGGCATGGTGAGCCTTGCCGCCACCACCATCGCATTCAACATCAACACGCTGGCCTTCATGCCCATGATCGGCATCGGCATCGCGGTGAGCGTGCTGGTGGGTCGGTACATCGGCAGGGGCGACCCCGAGACGGCCTCCCGGAGCACCTATTCGGGGTTCTCCCTCACATTCGTCTACATGGGCGTGATGGCTCTCCTGTACGTGGCCGTGCCGGGGTTGTTCACCGCACCATTTGCGGCACGGTCCGAGGCGGAGCTCTTCGGTGAGATCGAACGGCTTACCCGGGTGCTGCTCAGGTTCGTGGCCCTATACTCGCTCTTCGACACCATGAACATCATCTTCGCCTCGGCCCTCAAGGGAGCCGGTGACACACGCTTCGTCATGTACATGATCGTTGTGGTTTCGGCCTGCGTGCTCGTCATCCCCACCTGGGTGGCAGTGAGCGTCCTGCACTGGGGGATCATGGC
>CAZNGL010000083.1:0-12517 GCA_964572405.1 uncultured Bacteriovoracaceae bacterium
CTTATATCACTATTCGAGAAATTGTCGCACATTGTGAGTTTTGCAATTGGCTCTAGTGTTATGAAAATCAGAGATGTGATAAAAGCAATTAAAGATGATGGCTGGTATGAAGTGTATCAGAAAGGCAGTCATCGGCAATACAAACACCCCGAAAAGAAAGGGCGTGTAACAATTGCTGGACATCCAGGTGATAATCTAGCCCCAGGTACTTTAAACAGCGTATTTAAACAAGCCGGTATAAAGAAATCTGGGAAGAGATAAGGAGCACATCCATGCATAGGTTCTTGATAATAATTGAAAAAGCCAATGGTAACTATTCTGCATATTCCCCTGATCTTCCTGGTTGTGTAGCAACGGGAAAAACAAAAGATCAAGCAGCAAAGAACATTCATGAAGCAATTGAATTGCATATTCAGGGTTTGAAAGAAGACCACCTACCCATTCCAAAATCGCACGCCAGTGCAGAATACATCGCCATTACTGGCTAACCAGCAAATCCAGCCGACCGGCTCCGCCGGCGGCTGATCCGCACGTTGGCTTCACATCTCGTCAATGGATAACAAAGAAATAGTATACAAGTGAGGGCTTCTGCTATAATCTGAAAAAGAGACCGATATGCAGTGGACAGAAGTACGCAAAGCATACCCTGATCAATGGCTTGTGGTGGAAGCGTTACAAGCACATACAACTCAAGAGCATCATCGATGTCTTGATAGAATTGCTGTTGTTGATCATTGCATCGACGGCAGTGCTGCCTTGGAAAGTTACCGACGTCTTCACAAACAGTACCCATCAAGAGAATTCTACTATGTCCATACAAGCCGAGAAGAGCTCGATATCCGTGAACAGCAATGGTTAGGAATTCGGAGAAGCCATGCGCATCGAGCTGAAGGATAACCTCCCTTTTGTTTCCGTGACTATTGCCCACAAGGGGGAGTCAATCAATATTCCAAACATACTCATAGGTACAGGATCAGGCACAACCATCCTATCGGCAGATGTCGTTTCTCCAATTCACCTCACGCCTTTACCAAAAGATATCATTTATACAATATGTGGCGTTGGGGGCAGTGAAGTAGTCTTTGCACGTACAATTGATTTCATAAGTGTTGAAGAAAAGACCATTTCAAATTTTCAGGTTGAAATCGGTGGAATGGATTATGGATTTGAAATCAATGGGATACTTGGTATGGATTTCCTAATCAGCTCAGGAGCAATTATCAATATTGAATCAATGGAACTTCAGTTCGCCTCTTGACATTAAGATTTGCAAAAAAAGCCAACAAAAGGTTCCAGCGGACGCGGCGGGGCCGCGCTGCTGACCCTTACGTTCGCCTTCAAATGACTTGACATTGATTTCCTTGTGGCGTACGTTTTTTCGTACGTAAAGGAGAATGCATATGCCTACCTTAACTGCAACGGAAGCAAGAAAACGTTTATATAGCCTCGTGGATGAGGTTAAAGAATCCCATGAGCCCATTCAGATTGTAGGAAAAAGAAGCTCCGCAGTCCTTATCTCAGAAGAAGATTGGCGAGCAATCCAGGAGACTTTATTCCTGGCTTCAATCCCGGGCATGCGCGAATCTATCCAGGAAGGACTAGGCACTCCTGTTGAGGAGTGCGATGAGGACATAGACTGGTGACCTGGAAAATAGTCTACACCAAACAAGCAAAGAAAGACGCCAAGAAAATTGCACATTCCGGCTTGAAACCTCAAGCAGAGCATCTTATTGAGATTCTCAGGAAAAACCCTTACCAGACCCCCCCACCATTTGAGAAACTCCTTGGAGATCTATCTGGGGCCTGCTCCAGAAGAATTAATATTCAGCACCGTCTTGTTTACCAAATACTGGATGACATCAAAATAGTGAAAGTTATCCGCATGTGGACACATTACGAATAGCAGGTGACATAGGCGAACAAGGGCATGCAGGCCGACGCGGCATAGCCGCGCTGCTGACCCTTACGTTATCATCCCATATACAGACACTGCTTGACATTCAAGCTGGTATGATTAATTATCATACCGGAGGTAAGACATGGGAACTGCAAAAGTCGCTATCACGATCGATGACGAAACACTTCAGAGACTTGACCGTCTTGTGAAGGAACATGTCTTTCCTAATCGGAGCAAAGCGATTCAAGAGGCCGTGCAGGATAAGATTAAGCGCCTTGAGAAAACACGGCTCGCTAGGGAGTGTTCAAAACTTGATCCTTCATATGAGAAAGCGCTTGCTGATGAAGGAATATCAGAGGATGTAAATGAATGGCCAGAATATTGAGAGGCGATATTCGTTGGGCTGATTTGAATCCTATAAAAGGTAACGAACAAGCTGGTATAAGGCCAGTCCTCATATTGAGCCATGATGTTTTCAATGAAAGATCAGGAACAGTTATTGCCATGGCCATAACCAGTCAACCACAACGGGCTGGTTTTCCACTCACATTTGAACTTGAATCTGACAAGCTGCCCAAAAAATCATGGGTAAAAATCAGCCAAATAAGAACTCTATCTGTTCAGCGTATCGGAAAGAAAATCACGAATATCTCGCCCGAGATCCTTGATCATATTATTGACGGTCTCAATGAAATTATTGGAAGATAACCAGGGCATGCAGGCCGACGCGGCATAGCCGCACGGCTGATGCCCGGCGTTCGCCTTTATTGTTGCATCTTGCCAAAATACATTATTGGTAGTACTATTAGTTGTATCATAGGAGGTACCACTAATGCCCAAGACACCAAAGATTATACCTATTTCTGATCTCAGGCAAAATGCAAGTGATATCATAAAGCGCGTTGCATCATCTCGAGAACCTGTCTTCATTACTCAACGGGGAAGAGCAGCTGCAGTAATGGTAAGCATGAAAGATTATGAGTATGCTCAGCATGAAAATGAGATATTGCGCTTATTAGCACGTGGTGAAAAAGAGATAGAAGCAGGGATCGGCTATGAGATTGATGAAGTACTCAAGGAAGCTGACAAAATTCTTGGTGGTGTAGAATCTTGAGAATTCTCTTCACTCCCTCAGCTCGTCTCCAATTTCTAGAAGCGCTAGAATATATTCGAAAAGACAATCCATCTTCAGCAATAGTTTTTCGAAAGAAGGCAGAAAAGAGCTTATCACGTTTAATAAAATTTCCCGAATCTGGCAGAGTCCTTCCCGAGTTTCCAGATCTTCCATTTCGTGAAGTAATCGTGCAGCCTTATAGATTCTTCTATAAGATAAAAGATGATGTGGTGTGGATTGTTGCTGTATGGCATGGAGCACAGCTACCTCATGAGCCTGATAAGTAACCAGGGCGAACAAGTCAATCCAGCTGACCCGGCGCAAGCGCCGGGCAGCTGATCCGCACGTTAGGGGGTACTCATTACGCTTACGTTCATCGACTTGCTCAAATTAAAGCTTTTGTCTGGGTATGCGAGCGAAATGAAAGTACTGTTCATACCCGACCGTGCAGAGGAATTGCCGAGAGATCAATTGGCGATGTCGACTTGGTCAAGCACTTTGACAAAAAGCCCTAACCAAGTATTGTTTCGAAATTAGCAGCGGATCATCTGACTGAGTGCATCAAAGCCGCCGGAAAAATGCACCTGCCAGGGTCGTTTATCACGCGGCCTGCTTGCACATGCCGCGCACCAAGCCGCCCTTTCAGGTGAAAACGACGTTCGGTGTATGGATACATGGAAAGAAACCAGTATTGCACATCCACCTTGTATACGATACTATGTATTATAAGGTGAACTCATGAGAATTGAGATAGAAAGAGAAGATGACGGACGCTGGATAGCTGAAATCCCCGAGCTTCCCGGTGTATTAGCCTATGGAGATACTCGCAAACAAGCCATTGCAAAGGCAGAAGCGTTGGCGCTGCGAGTTCTGGCTGACCGACTTGAGCATGATGAAGATATTCCAGAACTCAAGGAAGTGTTCGCCGTATCAGCATGAGCCAGTGGCCATCAACTAGATCTCAAAAAGTTCTGACAGCTCTTCTTCGTATTGGTTGGGTAATCAAAAGACAGTCTGGGACATCCCACCGCATTCTTGCTCGTCCGGGTTGGCCCGATTATGTTTTTGCTTTCCATGATCGTGAAGAGATCGGCCCGAAAATGTTGGCTCGGATTTCAAAACATACAGGTCTTACTCCTAAAGACTTGTGAAAATCACCGAACAAGCAAATCCAGCGGATCACTGGGGCCGTGCAGCCTTGCTAAATTCAACGCACACCTGCCCCAGCGTCCGCTGATCCGTACGTTAGCCAATAATTATAGGAGGTATTGATCATGAAAAATTGCAGAACTTTCGTCTATTGGATCATGGTCTTCGTTCTTATCCTTAGTTCTATGGCTTTCGCCCAAGAGGATAAAAAGGGGTGCAAAGACCATCCACTTTTTTCCAGGATGGAAGGATACTATCTTTGGTGGTGCAAGGCGGAAGACTTCGGTAGCTATGACTACATCGATCCCGCGACAAAGCAGAAGGTCACGATAGAAGGAAAGAAATTATACACAGGCTATTCAGCTAAAAAAGGATACAAAGGGAAATATTCATACATCCAGGTCTCGCGCAATTATACAAATGCCATAGAAAAGCTTGGAGGTACCTTCTGGGTGAATGATCCCAAAAATCCTAATAAAACATCCATGAAGCTTGTTAAAGACGGCAAAGAAATATGGGCTTGGCTTCATATCGACACAGATGCCGAGAATATTCATCTTACGATTGTCGAAAAACAAGCCATGAAACAGGAAATCGTGGCAGACGCGAAGTTCATGGCTGAGGGGATTAACACTTCCGGCCATGTGGCGATTTATGGGATCTATTTCGATTTCAATAAGGCAGATGTAAAGCGCGAATCTGAACCCGCTCTGAAAGAAATATCAAAACTGCTTCAGCAGGATGCAAAACTGAAGCTCCATGTCGTAGGTCACACCGATAATGTGGGAGGACTTGATTATAATATGAAGCTCTCACAGCAAAGGGCTGAGGCGGTTGTCAAAGAACTGGTTTCGAAATACAGGATTGCGCCAGATAGACTTAAAGCCGGCGGGGTGGGTCCTCTGGCCCCTGTCGCTTCAAATGACACCGAGGAAGGCAAAGCTAAAAACCGCCGCGTCGAACTGGTAAAGCAATAAATTAGAACTACTCAAGGAGGTGTCCGATGAAAAAGTTAATTTGTGCAGGGTTGTTCTTGGTTTTTATGTTTTCTTCCATTCTCTCTGCCGCAGACTTTAAACCTTATCCTGGTGCCAAATTAGATAACAAGGCTACCAAAGAGGCGAATGAGGCAGCGCGAGCGGCCAAGATGACGAACGTGAAATCGGCCATATACACAACTTCCGATTCCTTTCAAAAAGTGGCTTCCTTTTACAAAGGCATGGCGAATGAATACGCGATGCCACGCGCCTCAGGCGTATCAGGCAAACCGAATAAGTATGGAAAGTATGACCTCTTTGAAGCCTATTTTATTTTTGACAGCGCAAAAGACCTGGCAGGTTCGAAACTCTGGATCAAAGTCCAGCGACCGTATATCGGCGAGGATGTCCGGGATGTCACGGCGATCGTGGTCACGGAAAAAGAGTGATACGAACGCGGCGGTTTCCCTCGCTTCCCCCGAGGTAAGTGGTTCTGGGAAAGGCCTTCCGATATGCCCTCGTTATCATGACTGCTGAAACCTGTGAAACGACATGTTCACCATGAAGTATCATACCCTCAGGAAGGAGCAGCCATGCGACCGATGAAGCTGGGCAAGGTCTTCACCCTCCTGGAGCCAGGTCCTGTCGTCCTGGTGGCCACCAGCGACGGGAAGAAGGACAACGTCATGACCATCTCATGGACCATGGTGCTGGACTTCACCCCGCGATTCGCCATCACGACCGGAGCGTGGAACTACTCGTTCAAGGCCCTCAGAAAGACCAGGGAGTGCGTGATCGCCATACCCACCGCAGACATGCTGGACACAGTGGTGGGCATAGGCACCTGCTCGGGCGCGGACACCGATAAATTCACCAGGTTCAAGCTCACGCCCGTTCCGGCAAAGGCGGTCAGGGCACCGCTCATCAAGGAATGCCTGGCGAACATCGAGTGCAAGGTCGTCGATATCGTCAGGCGGCACAACATCGTCGTGCTGGAGGCCGTTGCCGCGCATTTCACTCCAGGCCGGAAAGAAACCCGCACGGTTCATGCGGTGGGTGATGGAACATTCATCGTGGATGGCAGGAGGCTGAACCGCCGGAAGCTCATGGCAGCAAAGGTTCCGATCGGGGTATAGCCAATCCCATGGCATTCCACGTAAAATGGGGGCGGCGCCCGGCAATCCGCTGCAGGCGCGACGGCCCTGACGGGGCGCGGCCCGAGCTCACGCGGTGGGCGATCGGCAGCTCCAAGGATGTCCCCTCGGCAGAGAAACAGAACACGTGCGCGAAGGGTGATGGAGAATGAACATCAGCGAGGAACTGCGCAGAAGGCTGCTCGTCTTTCAGAAGAACGAGATCACTGAGCACCACATCTACGAGAGGCTGGCCGGGAGGGCCGGGCTTCCCGAGAACCGGCGCATACTGGAGGACATCGCCCGCGACGAACTGCGGCACTACCATACGTGGCATGCGCATACCGGGCGGGATGAGGTATCGGCGGAATCATGCCTGGAAAGGCCATTCGTACGCTGGGCGATGCGCGAGCCCCCTGGTCGGGGACAAGGAGTGGGTCGAGGTATGAGAACGATGTCGATGACGCATCCCGGAATCTCAACGAACTGGCCGAAACGATCACCTGCGGTTCCGGTGCATACCATACGCACCTGATCCCATTCCTTTTCACGCACATGGACGTACCGTAAGAAATCACCGAAGGAGGTGTACGCATGGCACTGTCGAATGCCGAGATAACCGCCCGGGCCCGCACGATGCTGAAGGGATCGTGGAAATTGCCGATCCTGGCATCGGCCGTCTTCCTGACCATCATCCTCCTGCTGAACTGCATCCCGCTCATCGGCTGGATCGGCGCCCTGGTCCTCTCCGGGCCGCTGACGCTGGGCTACTGCATGGCCTACCTCGCCTTCGTCCGGACGCGCCGGATGCGGCTGTCCCAGCTTTTCGACGGGTTCAGCCAGTTCGTCAACGCCTTCATCGCCTACCTGCTGCGCATCATCTTCGTCATCCTGTGGGCACTCCTCCTGATCATCCCCGGCATCATCGCCGCCCTGGGCTATTCCATGACCTTCTTCATCCTGGCGGACAATCCCGGCATGGAGGGACTGACTGCCATCACGAAGAGCAAGGAGCTCATGCACGGCCGGAAGTGGAAGCTCTTCTGCCTGGGGTGCCGGTTCATCGGGTGGGCCCTGCTGGGCATCCTCTCCCTGGGGATCGGGTTCATCTGGATCGTCCCGTATTTCCAGACGAGCGTCACCATCTTCTACGAAGACCTGAAGCGCGATACAGGGGCGGCCGGCAACCCCGTACCTGCTGCCGGCGAAGATCCCCATACCTGAAGAGGACTCGCAAACGCTGCGCTTCATTGATTCCCGCGGGTCCCCATGCTATTCTCTCACGCGAACAGACATCACGAAGCGAAACAGGACAAGAGAGGCCCATGATCGAGCATCCAGACCGGGAACTGTACGTTGAGCTGAACAGGTTCGACAGGCTCATCTCGAACCTCGCCCTCAGCATGTCCGCGACCATCGTCAACTCCATCGTCATCTGCGCGGTCCTGTGGAACGTCATCGCGCGCGGGAAGGTGATGGCATGGTGTTCCGCGAACATCATCTACGCCCTGAGCCGCTACGTCATCATCTACTATTACCGGCGGCGCTTCAACCACGCGTACCTGAAGATATGGAAGATCGGCACCTTCGTGTCCTTCGCCCTGGCAGGCATCCTGTTCGGGTCCGCCGGCATCTTTCTCGTGGACCCAACGCGGCTCGAATATGCCATTTTCCTGTATTTCGTGGCGGGCGGCATGGCCGTGGGCAGCGTGGGCTCCTACCACAACGACCTGCCCATCTTCTTCATCTATTCCAGCACGGTCTTCGCGCTCCCCACCGTGGGCATCTATCTGCTGAACCTGGACATCTCCATGCCCATGGTCATCCTGGGCGTGGTCTTCTACACCCTGGTCTCCTTCATGGCCGTCCGGTTGAGCCGCGAACTGCGGGAGTCACTCCTCCTGCGCTACGACAACAACCAGCTCGTGCGAAGCCTGGAGGAGGAGAAGATCAACACCGAACGGCTCAACGAGCAACTCGTGGAGAAGAACCGGGAATTGAACGAGCTCTCGCTGGTGGATCCGCTGACCTCGCTGAGGAACAGGCGGTACCTGTTCGACATCGTCATGCCCGAGGTGGAGGCCTTCGGCAGGAACGACCGGCGGTCGAGGAACGGCCGCGACAGCAGGACCGCGGACGACCGGAAGGGTTACGGGGTCTTCATCGTGGACATCGATCACTTCAAGCAGGTGAACGACCGGTACGGCCACGACTCCGGGGACATGGTGCTCGTCCAGTTCGCGAACAGGCTGAAGGAATCGGTGAGGAGCGACGACGTGGTGAGCCGGTTCGGCGGGGAGGAGTTCATCGTGGTGCTCAAGAAGCTCGACGAGGCCAGCGCGGCGGACATCGCCAGGAAGCTGCACGCCCGTATCCGGGAATCCACCTTCACGATCGCGGGAGGCAGGACGCTGTACCTGACCTGTTCCATCGGGTTCGTGTTCTATCCCTTCCGTGGCCGGGACGAACAGAACCCCTCCTTCGAGAAGCTGATCTCCATGGCCGACAGCGCCCTGTACCACGCCAAGTCCCACGGGAGGAACGCGTCGGTGCAGGCTGTCCCCCAAGGCCAGAACCTGGACTTCATGCTGCTGTAACGATAGGCGGATCACCCCGGGTGCTCCGCGGGATCGAGGAGATCCAGGATGGTGAGCCCAAGGATCTCCTCCCGGGAGTTCCCGAACATCTCGCAGAACCGCCGGTTCACCTGGAGCAACCTGGCGGTGCGGAAATCGCACAGGAACATGCCCATGAAGGAGTTCTCCACAAAGGATCGGTAGCGCTGCTCGCTCTGCCGCAGTGCCTCCCGGGTCTTCCTGCGCTCGGTCACGTCCCTGCCGATGGCCCTGAAGCCGGAAGGATTGCCAAGCCCGTCCCGCTTGAGCATGACCGAGAGCTCGAGGAAGCTCCCGGATCCGGTCCTCGAGCTCGCGTACCCGCGCAAGAAGCTCGTCCTTTTTCATCTTCCCGGCCATGGTGCGTTCCTCCCCCGTGTCGTTCCCGTGCCGGTGAACCCCTCTGCATCCACCGCCAGTGTGCGTACCCGGAACGGTGCGCACATCACTGCAGTGTCTCCGCTCTTTATGATAAGCGGAAAGAACTCGCGAATCCATTCCAAGACGTGCATGCCCATGCATCCGCAGGTGCTGTTGACACAATGTCGAGCTGAACATCGGGTTTTCAGTTTTTTTTGACAACTTGTCACAGGCACGAGCATGGAATCACGTCTCCTTGCCAAAATGGCAACTCGCTTCGCGAGAATGTTCAATACCGCATGTTATATCATAAGGTTATGTGTAGGCTTGCCCTGGCACGGACATTGCTTTTCCAGGGGCAAAGACACTACAAACAAAGGAGAACACGAATGGTAACACTCTGGATCGTCATCGGTTGCTTGTTCCTCACCGGGATCGGCATCAGGTTCATGTATCGCGTACTCGGGCTCACCCCGGTTGAAGCAACTGCGGTGTTCGTGCTCATCGTCACCCTGGTGGGTCTGAATTCAGGTCCTGCCCGGCATATGATCGCGCAGCTCTTCTAGGTCAGGGGCACCAAAGAGGAGACATGACGTGAAGAAACAGGCCGCAGAGAAACCGTCACGAAAGGTCCTGAAAAGGATCACCAGGATCAGCGCATTGAGCTTCATCCTGGTCATCATGACCTTCGTCGGCCTGTACGTGGGCGTGTACATCGACAAGATCACCAACATGTCCCCGAACTTCACGTTCCTGGGTCTCATCCTGGGCATTGCTCTGGGGTTCAGAGGGTTCATCCAAGAAGTTCTCGTGGAAAGGAGAGGAGAGTCATGACCATCGTGTTCATCGGTATCGGCGCCGTGTCGTTCATCGCGATCGCTGCCCGCTTCGCGTCCAAGATGACTGCGAAAGAGCCCGAGACCTCACGGGCGAAGTATTAACCAACAGCTCCTCACCCAGAGTTGAGAAACCACCACGGGGGGGCCTCTTGCCGGGGCCTCCCCGTTCCTTGTCACCCCCCCCCCATTTGAACCGACAGGCTCGGCGGTGGATGTGCCGGACCCTTCTGTGATACCCTCTGGTGGTGCGATCCATGCCATCGAGGAGGGAAACCAGCATGCACGAGCAGGCCGTCACGCTCACCTTCCTGGGGACAGGCGATGCCTTCGGCAGCGGGGGCAGGCTCCAGAGCTCCATCCATGTGGATGACCGCAGGACCCCGTTCCTCATCGACTGCGGGGCCACCGCGCTGCTCGCCATGAAACGGTTCGGCCTTAACGGTTCGGCCGTGCAGGGCATCTTCGTCACCCACCTCCACGGCGACCACACCTGCGGTATCCCCTTCCTTTTGCGGGAGGCCCAGATCCTGGGCATCGACCGGGGTCCTCTGACCGTCGCGGGACCTGCGGGCATCGAGGGGCACGTGCGCTCCATGATGAACTCCCTGTTCCCGGGCTCGTGGAGCGGGGAACTCGGCTTTGACCTCGCATTCGTCGAGCTGGAGCCGCTACGGCCCTGCATGTGGAGAGGCGCCGTGGTCACCCCCTTCCCCGCGGTCCACTCGCCGCTGACAAGGCCCCTCTCCCTGCGGGTGGAGACCGCGGGCCGCATCATCGCCTGTTCCGGAGACACCGAGTGGAACCCGCACCTCGCGGATGCCGCCCGCGGTGCGGACCTCTTCGTGTGCGAGTGTTTCGACCTCTCGGGCCCGAGGAAAAACCACCTGGACTACCAGACACTCCTTGAGAACCATCATCTCCTGCATGCCGGGCGCATCGTGCTCACCCACATGAACGCGACCATGCTGGAGCACGCAGGGACCCTCAGGTTCGAACGCGCCCACGACGGGATGCGGATCACCATCTGAACGGGCAGCCCACCTGCCCCGGGCATCCATGATTTCATTTGACGGGGCGTCCCGGCTTCGCTTAGGCTCTTGGGCACCCACAACAACAAGGGGGATTCTGCATGATATCACGGATCGACCACGTGTCCCTGGCCGTAAGGGATTTCGACGCGGCCTTCCATTTCTTTGCCGAGATCCTCGGCGCGGTGCCCGGCGCATCGGGAGACGACCCGGGCATGAAGTACTCCTGGGAGATCATGTCGCTGGGCGACCTGAGCAGGATCGAGCTCATCACGCCCACGGGCCAGGGGAGCTTCCTGGACGGATTCCTCAAGGACAGGCACGGCGGGGTACACCACATCACCCTGCAGGTCCCGGACATCCATGCCGCGAAAGATGCCGTGGAGCGTCACGGCATCCCCACCTTCGGGTTCCACGAGTACGGGCCCGTGTGGAAGGAGTTCTTCATCCACCCGAGGCACGCCTTCGGCGTGCTCGTGCAGATGGCCGAGTTCACCTCGGACGACTGGCTGTCGCCTTCCGTGCGCATGCCCAGGAACACGAGGCTGCTCGTGGAACGATCGCCGGACGGCCTCACCCTGAAATTCGCACACCCGGGCGGCGGCACGGTGACTGTCGGCCTGAGCAGGGACGAGGCCCTCAAGCTCATGGACGACCTGAAGGACGCCCTTGCATGAGCAGGCCGCAACGCCTGGCACCGGACCGCGGGGCATGAGACATGGGCATCGCCGTCTTTGTGGACAACCTCATCCGGATCTTTGAGGCAGACCTGCCGGAAGAGCTCGTGCGGGCCATCGAGGCCGATCTCACCCTGCCCAATCCCCGGTGGGAACAGGTCCAGACCTACAGCCGCAGCCGCAGGAGGAACTTCCAGCCCGAGTTCATACGGTACTACAGACGCTCCAGGGGCGTGCTCCTCATGCCCAGGGGGTACATCCACACCCTGCGCCACCGGCTCGGCGGCCTCGACCACGAGGTGGTGGACCGGACACGGCTGCTCCCGCACGTGCAGTTCAGCTTCAAAACGAAGCTCCACCCCTACCAGCGCTCGGCCGTGGACGATGTGCTGGCAAGACGCTTCGGCGTGCTGGAGGCGCCCCCCGGCGCGGGCAAGACCGTCATGGCCCTGAACGTCATAGCCCGCAGGATGCAGCCGGCACTGATCATCGTGCACACCAAGGAACTCCTCTACCAGTGGCGGGCGCGGGCCTGCGAGTTCCTGGGCCTCGACGAGGACGAGGTGGGCATCATCGGCGACGCGCACAAACGCATGGGCGAACGGCTCACCGTGGCCATCATCAACTCGCTCTACAGGGTCATCGACGAGGTGAAGCCGCTGGTCGGCCACCTGGTGGTGGACGAGTGCCACCACACCCCGGCGCGCACCTTCACGGACGCGGTGAGC
>CAZNGL010000084.1:0-12502 GCA_964572405.1 uncultured Bacteriovoracaceae bacterium
CCTGAGGTCATAGCCTTTCGCCCGGTGGAAGTGGAACAGCACCACGATGTATTCGAACTCGTCCAGGTTTGCCAGGCCCTCGGCATAGGGATCGAACACCTCGATGACGCCCGCCACGTCCGACTCGGTGTAGTACTTGGGAGCCGTTTCGGGATCGGTGAGCCCGCAGTGCATGACGCCGATGGGGGAAAAGGTGATCACCATGACCATCTTGTACCCCATTTCTGCAGGCAAAGGGAATATGGGGTTCCATGGCATGCAGGCGTATATGGACACTCCGCTGCACCGGGGACCACCACCCTAGAAAAAACCGCTGCTGCTCGGCCTCCTGCTGCTCTCCGGGCGCTTCATCTCTGCGCGGTATTTCCTCACAAAGGACCGCCACGTCGCATCGTCCCTCGATGTCTGTGCCTCCCCGACGAGTTCTTCGCTGGGCGCCAGGTTGGGGAGCCACACGTCGTAGAAGTCGCGTGCCGCGAACTCCTCCCTGGGCACCCCCCGGGGCGGGCGTCTCACCGTGCCGATGCGCAGCCCCTCTCCCGGGGTGCGGGGGCTTCCGTGGCGGACGATTCGCAGGGCCATGCCGGTCCTCCCTTTTCTCGATGAGACTCCCTCTCGAGAACCCTCTGGAGACGAGTATACTCCTTGACCCGGATTGTTTCACCTCCTATAGAATTTCCATGCGCGAACCGGAACATCTCGTGATCAGGCCTCCTTCAGAAGCGCGGAGCCTACTGGTGAGGGTCGTGAGGGGCTGCAACTGGAACCGCTGCAACTTCTGCGGCATCTACGACTTCTTCGACACGCCCTTCTCCGAGCGGAGCCTGGACGAGGTGCTCCAGGACATCGACGCGCTCTCCGTGATGTACGGGAACATCTTCAGAACCGCCTTCCTGGGCGACGCCAACCCCCTGCACCTGCCCACCGACTTCCTGGTGAAGGTCCTCGCTCACCTGCGGGAGACATTCCCCAGGCTGGAGCGGGTCACCTCCTACGCCCGGGCGTCGAGCCTCGCGAAAAAGACCGCAGAGGATCTCATGGCAATCCATGACGCGGGCCTGGACCGGGTGCACGTGGGCATGGAGAGCGGATCGGACGCGGTGCTCAGACTGCAGAGGAAGGGCACCAGCCAAGCCCAGCTCATCGATGCGGGAAAGAAGACCATGGCATCCGGCATGGAACTGTCCTACTACTTCCTCCTGGGTCTGGGCGGGCAGACGCTCTGGGAGGACCACGTGAGGGGATCCGCCCTGGTGCTCAACGCGGTGAAGCCCCACTTCGCCCGGGTGCGGCGGCTCTGGATCCACCCCATGTCCCGGCTCATGGACAAGATCCGCTTGGGCGAGTTCATCGAGCAGACCCCCGAGGGCACGGTCATGGAGCTGCGCGACCTCGTCGCTGGTCTCGAGCCGTCTCCCATGGTGTTCACCTGCGACCACGCGAACAACTACATCCAGGTCCACGGGAGGATCGACCAGGACAAAGACGCCATGCTCGGGGAGATCGATGCGTTCCTGGCCCTGCCCGAGGCGCGCCGCCGGGAACACTACCGGTCCGTTCCGTCCGTGATCTGAGCAGTTTTCCCTTGACTTATCCGGCATATTTCTTTAAAGGCCTGAGTCTATGGCAGCAAGGCAGCAGACCACCTCGTTCGGGTTTTTCTTTTTTGATTAGGTCTACCTGCGTGTAAGCTTTTTTTCAGATCTAGTCAAAAAAAGCCGTAGGTAGACCGGTTCCGTCTACCTGCGGCTTTTTTTTATGCACAGAGGTGCGAAAAGGACGGGTATGAAAAATCAAACAGGTAAGGGAGGAATTGCAATGAAGAGAATCATGTCACGTGCACTGATCATGGGGGTTCTGCTGCTCGCCGCCGGCATCGCCTGGGCGCCTGCAGCGCAGGCCAAGGACATCAAGGTGGGCGCGGCCATCAACCTTACGGGCCCGGCATCCACCTGGGGCCAGTACCATGCCAAGGGCCACCAGGACTACTTCAGGTACGTCAACGAGGTCAAGGGCGGCGTCAAGGGCAACAAGATCAACATGATCACCGTGGACACCGCGTACAAACCGGCCGAGGCCGTGGCTGCGGTGCGGAAGTTCGCCATGCAGGAGAAGGTGGACATGATCGCCACCTGGGGCGCGGGTGAGGGTCTCCAGGCCAAGCCGCTGCTCCAGGAATACAAGATCCCGGCCATCAACTACTCCACTGCCTGGGAGCTCATGCAGCCGCCCATCGACTACATGTACCTGCCGTTCGGCACCTACAAGCTCGACTGCGCCGTGGTCATGGAGTACATCGCTGCCGTGCACAAGGGGAAGGGCGCACCCAAGGTCGGCCTGCTCACCTACAACAACCCCTACGGCAAGTCCATCCACGAGCCGAGCAGGGAATACGCCAAGACCAAGAACATCGACATCGTGTCCATCGAGGAGTTCCCCCCCCAGACCGTGGACCTCACCACCGAACTGCTCCGGCTCAAGCAGAAGGGCGCCCAGTACGTGTTCATCCAGATGCTCCCGGCCGCCATCATCAGCACGCTCAAGAGCGCGGACCGCATCGGCTACAACCCCATGTTCATCGGCACCTGGACCTCCACGGACCCCGACTTCTTCAAGAACGGCCAGGGCCTCATCCGCGACCGCGTGAAGATGCAGTTCTGCGGCGGCCTGCCCACGGACAAGGTTCCGGGCATGAAGGTCATGGAAGAGCTCTGGAAGCGTTACAAGACCGTGGACTCCTTTGACACCGCCTACTGGGAAGGCGTGGTGGTGGGCATGATCATGGAGCGCGCGTTCATCAGGGCGACGGAGAAGTTCGGGAGCGTCACGCCCGAGAACGTCAACAAGGCCATGGAGACCTTCAGAAACGAGGACTTCGGCGGGTTGATGCCGAACGTCACCTACACCAGCACGGATCACAGCGCGTCCTTCAAGGGAAGGATCGTGCAGATCCACGAGAACGGCACCTTCACCCCGCTCACCAACCTGTTCATCCCGGGCAAGGAGAAGATCAAGCTCCTGAAGGTGAACTAACACGTCCGCAAGGTATCTTTGTGAGAGCATTCAGAGGGCATCCACGAATATTCACCGCCGAGCAGATGGCGGGCAGACGGGCCGAGCTCGAAGTCAGAGGCCTGTCGCTCGCCTTCGGCGGCATCCAGGCGATCAAGGACGTGAGCCTGTCCGTGCACACGGGCGAGCTCGTGGCCGTCATCGGCCCCAACGGCGCGGGCAAGACGAGCCTGCTGAACTGCATCACCGGCTTCTACCGAGCCACCTCGGGCGACATCGTGTTCAACGGGCAAAGCATCGTGAACATGCACACCCACCGGCTCACCTCGCTTGGCATCGGCCGCACCTTCCAGAACATCGAGCTCTTCCCGGGCATGACCGTGCTGCAGAACATGCTGCTCGCCCGGCATACCCGCTCCAAGTACAACTTCGGGCTCGCCTGCCTCTACGCCCCCGCCGTGAAGCGCGAGGAGGTGCGCCACCACGAGATCTTGGAGGAAATCATCGACTTCCTGGAGATGCAGTCCATCCGGAAGGAGCTCGTGGGGTCCTTGCCCTACGGCATGCGCAAGCGCGTGGAGCTGGGCAGGGCGCTCGCGAGCGAGCCCAGCCTGCTCGTGCTGGACGAGCCCTTTGCCGGCATGACGCTCGAGGAGAAAGAGGACATGGTGCGATTCCTGCTCGAGCTCCACGACGGGTGGGGTCAGACCATGATCCTGGTGGAGCACGACATGTCCATCGTCATGAGCATCTCCGAGCGCGTCATCGTGCTCAACTTCGGGGAGAAGCTCGCCGAGGGGGTGCCCGAGGAGATCCAGGACCACCCGGATGTCATCAAGGCCTACCTGGGCGACACCATGGACCTGGGGCTCGGCGCCTCGGAGGGGGCATAGGACGGGACCATGGCCAGGCACTCCCCCTCAGGACACCAGATCGAGGCCTCCCGTCTCGAAAAGATGGAAGGCCGCACCCTGCCGCAGATCCTGGCCATGCAGGCCGAGCTCTTGGGCAGGGAACACATCGCCATCAGGGAAAAGGCCTACGGCATCTGGCAGGCCCTCACCTGGGAAGACTACCTGAGCTACGCCAGATACACAGGCCTCGGGCTCAAGGCCCTGGGTCTCACGCGCCACGACCACGTGGCCATGATCGTGAACAACCACCCCGAGTGGCTCTTCACCCAGCTGGGCGCCCAGGCGTTCGGGGCGGTTACGCTGAACCTCTTCACCTCGGCCGTGGCCCCGGAGCTCGCAGGAGCCCTGGATCGCGTCCAGGCGGGCTACGTGGTGGTGCAGGACCAGGAGCAGGTGGACAAGCTCCTGGAGCAGGCAGCGAACCTCCCCCGCCTGAAGACCATCGTCTACATCGACCCCACGGGCATGCGCGGTTATGGGGGGAACAGACTGCTCTTGAGCTTTCGTGACCTGCTGGAGCTCGGGAAGAAGCATGAGGCCAGGCACCCGGGCCTGTTCGCCGACGAGCTCGCCAAGGGCAAGGCAGACGAGACGGCCCACATGATCATGACCTCGGGCACCACGGGCATCTCCAAGCTTGCCATGCTCTCCCACCGGAACTACGCGGCCATGGGCAGGAAGTGGATCGCGTCCGCGCCTGTCACCATCGGCGCCAACTGGCTCTCCATGACACCGCCCGCGTGGATCGTGGACCAGATGTGGGCCTTCGGCGTGTCGCTCCTGGGCGGCATGACCATGAACTTCCCCGAGACGCCCGAGACCGTGACAGCGGACTTCCGAGACATCGGACCCTCTCTCCTCATCTCGTCGTCCCGGTTCTGGGAGGACCTGGCTTCCAGGATCAGGGTCAAGGTCGACGACGCGGGCCCCCTCAACCGGGCGGCCTTCCGCCTGGCCGAGCGCATCGGCATGGCGCGCATCGAGCGCTCGGAGAAGCGCCGCCCGGTGGGCCCGGGCCTGCGAGCGCTCCATTGGCTTGCCAGGTTCCTGGTCTTCAACCCGCTGCTCGACCGGGTGGGGTGTGCCGGGTTCACGAGCGCCTATACCGGGGGCCACCCCATCAGCCCGGACGTGATCCGGTTCTTCCGGGCCTGCGGGCTGAATTTGAAGCAGTGCTACGGCCTCACCGAGACCTGCGGCATCTTCCAGGTGCAGCCCGACGACGAGGTGAAGCCCGAGACGGTGGGCAAGGCACTGCCGGACACGCAGGTGAAGATCTCCTCCGACCAGGAGGTCATGGTGCTGAGCGCATCGTCCTTCATGGGCTACTACAACGACTACGAGGCCACCGAGGCCGCCTTCGAGGACGGCTGGCTCCTCACCGGCGACGCCGGGTACTTCGACGACGACGGCCACCTGGTCATCATCGGGAGAAAGCAGGACATCATCCGGGACAAGGAGGGCAACGCCTTCTCGCCCGACTTCATCGAGACCAGGCTCAAGTTCTCGCTCTTCATCAAGGAGGCGGTCATCTTCGGCGAGGGCAGGCCCTTCATCACCGCGCTCATAAACATCGACATGGGCAACACGGGCAACTGGGCCGAGGACCGCATGATCCCCTACACCACGTACACGGACCTGTCGCAGCGGCCCGAGGTGGAGCAGCTCATCCTCCGGGAGGTGGGGAAGGTGAACGACCAGCTGCCCCAGCGCATGAAGATCAAGCGGTTCATCCTGCTCTACAAGCTGCTGGACGCCGACGACGAGGAGCTCACCCGCACGGGCAAGGTGCGCAGGCGCTTCGTGTACGGGCTGTACCTGCCCATGATCGAGGCCATGTACCAGGGGCTCAAAGAGTTGCCGGTGAAGGGCAAGGTCCGCTACCGGGACGGGCAGGTGGGCATGATCGAGACCACGGTAAAAGTCATCACCGTGTATTAGAAAAGGAAAGGCACCAGGAGAACGCGTATGGAATTCTTCCTCCAGCTGCTCATCAACGGCCTGAGCATAGGGCTGCTCTACGGGCTCTCGGCACTGGGCTTCGTCATGATCTTCAAGGCATCCTCGGTGCTGAACTTCGCCCACGGCCAGTTGCTGGCCATCGGCGCCTTCTTCTTCCTCGTGCTCGTCTCATGGCTCAAGATCCCCATCGTCGTGGCCTTCCTCGTCACGCTCGCAGGAAGCTTCGTGCTGGGATTCGCGGTGGAGCGCATCTTCCTCAGGCCCTTGATCGGCGAGTCGCTCATCTTCGTCATCATGCTCACCGTGGGGCTCTCCTCCATGTTCAAGGGCCTGCTCCTCTTCATCTTCGGGGGCAACCTGCAGACCTATCCAGACTTCCTGCCCCAGGCCATGGCCTTGCAGCTGGGGAACATCTACGTGCCGCCGGTGTACGTGGCGTCCTCGCTGCTTGGAGGAGTGTTCCTGCTCCTCTTCGGGCTCTTCTTCAAGTACTCGCCCCAGGGCATCTTCATGCGGTCCGTGGCGGACAACCAGACAGCCGCAATGTCGCTGGGCGTGCACGTGAAGAAGGTGTTCGCCCTGTCCTGGGCCATCGCGGCCCTGGTGGCGGGCATGAGCGGCATCGTGCTTGGCATCATCAACGGCATCAATGTCCACGAGATCTCCTCCATCGGGCTCAAGGTGTTCCCGGTGGTGATTTTGGGCGGGCTTGACAGTATCGGCGGGGCCATCATCGGCGGCATCATCATCGGGTTGCTCGAGACCTTCACGAGCGGGTACATCTCGCCGTCGCTCAGGGACGTGATCCCGTACGTCGTGCTCGTGGTGATCCTCCTCATCAAGCCCTACGGGCTCTTCGGGCTCGTGGAGATCGAGCGGGTGTAGGGGCATGGCGATGAGACGGCTGCACTTCCACCCCTGCGGGAACTACAAGGAGCGCTACGAGGAGCACCTCTGCCTGTTCGAGACCGACTTCGGCCGCATGTGGGCGGTCATCGGGCTCGTCGTGCTCTTTGGTGCGGTGCCACTCGTCAGCTCCCCCTACCTGGTCTACGTGATCAACATGACGGGCATCGCGGCCATCGCGGCCCTGGGGCTCAACATCCTCATCGGGTTCACGGGCCAGATCTCGCTCGGCCACGGCGCCTTCTTCGGGGTGGGCGCGTACGCCGGGGCCATCCTTGCCACCCGGGTCGGCCTGCCCTTCTGGCTTGCCGTTCCCGCGGCAGGGCTCGTCACCGCGGGCGTGGGCATGATCTTCGGCATCCCCTCGGGCAGGCTCAAGGGGCTCTACCTCACCATCGCCACGCTGGCCGGCCAGTTCATCATCGAGTACATCCTGGTGCACTGGGAGGGCCTCACCCAGGGGACCATGGGCATCACGCTTCCCGGCGCGAGCCTTGCAGGCCTTGCCGTGAACACGGACAGGCGCTTCTTCCTGGTGATCTTCGCGAGCCTGGTGGGCCTGACGCTCGTTGCCTCGAACCTCATGCGCACGCGCTACGGCAGGGCCTTCATCGCCATCCGAGACAACGACCGGGCCGCGGAGGGCATGGGCATCCCCATCTTCGGCTACAAGCTCCTCTCGTTCGCGGTGAGCTCCTTCTACGCGGGCTTTGCCGGGGCGCTCTGGGCCTACTACATGCGGAGCATCTCCACCGAGCCCTTCAACCTGGGGCTGTCCGTGGAGTACATCGCCATGGTCATCATCGGCGGGCTGGGCAGCATCCCGGGCTCCATCTTCGGCGCGGTCTTCATCACCGGGCTGAACGAGATCCTGCGTTTCTTCACGGACTCCATGATGAACATGAGCGCATTCAGCGGGTTAGGGCTCAACATGGCCTCGCTGCGCGAGTTCGCCTTCGGGCTCGCCATCGTGCTCTTCATCCTCTTCGAGCCCAAGGGGATCGCGGAACTGTGGCGCATCGTGCGCTCGTCGTTCAGGTTGTGGCCGTTCTCGTACTGAGGTGGGAACCATGGAAGAACACAAGGACGACACCCTGCTCCAGCTCAACAACATATCCGTGGTGTACTCGGACGTGATCCAGGTGCTCAAGGGCGTGTCCCTGAAGGTCCCCCGGGGCCGCATCGTGTCCCTGCTGGGCAGCAACGGCGCGGGCAAGACCACGACCCTGAAGGCCATCTCGGGCCTGCTCAAGCCAGAGAACGGCAAGGTCACGGACGGCGAGATCATCTACGATAACAGCAAGGTGCAGAACCTCTCCCCCGAGGAGATCACCAGGCTCGGCATCATCCAGGTCCTGGAGGGCAGGCAGCCCTTCAAGTACCTCACCATCGAGGAGAACCTGAAGGTGGGTACCGCAACGAGGTGGCTCAAGCCATGGAAGAAGGACCTGGACCTCGTGTACGACTACTTCCCGCCGCTCACCACGCGCAAGAAGACGCTGGCCGGCTACTGCAGCGGCGGCGAGATGCAGATGCTCGTCATGGGCAGGGCGCTCATGGCCCACCCGAAACTCCTGCTCCTGGACGAGCCGTCGCTCGGCCTCGCGCCGCTCGTGGTCCGCGAGATCTTCCGGATCATCCGCCGCATCAACGAGGAGCAGGGCACCACCATCGTGCTGGTGGAGCAGAACGCCAACATGGCCCTGCAGATCGCCCACTACGGCTATGTCATGGAGAACGGGAAGATCGTCATGGAGGGCGAGGCCGCGAACCTCAGGGAGAACCCGGACGTGAAGGAGTTCTACCTGGGCGTGAGCGCGGGCGGGCTTGCCCGGTCGTACAAGGACGTGAAGTCGTACAAGAGAAGGAAACGATGGCTGTAAGGAGGGAGACTCCCTTGGGCGATTTTCTCGATGATCTCGAAACCATGTCCCGCGCCGAGCGGGATGCATACCAGGGCAGGCGGCTCGCCTGGATGGTGCGCCTGGGCTATGAACGCTCCTCCCGGGTGAGGGCGATCTTTGCCGAGCGTGGCCTGACGCCAGGTGATATCGCATCGATACAAGATCTGGAAAAGCTTCCGGTGATCAACCGGGAGCAGCTCGTGGAGCTGGAGACGGCCGAGCCCCCCTACGGCGGGCTCGAGGACCCTTCAGCGCCCGTGGAGCGCATCTTCACCTCGCCGGGACCCGTGTACGAGCCGCACCTGGGGTCCGACGACCCGTTATGGGCCAGGGCCTACAAGGCCGCCGGGTTCAAAAAGGGCGACATCGCGCTGAACGCCTTCTCCTACCACATGGTGGCGGCGGGCCTCACCTTCCACGGCGGCCTGAACCGCGTGGGTGCCACCGTGGTGCCGTCGGGCGCCTCCACCACCCAGCAGCAGGTCCAGCTCATCAGGGACCTCAAGGTCACGGGTTTCACCGGCACCCCGAGCTTTCTTATGGCCATCATCGAGAAGGCGAAAGAGATGGGCTATGACTTCGCAAAAGACTTCTCCGTGAAGCGGGCCAGCTTCGCGGCCGAGCCCCTGCAGCCCTCTTTGCGGCAGCGGTTCGAGCAGGAGTTCGGCATCGACACCTACCAGATGTACGGCGCCACCGAGGTGGGGGACGTGGCCTTCGAGTGCTCCGAGAAGAAGGGCTGGCACCTCTGCGAAGAGACCATTGTGGAGATCGTTGACCCGGCAACGGGGAAGAACGTGAAGCCGGGCGAGCTGGGCGAGGTGGTGGTGACCCGGCTCAATTCCGTCTTCTTCCTGTTCCGCTTCGGCACGGGCGACCTGTCCAGCATCATCGAGGAGCCCTGTCCCTGCGGCAGGACCTCGTACCGCCTTGCGGGCATCGCGGGCCGGGTGGGCGACGCGGTGAAGGTGCGCGGCATGTTCGTGGCGCCCAGCCAGGTGAGGAAGGTTTCCGAATCCTTTCCCGGCCTCGGTATCCAGCTCGTGATCACCCGGGAGGGGCACCGGGACATTCTCACCGCCAGGCTCGACACGAAGGGATTCGATGCGGATGCAACCGGCCTGAAGGAACGTTTCGGGAAGGTCTTCCAGGAGGTCTGCACCGTGCGGGTGGACAGCGTGGAGTTCCTCTCACCCGGGACCCTGGCAGCCGACGCGAAAATGCTCGTGGACGAAAGGCAGTGGACCTGATCACTGCATGAGCCCAGGCTGCAGGTCTACGTGGTATCGAACCTGAAACGCCCGATGCGCGACATGGTGCGGATGATCTCCTGCTCCTTGTCCGTGTAGACGCCATCGTCAGACAGGGCGTCCCTGAGGCCACGGGGCATCCTCTCGCCGAAGCCGTCATACACAAAATACTCTTCCACGAAGTGGATGTTCGAATCGAACGCCTCGATCTCCTGCCAGTGGTCCATGCCCCATCTCCACATGCCGTACATCCGGTTGAGGAAGGGGTACGGCGTGCCGTTCCGGGCGGCATGGAGGTACCAGTGGCTGTACACGTCCAGGATCAGCTCGGAGCCATGGAAAATCCGACCCATTCCCGAGAGGATCGACCGCTCCTCCTGGGGCTGGAGATAGACGAGCAGTCCTTCGGCGATGAACAGGGCAGGCTTCCCCGGGGGGACCTCGCGAAACCAGGAACTGTCCAGGACCGATCCGGCGATGAGGCGGTGCCTGGGTGTCTCGGGGAAAAGGACCCTTCTCAGCGCCATGACCCCGGGCAGGTCGATGTCCACCCACAGGGCAGCGCCGTTGTCCAGCCGCTCGTGCCTGAAGTCCATGCCCGGCCCCAGGCTCACGGCCACGCCTGAGGGATGCCGGGCAAGGAAGTTCCGGGTCAGGGTGTCGAAGATCACGGAGCGGCAGGCGAGGCTCAGCTGCATGTCATCGGGGACCTCGTCGAACAGGGACCGGTCGAACTCCAGCCGGTCCATGATCTCTGTGTACCGAGGTCCAGACACCTTCCCGTCAGGCCGCTGGCTCTCTCGGTAGCGCATGTACAGGGTGAACAGGAGCGTCTGCGGCACGCCGTCCAGGGATCGTGCATCCATCTTCACTTCACGGGCTTCCTGAGCATGATCATTCCAGTTCAATGCACCCATGTTCGCAGGCTTGTTCGCACGTACCGATTAAGCGCGAATAAACCGGTTCACTCCAGGGTCATGCGATACAGCCCGACCAGGGAGATTACCACCCCCACGATCTTTCCCATGGCCTCACAGGGGGAAATACTCGTGGTACTCCGCAGGGACGAGGGACCTGTTGACCTCGAAGAGCTCGATGAGCACGCCGTCGGGCGCGGGCACCATGATGTACTTCATGTACCCGAGGTCCACGACCTCCTTGGTGAACCCCACACCCGCCGCCTTGAGGCAGGCGTAGTCCCGCCGCACGTCGTCCGTCTGGATGCCGAAGTGGTGGATGCTTCCCGGACCCGCAACCCTGGGCGCCTGGTCGTAGAAGTGGATCCTGCCCGTGCCGATCTTCATGAACACGTTCCGGGCGCCCGCCACCTCCATGTCGAGGACGATCTCTCCTCCGAAGTGGTCCTGGTAGAACTTCAGACTCCTGGTTATGTCCGAGGCGAAGAGATGCACGTGGTGAACGTGGTGGCTCATGGGTCCCTCCTTGAGATTCATTTTCCTTTCCGGCCTGTCGTCTCCAGGCCAGCTTTCCCTCCGGGCCCGCTGGGGTCCAGGCTCCCTGCCCAGCGTTCGGCCCAGTCCCTGAGCTGGAGGATGACGGCGCCGAGTTCGAGGCCTTGCTCGGTGATGACGTACCCGCCCTTGTCGCGGAGTTCGATGATGCCGGTATCCCGCAGCTCAGCTAGGCGCGTGTTCAGGACGGTGGGGGAGATGTCGCCGCAGAGCCGCTGCAGGTCCCGGAAGCTGCTCGGACCGCTCATGTGAAGCTCCCACAGGATGCGGAGGGACCACCGCCTGCCCAACAGGTCGAGCACCGCCATGAGGGGGCGTCCTGTCTGGGATCCTCTCACCTTGGAGCCTGGTTTCGGTGCAGCCATTCACCCTCCCGTGTGATACGGTTTCTCTGGCGCTACTATTATTGTAGCGCTCGACCCGCGCCCTGTCAAGCCCGATTTTCTGGCCATCGTTCCCGCAGATCGTTATCCCAGGCTCAGGAGGTATGCCCTCAGGTTCACCTTGCTGTTCCTTGTGTTGGTCTTCTTCCGGATCCTGTTCCGGTAGGTGTGGACGGTATTCAGTGAGATGTTCAGAATCCCCGCGATCTCCTTTGAGGTCTTGCCCCCCTTGATGAGCATGGCCACCTGTATCTCGCCCGGGGTGAAGCCCAGATACTCCGATGAAACCTCCCGGATGAAGGGAGAGGCGATCTCCTGCAGGTTCGCCTTTGCCATGGCGACGAATGCCCTCTGCCCATCGCTCAGCGGGGTGTTCTCGAGCTTCTCGAGGAAGGGCATGACGGACAGGTTCATGGTTGCCTTGAGGTTCATCTCGTGGGTGTTCCTGTCCTCGTCCCTCTGCTTGAGCAGAACCCTCAGGGCTGCATTCATCTCCTCGAGATCCTGGCGACCCTTCTCGAGCTCCTGCTCCCGGACCCTGAGTGCGGCCTCCGTGGCCTTCCGGGACTCGTTCTCCTCCCTGAGCTGCTCATAGGCCTCCCTGAGCTCCGCCGTCCGCTCCGCAACCAGTGTCTCCATCCTGTCGTGCTGTTTTTTCAGCTCTTCCACGGCATGCACCCGCTCGGTGATGTCCTGGGA
>CAZNGL010000085.1:0-12448 GCA_964572405.1 uncultured Bacteriovoracaceae bacterium
GCTTCGGCCGCCACCTGAAGGGGATCCGCGAGACCGACCCGGCATGCAAGAGCGGCATCCCGTACAACGACGCCAAGCTCGACGCCGAACGGCTCGTCATGCGCTTTCACGACGCAGGCAGGACCACGTGCACCATCGTCAGGCCCGCAAACGTGACCGGACCGGGGAGCGTCTGGGTGCGGGACATCCTGGACAAGATGCGCTCCATGCCGCTGCCGCTCATCGACCAGGGCAGGTACAGCGCGAGCCTGGTCTTCGTGGACAACCTGACAGACGGCATCGTCCGGGCAGGCACCATGGACGTGGCCCGGGGCAAGACCTACCATTTCAGGGACGACTGGGAGGTGACCTGGAAGCAGTACATCACTGACATCGGCTCCTTCATAGGAAAGAGACCCCTGGGCAGCGTCCCGTACCCCGTAGCCCGGTTCGCCGGGACCCTGTGCGATCACGTCTTCACGCCGCTCGGACTGCGGCCTCCTGTCACGCGCATGTCCGTGGAGATCACGGGCAGGGACAACGACGTGGACACGGCCCTGGCACGGCACGAGCTGGGATGGAGGACGCGGGTTTCCTACCAGGAGGCCCTCCAGCGCATCGGCGTCTGGGTTATGGAGCGGTATCTGAAGCCGTAACGCGAGATTGCGGAGATGCGGAGGCCTTGCATCGTGCAGGTGCGGCCGTATTTGTATGGATAGACACCTTTTCTGGAGGTATGCATGAAGCTGTCGTTTCTTCTCTTTGTCCTGTACCTCAAGCTCGCCCGGGCGGCGAAGACGCACAGGGCCTTCCGGAACTACATCGGCACGGTCCGGCTGAAGATCCTCATCAAGACCGCGGACAACCGGCACGGCAGGCTCTTCGTCTTCGACGGCGGGAAGGTGACCTCGAAGGCCGGTGCCAACCACGAGAGCGACGCAGCCCTGGTGTGGTCGGATGCGAACACCGCCTTCAAGGTGATGCTCTCGGGCACCGAGGAGGCCACGTTCATCGCCGCTGCCAGCGGGAAGGTCAAGGTGGAGGGCATGGCCTACTACATCCAGTGGTTCAACGACGCCGTGAAGCTCGTCATGTAGCAGGGCGCGGTTTTCAAGGCCTCGAACCGTGGACGCGGATGAGGGAATGCTGTTGGTGAAAAAATGAACATGGAGGACAATGCCATGACACACATCTCGGGTGGTCATCTGGTGGGGAAATACCTCAAGGAGGTGGAGCGGGTCGACACGGTGTTCTGCATATCGGGCGGCCATATCGAGGCCATCCTGGACAGCTTCACCGAGTACCGGATCCGGGCCATCGACGTGCGCCACGAGCAGGCGGCGGCCATGATGGCGCATGCCTGGTCCGTCTACACGGGCCAGCCCGGGGTCTGCCTGGTCACCGCCGGGCCGGGCTTCACCAACGCGCTCACCGGCATCGCCAACGCCTACCTGGACAACGCCCCCCTGGTGGTCCTGTGCGGCAGGCACCCGCTGCGGGACGACCTCAAGGGAGCGCTCCAGGAGATGAACCAGATGGACATGGTCAAGCCCGTGACCAAGTGGGCGGCCACGTGCTACGACACGAAGCGCATCCCCGAATACCTGGCCACGGCCTTCCGGAACGCCGTGACCGGACGGCCGGGGCCCGTGTTCCTGGAGCTGCCGCCGGACATCCTCAACCCGAAGGTGCCCCTGGAAAAGGCCCCCATGCCGGCCACGCCCGTGAGGAAGTACACGGTGCACCCGGACGAGTGGGACCTGAAGCAGGCAGCCGATCTCATCAACAATGCGAAGAAGCCGCTCTTCATGGGCGGAAGCGGCCTGGGCATGAGCTGCTGCGGCATCGCCCTGAACCAGTTCATCGAGCGCACGGGCATCCCGTTTATCCTGCTCAACTCCGGCAGGGGGGAGCTGCCCGACAACCACCCCCTGTCCCTGTGGGACGTGGGGAACACCGGGCTCATGCTGGGCATGACCCAGGTGGACGTGCTCGTCGCCGCGGGCATCCGATTCAACTGGCTCTTCCAGTCCGGCGCCATCATCCCGCCCCAGGTCAAGGTGGTGCGCATCGACATCGAACCCGCCGAGATAGACCGGAACCGCGCCGCGGACTTGGGCCTGGTGGGTGACGCCTCCTCGGTCCTGAACCAGCTGCTCCCCCTGGTGAAGAAGGCCGACCACTCTGCCTGGACCGGCCAGCTCCGCGCAGCGAGCCGGGCCTTTCTCGACCCGGAGCTCAAGCACCGGGAGACGCCGTCGCACCCCATCCACCCCATCAGGCTCGTGGCCCAGATCCAGAAGGCCGTGGGCGACGACGCGGTGTACGTGGTGGACGGCGGCGACACGAGCTACTTCGGGCTCATGGGGTTCACCTCGAAGGAGAAGGCCGGGGTCATGGGCACGGCCTCCGGGCTGCTGGGATGCCTGGGCACCGGGATCCCCTTCGGCATGGCGGCCAAGCTCGCCCGCCCCGACAGGAAGGTGCTGGTGCTCAACGGAGACGGGTCCTTCGGGTTCAATGCCATGGAGTTCGACACCATGGTGCGCCACAACATCCCCGTGGTGGTGGTGGTGAACAACGACACGGCCTGGGGCATGATCAAGCACAGCCAGGAGCTCTCCATCGGGTGCGACCGCCTCAGCTGCTCCGAGCTGGGCGAGCGCCACTACGAGAAGATGGTGGAGGGCCTGGGAGGATACGGGGAGTTCGTCACCCGGGACGAGGACATCATCCCCGCGGTGAAGCGGGCCTTTGCCTCGGGGAGGCCAGCCTGCATCAACGTGATGACCGACCCGAAGGTGACGAGCCCGGCAACGCCGCTCTTCTACCAGGCGCTCAAGATGGACTGACGCCATGAAGGCGCTCCTCTTCACCATCACGGTCCCCAGGTACCTTGCCCTGCAGATCCTGGGCAGGGTCAGTCCCAGGTATTTCTTCGAGGGCCCCTGTGCCACGGTGAGCCTGCGGGAGGTCCCTGAGCCCTCGCTCCCCGGCCGCGACTGGGTGAAGATCAGGGTGAAGCTCTGCGGGTTCTGCGGCAGCGACCTGAACCTCCTCATGGTGCGCGACTCGCCCATGGCATCGCCCTTCACCTCGTTCCCGTGCATCTTCGGCCACGAGTTCTGCGGGGTCGTGGCGGAAACGGGCCCCGGGGTGGACACCTGCGCCGCAGGCGACCTGGTCACGGCGAGCCCGCTTTTGAGCTGCGTGCCCAGGGGCCTGAGCCCGGTGTGCCCGATGTGCGCCTCGGGCAGACCCGGCAACTGCGAACGCTTCGCCGAGGGGCCTTTCTCGCCGGGCATGTTCATGGGCATCTGCCGCGACCTGGGCGGAGGGTTCGCCGAGTACGTGGTGGTGCACAAGAGCCAGGTGTTCCGCGTCCCTTCCGGGGTGAGCCCGGAATCCGCCTGCCTCACCGAACCCCTGGCCGTGGGAGTCCAGACGGTCATGGACAACATGCCCGCAGACAGCGACCGGGTCCTCGTCATCGGGGGAGGGGTCATCGGCACCATGGTGGTCAAGGCCATCCGCGGCCTGGGCAGCGCCTGTTCCATCACCGTGGTGGAGCCCTCTGCCTTCAACGCGGAGTATGTCAGGCGCTCGGGCGCGGACCACGTCGTGTCAGGCGACATCCTGGGCGCTGCGGTCAAGGTGACAGGTGCCCGGGCATACAGGCCCATGATCGGCGAGCGGATCCTGCAGGGAGGGTTTCACCGGGTCTTCGACACGGTGGGGCACTCGGACACCCTCCAGAAGGCCCTCATCGCCACGGCCGGGTGCGGCACGGTGAGCCTGGTGGGCATCGGGAGCGCGGTGAAGTTCGACCCCACCCCGCTGTGGCTCAAGCTGCAGACCATCAGGGGTTGCTACGGGTACGGGTACAACGACACCGCCTCGGGCAGGAAGCACGCCTTCGAAACGGCCCTGGAACTCGTGAAGGAGGGGAGGGTGCAGGTGCAGGACATGCTCACCCATTCCTTCCCCATGGAGCGGTACCGGGACCTCATCGAGGTGAGCATGCACAAGGGCGCTCACCGCGCCATCAAGACCGCGGTCAGGTTCCCTGACTGACCGACCGAGCGGGGCCGGGACATCCCCTGCCCGATCCCTCCGAACGGCAGGCGCAGGAGATGGCCTGCTTTTTTTGTGTTGTCCCCCTTGCGCCATGCGGACAATCAGGATATGAAAAAATAACGCGGGTGTACGGCCGCGGGGGAGAGGGTTTCGCGGCGGGCGACCGTGAGGGGGACAACGGTTTTCATGAATGATGCCATCATTTCCTTTCTAATGAGATTCCGGATAGAGGACTTCTTCGACATCCTCATCATCGCGAGCCTCATCTACGTCATCCTCATCTGGTTCAAGCACACCGCCTCCCGGCTCGTCTTCATGGGCATCAGCCTCATGGGCGGCATCTACATCATAGCCAGGCTCTTCCACCTCTACCTCACCACGCTCGTGCTCCAGAGCTTCTTCACCGTGCTCATCATCGCCCTGGTGGTCATCTTCCAGGAGGACATCCGCAGGTTCTTCGAGCGCATCGCCATGCTCCGCTCGCTCGGCAGGAACCACCGGAAGGCCTACCGCCGCGAGGACAGCTCCGTGTCCGAGATCGTGGAGGCGGTGGCGGAGTTCGCGTCGAAGAAGACCGGGGCCCTCATCGTCATCCAGGGCAGCGAGCCCCTGGACCGCCAGCTCACGGGCGGCTTCAGCCTCGACGGGGTGGTCACCAAGCCGCTGCTCATGAGCATTTTCGACGTCCACTCCCAGGGCCATGACGGTGCGGTGGTCATCGCGAACAACCGCATCGAGAAGTTCGGCGTGCACCTGCCGCTGTCCACGAGCACGGAGAAGCTCGGCGAGTTCGGGCTGCGCCACACGGCGGCGCTTGGCCTGTCCGAGCGAAGCGATGCGCTGTGCATCGTGATCTCAGAGGAGCGGGGCACCATCTCGGTGGCCCGCAATGCAGAGATGTTCTCGCTCAAGAACGCCGCGGAGCTGCGCACCGTCATCGAGAAGTTCTCCCAGGCCATGGCGCCGCAGAGGGCCGACGGCATGCCCGGCCAGTGGTTCCGGAAGAACACCCTGGAAAAGGGCATCGCCCTGCTGCTCGCCGTGGGCCTGTGGGTGGGGTTCGGCTACCAGAAGGAATTCGTGCAGCGCGACTTCATCGTGCCCATCGAATACCGCAAAATACCGCCGGAGTGGGAGATCGAGGAGTCCAGGGTCACGGACGCCACCATCACGCTCACGGGATCCACCCAGGCCTTCATGCTCTTCAGCCCGTCGAGCCTCAAGATATCCATCGACCTCTCCTCCATCACGGTGGGCAGGCAGGTCATCAACCTCTCCCGGGACATGGTGAACATCCCGTCCAACCTGACCCTGGTGAAGATCAAGCCCGAGCGGGTCACCATCTCCGCCTACCAGCTCTACCCGAGGGTGATCAGGGTCTCAGCCGACACGGTGGGGCGCCTCCCCGAGAAGTACGTGCTCAGGGGCGTGACCGTGGATCCCGAATCCATTCCCGTGCTGGCGCCCTCCTTCCTGGCAGGGAGCAGGATCTCGCTGTCCACCGAGCCCATCGACCTGACGGAGGTGCGCGCAACGCAGACATTCACCTCCAGGGTCATCCCCTCCACGTCTCGGGTCCGCTTCAGGGACAAGCAGGCTCCACAGGTGAAGGTGACCGTGGAGGTGGATCAGATCGAGCGTGACACGGAAGAGAAGAAAAAGGACAAGGGCTGAGGAGACTTCGGCGGTTGCCCTTCAGGCCGCGAACCCTAGCCGTTTCAGCAGGTCCAGGGTGGTCCGGCTCAGACGCTCACAGGCGATCTCGGCAGGGGTCATGAACCGGGCCTCCACGGCGTCGTCGCCGCCTGTGGGCTCGCCCGAGACATAGGCCGCCCAGAGGTCCACGATGACGTAGTGGAAGCGGAGCGACCCGTTGTGCCCCCGCTCGATGTAATCAAAGGCGTAAATCGGATCGCCGGGGTCTATGACGATGCCGGTCTCCTCCAGAATCTCCCGCCGGGCGGCGTCCGCCAGCGTCTCGCCGGCCTCGACCCGGCCCCCCGGGATGGCCCACAGGCCCTTTCCGGGCATGTGGGCGCGCTTGACCAGCAGCACCGCGCCGCCTCTGAACACCACGGCGCCCACTGCCACCTGGGGGAAGGCATGCGTGTCCATCCGCTCGAGGCCGGGAGATCGAAGAAAGGCCTGCAGGAATCCAGGCAGGGCCCGTCGGGCTACTCCGTGACGAGGAAGACGCTGTCCCCCACCCGGGTCTTGTCCTTCACCTTGATGCCGATGAGGTCGCCGGCATTGGCCACCTCCACGCCCTTCTGGTCGATCTGCATGGACTCGATGGTCTCCTCAAAGGCAGTGGTGGCACCCTCGATGGAGATCTTGTCGCCGACCTTCAGGGTGTCGCTCAGCTCTATGCCTGCCACGCTGATCTTGCTGAAGAAATGGGTGACCTTGCCGATCAACTTCTTTTCGCCAGCCATTGTCACACCTCCTCATATATGTTTGTGATTATACTGCATTTCCGCAGGGAATCTCAAGGGGAAAAAAGCCCGGAATCACGATGGGATCAGCGCCGCGGCAGGCAGGGGCCCACCCGGCCGCGCCGGGAGCGGTCAGATCCGGTCCTTCCTTCCGGCCTCGAAGAGGAGCAGGTGGGCGAAGGCCGCCACCACCAGGCCGTGGGTGATCTCCTGCTCCCGGATGAGGCGGTACACCTCCTCCCTGGGGAGGAGCTCCACCCGGATGGACTCGGTGGGGTCCAGGTTCTGGGTCGAGGCCGGGGTGCAGTTCAGGGCAAGGAAGGTGTGGCAGCGGTTGGTCTGGATGGCCGGGTTGGGCTCCACGGTGCCGATGTGCACCACGTCGGTGCTCACGTAGCCCGTCTCCTCGGTCATCTCGCGCACCGCCGCCTCCATGGGGCTCGAGTCCTCGGGCGAGATGAGCCCGCCCGGGATCTCGAGGGTGTCGCGACGCACGCCGTGCCGGTACTGGCGGATGGCCACCACGTGGCCCTCCGTGGTGAGCGGGATGATGTTCACCCAGTCCTCGAACTCGAAGACCGTGAAGTCCTTGACGATGTCGTTGGGCAGGAAGTGGTACCTGTCCAGGCGGACGTTCACGATGCGGTTTTTGTACACGCTCCTGGTGGAGAGGTAGTTCCAGTCGTGCTTCATGGATGAGCCCCCTGTGCATGAGCCTGGTTCAGCAGCCACTGCCACACGGGCATCACATCGATGGCAGCGCCCTTTACGGAAATGGATTCCGTCTCGTCATAGGTGAGGATGGTGCCCCTGGTGAGGTGGAATTCCCTCATGGCTTCGAGAACGCCCTCGATCTCCCTCTTCCTCGTCGAGGCATCCTTGAGGGAATGGCTCACCTGGATGACTTGGCTCACGGCTCTGCCTTCCTGTATGATGAAGTCGCATTCCCGTTTCCCCTTCCAGTAGTAACACGGCAGGCCCGCCATTTTCAGGGCCGCATACACCGCATTCTCGAGGAGCCTGCCCGAATCTTCGGAAAACCTGAACGCTACGGCGTGAATGAACCCGTTGTCCACGCAGTATGCCTTCCGGGGATAGGTGATCTGCTTCTTCAGGCTGTAGGTGAAATGGTTGACCCCGAACAGGAGGTAGACGTCTTCGAGGAACCCCAAGTATTCCTCGAGGGTGTGGGCGTTCACATCGAGGACCCCGGAGAGGTTCTTTACGCTGAACAGGGCAGTGGCGTTGCTCATGAGATAGTACGCTGCCTTTTCATACTGCCTGGTCCTGCGGATGGCGTATCTCCTGATGACGTCCCTTGTCAGGATGCCGGTGTAGTACTCCTTGAGGAGCGCGGCCTTGAGCTTGACGTGTTCCTCGTTCACGACCTCGGGGAAGCCCCCGTACACCAGGTATTCGTTGAAGGCGTGACGTATCCGCGCCTTGTTGCGGATGATCGCGGGCGCCGTGAAGTCCCTGAGGATGCCCTTGTGTTCCACGATCTCGCGGAAGGAGAAGGGGTAGACCTCGTACGGGACGGTCCTTCCGGTGAGCAGTGCCGCGTATTCGCCTTTCAACAGGGAGGAATTCGAGCCCGTGACGACGGTCTTCACGTTCTGCGCGCCGTCATAGAGCTTCCTGAGGTCCTTCTGCCAAGCGTCCACTTCCTGAACTTCATCGAGGAACAGATGCACCGTCCCGGAGGGGTTCAGGAATTCCAGGTACTTCTCGTAGAGCTCAAAGAGCGAAGCATCCTTGAAGGCAGGGTCTTCGAGGTTGAGATGGAGGATGTTTCCCGCAGGAACCCCTTCTGACAGCAGCTGATGGATGAGGAGGTGCAGCATGGTCGTCTTGCCGCTTCTCCTCACCCCGCTGATGGCGAGGATCTCCTTCCTCCCGGAAAGGAGCCTGGCGGCCTGCAGGCCGCTCCGTGGGTACGCCTTCAGCCAGTCCTTCTCCCCGGCCCACCACGGGTTCCAGAAGGCGAAAGCCTCATAGAGTATCATGGTACTTCTCCATAACCGTCATTATGGTGAAGTATATTGCGCCATAATGCGTTTGTCAAACTGCATTGCCGGGGATGGCCTGGTAATAGCGAGAAAGGGGGAAAAGACGTGCCGGGGATGACGGCCCTTCGAGTCTTCGAGAATCCCCTTGACACCCCCCGGGGGGGGGTATGTATAAGGAGCTTATTGTATTGATGTTATTGTGCCCCCTCCTGAATGAATGCAGGGAGGCTCAGAAGCTGCAGCATGGATGATGGTGGTGTACGTGCACTTGTTGTGCTCGCCCGGTTCCACCAGGTAGCGCTCGACCCCGGCCGCGTCAGGCACGAGTTCGGCACCCCGGGCACGCCCTTTTCCCCGCAGGATATCGTGCGGGCCGCATTAGGCTCGGGCTTCCGGGCGAAGATAGTGGAGTCGTCCGTGGAGAGGCTCAACGACGCGGTCCTGCCCGCCATCGGCATGGACACCCAGGGCGGGTTCTTCATCCTTGCCAGGACCGCCCGGGACGAACAGGGAACCGTGGAGAAGGTGCTCGTCCAGGATCTCTCGCCTCCCAAGGTCCGGTCAGTCGGTACCGACGAGCTGAAGACGTTCTGGTCCGGCAGCATGATCCTGCTCACCCCGAGGGGGGCCTTCGGGTTCGGCACCCACCGGCCCTTCAACCTGAGCTGGTTCATCCCCTCACTGGTGAAGTACCGCCGCCTCTTCGGCGAGGTGGTGCTCTCCTCGGTCTTCCTCCAGCTCTTCGCCCTGGTCACGCCGCTGTTCTTCCAGGTGGTCATGGACAAGGTGCTCGTGCACAAGGGGCTCACCACCTTGGATGTGCTGGCCATGGGCTTCATCGTGATCTCGCTCTTCGACTCGCTGCTCACGGGACTGCGCACCTACACCTTCAGCCACACCACGAACCGGGTGGACGTGGAGCTGGGTTCGCGCCTGTTCCACCACCTCACCGGCATCCCGCTCGCCTACCACGAGGCCAGGCAGGTGGGCCAGACCGTGGCACGGGTGCGCGAGCTCGACACCATCCGGAACTTCATCACCGGGTCTTCCCTCACGCTCGTCATCGACCTGACGTTCACGTTCATCTTCTTTATGGTCATGTGGTTCTACAGCCACACGCTGACCATCGTGGTGCTCTGCACCATACCCTTCTACGTGCTGCTGTCCCTGTTCATCACCCCCATCTTCCGGCACCGGCTCGACCAGCGCTTCAGGCACGGCGCGGCCAACCACGCCTTCCTCACCGAGGCCACGGTGGGCATCCAGACCGTGAAGGCCCTGGCCCTGGAGCCCCAGATGCAGCGCAGGTGGGAGGACCAGCTCTCCAAGTACGTCACCAGCTCGTTTCGGGCCCAGAACCTGGGCAACGTGGCGAACCAGGTGGCGGGGTTCATCAACAAGTGCACCACGCTGGGCATCATCTGGTGGGGCGCGCACCTGGTCATGGCGAGCGAGCTCACCGTTGGCCAGCTCATCGCGTTCAACATGATCGCGGGAAGGGTGAGCGGGCCCATCCTGAAGCTCGTGCAGCTCTGGCAGGACTTCCAGCAGGCGGGCATCTCGCTTCAGCGCCTGGGCGACATCCTGAACACCCCGAGGGAGCCGGGCATGGAGGCGAAGCGCAGCACCCTGCCGCAGCTCAAGGGCGCGATACGCTCCGAGCGCGTGCGGTTCCGCTACCAGCCGGACCGGCCGCTGGTTATCGACGAGCTGAGCCTTGACATCAGGCCCGGCGAGGTCGTGGGCATCGTGGGCCGCTCGGGATCGGGCAAGAGCACGCTCGCCAAGCTGGTGCAGCGGCTCTACATCCCGGAAGCGGGGCGCATCCTGGTGGACGGCGCGGACCTGTCCATCGTCGACACCGGCTGGCTGCGGCGGAACATCGGGGTGGTGCTGCAGGAGAGCTTCCTGTTCAACCGGACCATACGGGAGAACATCGCCGCGGCCGACCCGGGCCTGGCCATGGAGCGGGTGGTGGCCGCGGCCACCCTGGCAGGGGCGCACGACTTCATCGCCGAGCTGCCCGATGGGTATGACACCCTGGTGGGCGAGCAGGGCTGCAACCTGTCGGGCGGCCAGCGCCAGCGCCTGGCCATCGCCCGGGCGCTCATCACGAATCCGCGGATCCTCATCTTCGACGAGGCCACGAGCGCGCTGGACTACGAATCCGAGCGCATTATCCAGGACAACATGGCGGGCATCTGCCAGGGAAGGACCGTGCTCGTCATCGCGCACCGCCTGAGCACGGTGCGGCACGCGGACCGCATTGTGGTCATGGAGCGGGGCCGCATCGTGGAGAGCGGCACCCACAACGAACTCATGGCCTCGGGCGGGTACTACGCGAAGCTCCACAGCTTCCAGACAGAGCCGCCCCAGCCGGCCAGGCCCACGGTCATCACCCAGGGCAAGCCGTTCGCCAGGGTGGTCAAGGCCGAGCAAGGCCACCGGTTCCCCTCTGAGCCACAGGAAGAGGGGCAGGGGGAGGGGTAGGTGAGCGCAGCCTTCTGGACAACGCTGAAGGACGCCTGGACGAACCGGGCCGGCATGGGCGACAAGCGCCTGACCCAGGTGGAGCGCGCCTTCCTGCCCGCTGCCCTGGAGATCGTGGAGAGCCCGCCGTCGCCCACGGTGCGCGTGCTGGCGTGGTCCATCGTAACCCTGTTCTTCATAGCGCTCACCTGGGCCTGCCTGGGCCACATCGACATCGTGGCCGTGGCCGAGGGCAAGATCATCCCGAGCGGCCGCACCAAGGTGATCCAGCCCCTGGAAAAGGCCGTGGTCAAGGAGATCCTCGTGAAGGAAGGGCAGTACGTGAACCAGGGAGACGCCCTCATCGAGCTGGACCGGACGCTCACGGGCGCGGACCAGGCAAAGTACACCAAGGAGCTCGCCTTCATCGACGGGACCATCAGGAGGCAGGAGGTGTTCGTGAAGCTCCTGGAAAATCCCGGGAGGAAGGTTGACCTGGCAGGGCTCAACTCGGCGCTTATCGACAACCCGGGCCAGGTCCGGCTCCTGATCCAGCAGTGGAACAGCTACCGGTCAAGGCGTGACTCGCTGGAGGCGCGGCTGCGGGAGAACGAGGCGGCCAGGCGCACGAGCGGGGAGATCATCAAGCAGCTCGAGGAGACACTGCCGCTGACCACGAAGCGCTTCCAGGCGTACCAGAAATTGAAGGACGATGGAGCGGTGTCTGACTTCGACTACATGGACAGGCAGAAGGAGCTCATCGACCAGCGCCAGACCCTGGCCGCGGAGCGGGCGCACCACGACCAGCTGGGCGCGGCGGTGCGGACAACGGAGAAGGAGATCCTGGCCCTGGAAGCCGAGGCGCGCAGGCAGGCCCTGGCCGAGATCCAGGACGCCCAGCGCCAGCGCCAGGCTATCGAAGAGGAGCTTACCAAGGCCACGGACCTCAATGCCAGGCAGGTGCTCTACGCGCCTGTGTCAGGCGAGGTGCAGCAGCTCGTGGTGACGACCATCGGCGGCGTGGTGACCGAGGCCCAGCCGCTCATGCTCGTCGTGCCGAGGGGCGCGAAGCTGGAGGCCGAGGTGAACGTGGAGAACAAGGACATCGGGTTCGTGCGGGAAGGGCAGACAGCGGAGATCAAGGTGCACACGTTCCCGTTCACCCGGTACGGGGTTATCGATGCGAAGGTGACGGGGATAACGAGGGATGCGGTGGAGGATGAGAAGCAGGGCCTGGTGTACAAGATGCGCCTCGAGATGGCCAGGTCGAGCCTGAAGGTGGATGGGAAAGAGGTCGGGCTGTCCCCGGGCATGGCGGTGAGCGCCGAGGTCAAGACGGGGAAGCGGCGGCTCATCGAGTACTTCCTGTCGCCGCTTATTCAGCATATGGATGAAAGTGTAAGGGAGAGGTAGCCAATTTATTGAATAACCATCATGCCCGGGGTCGGTCACAACGAAGTATGAAAATAGAGTAGCAGA
>CAZNGL010000086.1:0-12414 GCA_964572405.1 uncultured Bacteriovoracaceae bacterium
TACACCCTATCCTACACTCTTTCCCTACACGACGCTCTTCCGATCTGCCCGGGTGCATCCGGGAGATCTCCCGGATGTCCCTGAAGAGCCAGAGCATCTGGCGGCCCTCAGGGGTCTCCACCACGAGCTGCATGCCCGGGCCCATGCGCATCATGTCCGGCACGACGCGCATGACATGGACCCGGTAGCCGGTGCCGCCCATGTCGATTACCGAGCCCTGTTCGGCAATGAAACGCTGCGTCCCCCAGGGCGCGCTCACTGCCAGGGATGCCTCGTGCAGCTCGTTGTACCCGCTCTGGGAGAAGAGGATGCCCTCGAAGCTCACGGGGTGGTTCACCAGCACCGGCCTCTTCAGGACCTCCCTGCCGTTACTGATGAAGGAGAGCTCGGAGCGGTACTCCTTGGGCATGCCGCTTGCGTAGTACTCGACGCCGAAGCGGTCGCAGCGGATCCCGAAGGGCAGGTGTACACGGGACCCGTCATAGAGGGTAACCACGTCCAGGGTCTGCCCCTCGGGGATCTCCATGGTGCCCTTGTACCCGGAAAAGGCGAGCACCGCACCCATCAGGATGAAGAAAATGCTCCCGTGCACGATGAGCGGGGCGAACCTCCGCGCCCTGCCGCGCTCCCCCGTGATGACCCCGGACCCATCGTCCCCGTGACCGATGAGACTGTAGTCCCGGGAGACCAGTTGTGCCAGGCCCTGACGGAGCGTGTGCGGATCGATGCCCCCAGGGATCTTCACCTCCGCCAGGCCGGACGCCGGCATGGATGCGTGGCGGGACACCGGGCGCACCTTCATCCGCACCGTCATGCAGGCCAGCATGTTCACCATGAGGGCAACCACGGGGCCGATGAACCACGGGGAGTGGAACACGTCCCTGAGGCTCAGGAGCATCATGGCCCTCTGGAAGAGGGGAAGCCCCTCGGTGGGCCGGTAGGGGGTCTGTGGAATTATGGTGGCCGCGATGCACAGCAGCGCGATCCAGGACAGGAGCGCCTCGGTGATCTTCAGCGAGGCGAGCGACCTGAGCATGCGCCCGCCGCGGGTGCTGTGCGCTGTTTGTCCCGCCTGCATGCGATGAGAACCTCCTCCTGTCACAGGAATTCGGGGCCGACCGCCCGGATGGTACCGACGAACCCCCTCACCTGCAGGGCCACTATATCACCTGGCCCACGTCACAGCCAAGGAGGCAAAGCACATGAGCGCTACTTCGATTTTTCGACAGGATCCGGGGTGGGTGCGGCGTCCTTTTTCTTTTCCAGGAGTCCTGGGTAGAGCTTCTCCATGCACTCCGGGCAGATGCCGTGGCTGAACACCGCATCCGAGTGCTCCGAGATGTATCCCTCGATCTGTTTCCAGTACCCCTGGTCGTCGCGGATCTTCTTGCAGCTGGCGCATATGGGGATCAGGCCCCTGAGGGTCTTCACGTCGGCCAGGGCCTGCTGCAGCTCGCACACGAGGCGCTCCCGCTCCCCTTCGGCCTGTTTGCGCTTGGATATGTCCCGGGCGACCACGAGGATCTTCGCGGGTCTGCCCTGGTCGTCCCAGACGAAGGTCGTGGTGAGCTCGATCCAGAGAGTGCCGCCGTCCTTGCGGAGCAGTTCGAGCTCCAGTGTGCGGGGCACGTGCCGCTCGATGGGTTCCGGCCGGCGGTTCCTGGCCAGTTCCTCCGACAGGGCCTGCCTGGCCAGCGCGTAGGACTCGGGCGTGAAGAGCTGCTCAACCCTGAGCTGCCCGATCTCCTCCGGGGAGAAGCCGGTGAGCCGCGTCACGGACGGGCTCGCGTAGGTGAACCGCAGGTCCAGGTCCAGGGTGAGGATGCCGTCGTGCACGTTTTCGGCAAGGAGCCGGTACTGGGCCTCGCTCTTCGTGAGGGTCTCCTCGGCGCGCCTGCGCTCGGCGACCTCCTGTTCGAGCGTCAGGTTCACGACGCGATACTCCTCCTTCTGGCCTTCCAGCTCCCGGTTGACCCCGGCGGTCTTCTCCCGCTCCCTGTCGATCTGCTGCGTGAGGAAGAAATTGCGCCTGCCGGAGTACTCCAGGGAATAGCAGGCGATCATCCCGATGATGTTCGCGCTGATGAAGAAGAAGTTGTTGCTGAGCAGCACCACGAAGGGCGTCTGGCTGATCCAGACCGCCGCGGCCTCGTACAGGACCACCAGCACCCACCCGGAAAAGGTCGCCCAGAGGAACGGGATGCGCGCGAAGGTGTAGGTCCACATGAGGACGAGCACGATGCCCGCGTAATACACATAGCTGACCAGCGGCGTGGCGGTGATGATCATGCAGATGATGCCGCCTCCCGCCACGATGGACCCGAACGCCACCAGGGGGTTCACGTACCGCTCGAAGGCTTTTGTGTAGGACAGCAGGAGCCCCGCGACGATCATGGGGGCGACGACGGCGTAGCGTATGAACCATGCGGTGGACTTCTGTTCCGGCATGAGCAGCACGTCCAGGACGCCGAAGATGGAGTAGAAGAACAGTGCGATGACCATGGCGACACGGTTCTGGGGGAGCGAGGCACGGATATTCTCGATATGAAACCGGGTCTCGAGGCTCGATGAGTCCCCCGTAAACCTCAGCGTCAGCGGGTGCAGCTTCATGGCGGCCTGATGATCCATTCCCGTCTCCATACACAGTAATTCCACAAGAATAATACATTTTAAAAGGCGGATGTAAAGGAACAAGGTCGTGGATCATGCCCATGGTGCGTCATGCCAGGGGGGTTTGGGCATGTCCTCCCTGACCCGGCCATGCCACGTGGGGGCTGATGTCAAGGTTTGATCCAGGGTATTCCTGATGAAGCAGATACCTCAACTTCCAACAACCAGGGAATCCTTCACTTCGTAAAGCCCTTATTCAACAGACTCTCTCAAACTGATCACTGTACCCGGACCGATGATTTCATCGATGATCACTTGATTGAATGATTGAATATCAACCGTGGATTAGCAGAAAAAACCATCACGCGGGACCACTCCTCAGAAACCCCCTGCCCTTCTTCACTTGTTCTTCCTGGCCAGCAGCATCTCCATGAAGGCGTCGGTGCGCGCCTTGAACTGGGCGTACGAGAAGTTGCGGCTGTCCATGTGGTCGGCGTCTATGGTGATCGACGGGATGCCGAGCTCCTCGTCCAAGGCCCTGATGATCTCGTCCTGGCCAAGGGTAATGGGCACGCACGACTTGTTCCGGTGGAACACGGCGCCGTCGATGGCGTAGTCGCGGCAGGCCTTCAGCACCATCTCCTTGCGGCGGTCGATGGACAGGCAGGATACCAGCGAGTAGGACATGAGGCTCTTCAGGGCCAAGGCCCGCACGGGGTCCGACGCGTCGAGCCTGAGCGACCATGCCGCCGAGTAGGTCTCGGCCACCACGACCCCGCCTTGGCCCTCGAACTCGTTGAACAGGCCCATGTTGTACCAGAGCGGGATATTGTCCCAGAAGAGCCGCACCAACTCGTCCTCGATGACGCCGACGCCCTGCTCGGCACGCTCCGCCACCTCGTCGCGCACCCGGGTGAGAAAGTCCACCGCGGTCTGCGTGCCCTGCCGGGTGACCATGACGAACATGATGCCGATCTCGGAGGCCGAGATGGGTGCCGGCCTGAAGCGTCGCAGCGACATGATCTCGTCCCAGAGCCGGCACGCCGCATCCGAGAGCTCCACCGCCCTGTGCAGCCGTTCCCGGTCGAGCTTCCTGCCCGTGGTCCTCTCGAGGAACTCGATGAGCCGATGGATCTCGCTCACCGCATAGTCCACATGGTGCTCCCGGATGTCCTCGCACGCCACCTGAGGCACGTCGGCCCGGAACACCTTCGCCTCGGGGAAGCGAGACTCCAGGATCTGGAAGATCTTCATGGCCGGGACGCACCCACCGCCGAAGGACATGAGCATGTCAGGCTCCGGAAGGCCGCCAAGCGGAACACCCGGGCCGTTCATGTCGCCGTGCACGTAGCCCACGATGTTCCGCAGGTAACCGCAGAGGTCCCGGGAGTACCCCATGCCCTCGGAGATCTCGAAATGCCCTGGCGCCAGGGAGAAGGCGGCACACACGGGTGACCAGTTCTCCGGGAAGACCGGCTGGAGGTCCATGGCGTAGAAGATCTCGATGCCGCCGTTCATGGGCGGCATCCAGCCCACCGGCCTTCCCTCGGCCCGTGCCCGGTGGCACTCCAGGTAGTACTCGGTCACCACCCGGGTCAGTTCGCGGGCAGTGCTCAGACGTTTCTTCGATTTCCCCGTGGAACCCATCACACCCCCACCATACCGGCAAAGGTCTCCAGCCTCGTGAGCGCCTGCGCCTGGATGCCGGCGTTCCCGTCGAGCTCCAGGAGGATGCTCGGGATGCCCACATCCTTCAGTGCCTGAGAGACCGCGGGGTAGTCGGCCAGGTGAGGCGTGCAGAACTTCTGGAACAGGAAGATGACGCCCTGCGATCCGGATGATTTCACCAGGTCGAGGACGAGCGGGATGCGCTGGGACTGCCGGGACCGCGTCGGACACGGAAACCGCTTCACGATCCTGTTCGCCACTCGTTCCAGGGGGCTCCCCCCCGCGGCAGAGGCCGGCGTGAAGGCGCGCAGCCCCGTGCACAGATCGTCCGCGGCCACCCTCAGGCCCAGGGCCTCGACGAGCGAGACGATCCCGGCATCTTCCACGACGCTCCCCGAGACGAGCACGGGAATGCCCGGGGCAAGGACGGATCTGCATGCATTGAGATCGGACACCAGGCGCTCGAGCATCATGAGGTAGTGCACCGGGTCCGTGGCGAAGAAGGCCTGCACCACCACGTTGAGGTCGGACGAAGCCAGGGCGAGCGTGCCCTGGGCGCGTTGCTCGTGGAGCGTCGCGAGGACACCACGGATCCTGCCGTAGAGGTCCAGGGACCTCGCAAGTGCTTCATCGGAATAGGCGCCGCCCGCCGATACGAGCTTCTCCACGGTCTCCTCCAGGCATGACCGCAGGTACGCCCCGGCCTCATGCGACACGTTGTACGGCAGGGGTATGCTGTGGACCAGCAGGTTCGGGAACGCGGCCTTCCAGATGTTCACGCACCCGCACGCCACGTCGCAGGTGTAGGCCTGGACGACGCCGGACAGGAACGGGAACTCGCCGGAGAGCGCATTCTCCAGGGACAGCTGCATGTAGGGGCAGATGAATCCGGGCACCCGTGCGCATGCCTTTTCGGCCGGGCCGGTTCTGCCCCAGATGCGCACCGGCAGGAACCCGCATGCATGGATGAGCTCGACAGGGGTGTAGGTGCAGAAGTACCCGATCACCTTCGTGCCCCGGGAGGCGACGCCTTCGAGTCGTTGGCGCCGGTACCGCACCGCTTCCAGGAACGGCGCTATGGCGGCATGCGGGCGCATAGCCCTCCTTATTGTTTTATTGTATTACAATCGAGCCCCCTGGAAAGTCAAGGGGGCGGAAAGGGCTGGGTGAGAAAAGGGGCTGCGCAGAGCCCGTACGGGTCGCGCAGCCCCTGCAGCGGTCTGTTGAAGGAGGTCCTATTCGGCCAGCCGCGCCTTCAGGGTGTCGAGCTGCTTCCTCATGCGTTCAGGCAGCCGTTCGCCGAACTGGGCGAAGTGCGTTTCCAGGCTTGCGATCTCCGCCTTCCAGGCATCGAGGTCCACCCTCAGGAGTTCCTGCATGTTCTCAGGTGCTATCTTCAGCCCGTTCAGGTCCAGGTCCTTCTCCTCGGGCAGCATGCCGATGGCGGTCTTCCGGGCGCCGACCTTTCCGTCCACGCGGTCGCACATCCACTCGAGCACCCTGCTGTTGTCGCCGAAGCCGGGCCAGATGAACTTTCCGGCGGCGTTCTTGCGGAACCAGTTCACGTAGAAGATGCGCGGCGCCTTGTCCCCCAGCCTGTCGCCCATAGTGAGCCAGTGCTGGAAGTAGTCGCCCATGTTGTACCCGCAGAAGGGCTTCATGGCGAACGGGTCGCGCCTGAGCGCGCCCACGTCACCGATGTTTGCCGCAGTGGTCTCGGACGACGCGGTGGCCCCGAGGAACACGCCGTGGTCCCAGTCGAAGGCCTCGTTCACGAGCGGCACCACCCCTGCCCTGCGGCCGCCGAACACGAAGATGTCTATCGCGACGCCCTCGGGCTTCTCCCAGTCGGGGCAGATGACCGGACACTGGGAAGCGGGCGCGGTGAAGCGGGCGTTCGCGTGGGCGCCGAGCTCCCCGGACGAAGGCGTCCAGTCGCGGCCCTTCCAGTCGATGCCGCGGGCGGGCGGCTCGCCGTCCATGCCCTCCCACCAGATGTCCCCGTCGGCCGTGAGCACGCAGTTGGTGAAGATGCAGTTCTCCTTGAGCGACTCCATGGCCATGGGGTTCGACTCGTATGAGGTCCCGGGCGCCACGCCGAAGAACCCGTACTCGGGGTTGATGGCGTAGAGCCTGCCGTCCGGGCCGATCTTCATCCAGGCGATGTCGTCGCCGATGGTCTCGCACTTCCAGCCCGCAATGGTGGGCTGGAGCATGGCCAGGTTGGTCTTGCCGCAGGCCGACGGGAAGGCGGCCGCGATGTGGTACCGGCGCCCTTCGGGGCTGGTCAGGCGCAGAATGAGCATGTGCTCGGCCATCCACCCCTCCCGCCTGGCCATGGCGGAGGCGATGCGGAGCGCCAGGCACTTCTTGCCCAGGAGCGCGTTGCCGCCGTAGCCGGAGCCGAAGGACCAGATGAGGTTCTCGTCCGGGAAGTGGCTGATGTACTTCTTCTCCATAGGTGCGCAGGGCCAGGGGACGTCTTTCTGCCCGGGCTTGAGCGGAGCGCCCACGGAGTGCATGCATGGGATGAACTCCCCGTCCGTCCCGAGGGTCTCCAGGACCTTCGTGCCCACGCGGGTCATGATGTGCATGTTGCACACCACGTAGGGGCTGTCCGTGATCTCGATGCCCACCTTGCTGATGGGCGAGCCGATGGGCCCCATGGAGAACGGGATCACGTACATGGTCCTGCCCTGCATGCAGCCGTCGTAGAGCTTCTTCATGGTGGCCTTGAGCTCGTCCGGGTGCACCCAGTTGTTGGTGGGGCCTGCCTCGATCCTCTCAGGGGTGCTGATGTACGTGCGGTCCTCCACCCGGGCCACGTCGCTCGGGTCCGAGCGGAACAGGAAGCTGTTGGGCCGCTTCTTCAGGGGCGTGGCGCTCCCGGAGGCCACCGCGCCCGCCATGAGGCGGTCGTACTCATCCCTGCTGCCGTCGCACCAGTAGACCGCGTCGGGCCTGCACATCGCCGCCATCTCGGCCACCCATGCCTGGAGCCTTTCGTGTTTGCTGGCTGCACTCATCGTCTCTTTCTCCTTACGAGTTGTACTATCACTCAAGAAAACAACCGCACACTATATAGAAACAGTCCAGGCAAATCAATACATGGTTTCACCCATAGGGACATGCGAGAAGAAGATCGATTTCGACCTTTGCGTTCATTCGGGAGAGAACCATCCTTCCGGGATCTCTCCCGGAGGAACCCAACCGACACCATGCGGACGAGAGTATTGCCCCGAGCAGATACCCCCCGGGGGGGAAGCTCCGTGGGACGCATGGCCATGAACCCGGCTAGTTCAACCGCTTGAACATCCCCTCCAGCACGCCCCGGCGGTCCCTGCAGGCCCGGGTGCGCTCGGGGTCGCAGAAGGGTTTCGCCATGAGCATGCCCGCCACGAAGCCGCCCACGTGGGCCCAGAACGCCACCCCGCCGCCGGTCCCGCCCAAGGAGAAGAAGCCGCCTGCGAGCTGGAGGAGAAACCAGTAGCCCAGCATGAAGAAGGCGGGAACCACGATGCGGGTGAAGAAGAACCCGAAGAACACGAGCATGTGCACCGGGGCCCGGGGGAACATGATGATGTACGCGCCCATGACCCCGCTGATGGCACCGGAGGCGCCCACCATGGGGACCGCGCTGCCGGGGTGGGTGACCATCTGGAGACCCAGGGCGGCGAGCCCGCAGGCTAGGTAGAACAGGACGAACCTCACCGAGCCCATGGAGTCCTCCACGTTGTCGCCGAACACGTAGAGGAACCACATGTTGCCGATGATGTGCAGCCAGCCGCCGTGCATGAACATGTGGGTGATGATGGTGAGGTAGTTGGGCGCGCCCTCCACCACGTACTGCAGACCGGGCCCCACCGGCACCCTGGTCCCTTGCGGGACCAGTCCCAGCAGCTCGCCCGGGATGACCCCGAACTCGAACACCGAGCGGATGAGCTGGGGGTTCGTGCCCAGGCCCTGGATCAGGATCCACGACGCCACGTTCAGGATGATGATGGCATAGGCGACGATGGACGGGTGCAGGGTCGGGTTGTCGTCACGGATCGGAAACATGGTCCCTCACAAACGGTCTGTTTTCCTGTAAGCCGTAAAACCGGCGCATATTCCCGCTCATAGCACACAAACGCCCCTCAGCCAACCAGGTCCCGGCAGGAGGGGATCCCCCGTCACCACGGGGTCGCGGAGTAGAAGGCACGGGCCGCCTCGACGAAGCCTGCCGCCGTGGGGGCCTTCCCGCCCTGGAGGTAGATCCCCATCCGCTTCAGGCGCTCCACGGGTTCCAGGGCCGACTCGTCCTTGCAGCTCCTCTGCCGGTTCATGTACACCGTCTTGAGCACCACCGTGTCGGTGGCCATCCTCCGGATCTCCTCGTCGGCCGCGAGCAGGGCAACCTCCCTCTCGACGAGGTCTCTGCGCTCGTCCATGAGCCTGCGCACGGACTCGTCCGCGGGCTCCAGGCACAGGAGGCTCCCGGTCACGGCGCCAGCCAGGGCCCTGGCGTCTTCGGCGCCCATGCGGCTGTTGTAGCGCTTGAGCAGCCTCACGTAGATGCCTGTCAGGACCTGCTTCTCGGCTCTGCGCAGGTCATCGGGATGCGGCGTCTTCACGGGACCAATCCTTTCTCAGAGATGGTAAGGCCCCTATCTTAACACCACCACGTGCAGGATGTGAAGGGGCGCTTTCAAAACGATTCAGCCCTTGACTTGGGGTCGCCGGGCGGGTAATCCCAGCATGGGGCCACAGGGCACACACCCTTATCCCGGCCCCGAAGATCCACCTCCACGCGCGTGGAAATCCACCCGAGAGAGACCGCGCCCATGGCGATGACACCCAATGCAGGCCAGACGCTGAAATCGGACTCCCTGCTCCTGCTCACCGCGCTCATCTGGGGGACCGCCTTCGTGGCGCAGCGCGTGGGCATGGACCACGTGGGCCCCTTCGGGTTCAACGGCATCCGGTTCGCCCTGGGCTGCCTGGTGCTGCTGCCCCTGCTCCCGGTGAACAGGGACCGCCCCGTACGGAACCCCGGGAACACGGCCGGCCTGTTCTCCCTTTCCCGCCTGGGCGGAGGCTTCCTGGCGGGCCTCGTCCTCTTCCTGGGCGCGTCCTTCCAGCAGGTGGCCATGGTGCACACCACGGCGGGCAACGCGGGGTTCATCACGGGTCTCTACGTGATACTGGTGCCCATCATGGGCATCTTCCTCGGCCACAGGACGCATGCCGGCACCTGGATCGGGGCCGTGCTGGCGGCCGTCGGCCTCTACCTCCTGAGCGTGACCGAGCAGTTCACCATCGTGCGGGGCGACCTGCTCGTGCTCATCGGCGCCTTCTTCTGGGCAGGCCACGTGCACGTCATCGGCTGGCTTTCGCCCCGGGGTGACCCCGTACGGATCGCGTTCCTGCAGTACGCGGCGTGCTCGACCCTGAGCATGGCCGTCTCCGTGCTGTTCGAGCACAACACCCTCCAGGGCTACCTCGACGCCGCCATCCCCATCCTATACGGAGGCATCCTGTCCGTGGGCGTGGCCTACACCCTCCAGGTGGTGGCGCAGAGGAGGGCGAGGCCGTCGCACGCGGCCATCATCCTGAGCCTTGAGGCGGTCTTCGCGGCCATGGGCGGGTGGGTCATCCTGGACGAGGTCCTCACCGGCCGCGCCATGACCGGGTGTGCCCTCATGTTCGCGGGCATGCTCATATCCCAGCTCTGGAGGATTTCGCGCAGGCCGTCCTGAGGGCTCGGAAGCTCCCGGGTTCACTGGTCCACGAAGTTTAACAGGTAATCCTTGTTCACCGTCAGGCTCGCCCCCTCCCAGGAAAGCACGCCCAGGCCCTTGAGGCGGTTGACGAGCCGGGAAAAGGTCTCCGGTATGGTGCCGATGGCCGAGGCCATGTCCTTCTTGGCCATGTCCACGCGGTAGTCTCCGCCCGGGCCGTAGCGTTCGATGAGGAACCGGAAGAACCGCTCCTCCACGTCCAGGCTCGTGAGGTAGAGGATCCGCTCGGTGAGGTAGCGCTGCTTCTGCATGAGCATGGCAATGAACTCGGTGCGGAAGTCACCATCTTCGAGCAGACCGGAGAAGGCAACCCGGTCCATGGCAAAGACTCTCACCTGGCCCAGGGCCGAGGCGCTCACCGGGTAGAGGGGGTTCTCGAAGAGCACCACCTCGGCAAAGACCTGTCCCGGCCGGATGATGCGCAGCACCACCTCCTGGCCGTCCGGCGAGGTCTTGTACAGGCGCACCTCCCCCTCCATGAGCAGGTAGAACTCCGAGCCCCTGGTCCCCTCCAGGAACAGCGTGGCGCCCGGGCCGAAGCTCTTCTGCCTGCCCATGGCGGCGAGCCTTGCCAGGGCCCCGGCGCTCATGCCCCGGAACAGCTCGGAACGCTTCAGAACATCGGATAACTCCATGCCAGGATTGTACATTCATCTGCCCCCAGGGGCAAGGGGCCGGGCTTGACCCAGGTCAAGGACCTTTTCCCGCGCATGCCCTATACAGGGTGCATCACGAGGGGGAGGAGACGGTCATGAGACAGACCAGGAAGATCATCGAGATCGACGAGGAGCGGTGCAACGGGTGTGGACAGTGCATCGTGGCCTGCGCGGAAGGGGCCCTGAAGCTCGTTGACGGCAAGGCGAAGCTGGTGGGCGAGATCCTGTGCGACGGCCTGGGAGCGTGCATCGGTGACTGTCCCACGGGGGCGCTCAGAGTCGTCGAGCGCGAGGCCGAGGCCTTCGACGAGGAGGCGGTGAAGAGACACCTCCTCCCGGAGAAGCCCTCCACGGCAGGGAACGGCCCTGCCACCCTGCCCTGCGGGTGCCCGTCCACCCTGGCCATGACCTTTGAACAAAAACCCGGGCCTCAGGCTGCATGCCCAGGGATCGAAGCACCCTCCATGCTTGGTCACTGGCCGGTGAAGCTCCAGCTCCTGAGCCCGTCCTCCCCCTTCCTCAAGGGTTCCGACATGCTGCTCCTTGCCGACTGCTGCGCCGTGGCGAGCCCCGACCTCCACCGGAGGTTCCTCAACGGAAAGACCGTTGCGATGGCCTGCCCCAAGCTCGACGACGTGAACCGCCACATCGCGCGCCTGGGCGAGATCCTGGCGCAGGCGACGCCCCGGACGCTCACCGTGGTCCACATGGAGGTGCCGTGCTGCACCGGCCTCGTGCACGCGGCCGTGAAGGCCGTGCATGCCGCCGGCGTGGATATGCCGCTCAGGCACGTCATCATCGGCCGCCGGGGGGAGGTCCTTGCGGAGGAAGAAATTGCACTTGCCAAACCCACCCTGGTGCATGTATAGGTTTCCCGCTCTTGTGTCTCACCGGGAAGACATTATAATGGAACGGTGACAGTGAACCTTCCCTGGCACGAGAACCGTCAAAATGGGTGAATACACACCCGGGCGGGGGCGTAGTTAAGTCGGTTATAACGCCGGCCTGTCACGCCGGAGGTCGCGAGTTCGAGTCTCGTCGCTCCCGCCAGTTTTTCCTTTTCTCCCCCCTCAGTACAGCTCGTACTTCACGAGCCTGCCGTCCAGCTGGCCGTTCTTCAGGGGCTTCTTCCACGCGGTCCTGAGTCCCACGTGCTTGATGAGCTCGCGGTTGCCGAAGTAGACGTACGCGGTGGAGCCGGTGCATTGCTGCTTGAGGAAGTCGCCGAACCCCTTCATGAAGGAGGCCATGTCCTGGCCGCCGTGCATCCTCAACCCGTAGGGCGGGTTGCACACGATGACGCTGTCCCTGATGGGGGCGAGGTCGGCAAACGGCTTCCCGGACAGCCTGATGGCATCGCCCGAAGGGAGCATGCGGCTGTTGGTCCTGGCCATGCCGATGGCCCGCTCGGAGATGTCGCTGCCCGCGATGAGCCCCCTGGGAAGGGGCCTGATGGCCGCATCCGCCTCCCCCTTCACCCTGTCCCAGGCACCGGGGTCGAAGTCGGGCAGCCAGGTGAACCCGAAGGATCTCCGCAGGAAGGCCGCCGGAACCCGGCAGTAGTGCATGAGTGCCTCGCAAAGGAGCGTCCCTGAGCCGCACATGGGGTCGTACAGGGGCGCATCGCCGTCCCAGGAGCTCAGGCGGATGACGGCCGCGGCCAGGGTCTCCTGCATGGGGGCGTCCACCGCCTCCCTGCG
>CAZNGL010000087.1:0-12272 GCA_964572405.1 uncultured Bacteriovoracaceae bacterium
AAGAAATCACCGTCGTCGCCGAGGCACGCATACTTGTCCCGGTCGATGGCGAACATCTTCTCTCGAGGTCTTATATAACGTCCCGCACCGAAAAGGGAAGGGCCGTGGATCTCCAGGGCGAATCCGAACCATGGCCGTATGACCCCTCCCTCCAGGGGATCCACCGCCTCGAAGGTCTGCAAAGCCTGTGCAAGGGAAGGCAGGACACGGGAGAGCCTCTTCACCACCATGCCCGATGCCCACGATACGGTTTCGGTGCTGGACGTCAGCCCCGGGTCCGAGATGACCCGGGTGTATATCGAGACCGTGGGCTCGCCGGGATCCCGGGCGGTTTTCACCGTCATGGGATATCTCAGCTCAGGGGGTGGCGAGACGATGATGAGTTCCTCCCTGTCGAAGGGCTTCATGCCCGGCGCCAACCTGCACTGCCCGTACAGGTGGAATCCGCGGTCGTTCCCCTCGCCGGGCACGGTCTCTGCAAGGTAGCACTGCCCGGTATGGATGGAGTCATCCAGCCGGAACCCCACCACGTCCCGGCCGTGCATGAGGATCTGTGCATCCGTGGACATGGCGCATTCGCTGCGATTTCTTGCCATCCATGCCTGCAGGATATCCCTCACCGCACCGGAGGCCACCGAACACATGCCCATGGCCGAGGCATGGGCCTTCCAGCGCGAGACCCTCCCCGCCCCCGTGCTGCCCAGGGCGTCGGCCAGGGCAAGTTCCCATGGCTCATGGTCCACAGCCTTCCCAAGACACCGGAGATACCGTCCGGGCCGGACAAGGGACGAGCGGAGCAGGGAGGTGTACTGCTCGCAGAGGCTCCTGGAGGCGAGCGGCATGACCTCCTGCCCGGGCGGGAAGGCCTGTGGTCCACCTGAATCCTCCACCAGACGGACAGGGACGCGGCGCTGCACATTGAGACGTGCCACCATGCTGGAGTCCATCAGGGAGAATACCGGGACAAGAATGCCCTGGAAAAAGGCCTCGGTGAGCAGCAGCGGGGTATCGGGCCAGAGGGCCCTGCCGGGGGTCCCGGGGGTGGTGTCGACCCACAGGCAGCGCAGCTTCCGGGACGCCAGCAGGCTGCAGGCGAAAAGTCCGGCAAGCCCCTCCCCGAGGCCGACGACATCGTAATTCTGCCTCACGCCCTTGTCCCATCCTCGTTCATGACACACACACCCCGGGCCTTCAGCATGGCCGCAGCGACGCCGCACCCCGCAACGAGTTCTCCATCCCTCCACACCACCCGGGTCCCGCAGGAAGGGCTCCTTTCCTTCAGGATGGCAACCTGTGCATGCACCATCCGGGCGATGCGGCACACCTCACAGGCACCTGCACGAAAGGCCGCGGTCACGTCCCGGCCGTCCTCGTCCCTGACCAGCGCCGTACCATTGAGCACCGCGCCGCCGTCACCCCCTTCCAGGTGGGAGGGGGGCCTGGGCGTGGGCAGGCCGCCAAGCTGCTCGGGACACACCGGGACAGGGATGATGCCGGGCATCTCCAGGATGGACCCGCAGGTCTTTGAAGAACCGTCATACCGGCACCGCACGCCGAGCAGGCATGCACTCACCAGGACGGGACCGCTCAGAGGTCCAAAGGGGGATTGATCAGGCACGCGGTCTCATCCTTTGCAAGGCCCCTCACGACCACCCTCCTCCCGTCGATGGAGAGCCTGCCCTGGGAGAAGAGCGCGATGGCCTTGGGGTAGATCCTGTGCTCGAGCTTGAGGATCCGCTCCTTCAGCTCCTCTTCGGTGTCCCGGGGATAGACGGGCACAACGGCCTGGATGATGATGGGACCGGTGTCCACACCCTCGTCCACGAAGTGGACCGTGCACCCTGAGAACCTCACCCCGTAGTCGATGGCCTTCTGGCGGACATGGAGCCCCGGAAAGGACGGGAGCAGTGCCGGGTGGATGTTCATGACCCTGCCGGGGAACGTCCTGAGAAAAGACGGGGTGAGCACCCGCATGAACCCCGCCAGGCACACCAGGTCGACACGGCATTCCAGGAGGACCCTGGCGAGTTCAGTGTCGAAAGCCTCCCTGTCGGGATAGTCCGCATGGGAGATGACCCTGGTGGGGATACCGCCGCGTCCCGCACGTTCGAGGGCATAGACGCCGTAGACGTTGCTGATGACCACGACCACCGTGCCGTCGATCCCTCCGGATGCGCAGGCATCCATGATGGACTGGAGGTTGGAACCGCTGCCGGAAACCAGGACGCCGATGCGAATCACGCCTGCCCCCTAGGAGAGGACCACCGCTTCACCGCCCTTGGGCCTCGTCTCGATGAACCCGATGACATCCGCAGACTCCTTGAGCCCCTTCAGGCGGAGCATGACGTCGTCTGCATCCTTGGGAGACACGACAAGGACCATGCCCACGCCCATGTTGAAGGTGCGGTACATCTCGGCATCCTCTATCTTGCCGATGTCCCGGATGAAACGGAATATGGGGGGAACCTCCCAGGCGTCCTTGCGGATGACTGCGCAGGACCGGGCCGGCAGCACGCGGGGTATGTTGTCGATGAAACCGCCCCCGGTGATATGGACGATTCCCTTGATCTCGAAGCCGCGCAGCACGTTGAGCACGCTCTTCACGTAGATCCTCGTGGGGGTGAGGAGCTCTTCGGCAAGGGGCTTGCCCAGGTCCTCCAGATAGTCGTCCACCCGAAGCTTGGCCCGTTCGAACAGCACCTTGCGCACCAGGGAGAAGCCGTTGCTGTGCAGTCCGGAGGAGTGTACGCCGATGAGCACGTCTTTCGCCGCGATGCGCGAGCCGTCGATGATCTTGTCGCCGTCCACCACGCCCACGCCGAAACCGGCCACGTCGTACTCGTCCTCGCGGTAGAACCCGGGCATCTCCGCGGTCTCCCCGCCGATCAAAGCACAGCCCGCCTCCTTGCAGCCTTTGGTGATCCCGGCGATAATCACCTTCGCCCGCTCGAGGCTCAGCTTGCCCGTGGCGAAATAGTCGAGGAAGAACAGCGGCTGGGCGCCCACCACGACGATGTCGTTCACCACCATGGCCACCAGGTCGATGCCCACGCCCTCGTGGCTGTCGGCCATGCAGGCGATCTTCAGCTTGGTCCCCACGCCGTCGGTGGAAGATACCAGCACCGGATCGGTACAGTTCCCGATGTCCAGCTTGAACAGACCCGCAAACCCGCCGATACCACCGATGACCTCGGGACCATGAGTGGATTTCACGCTGGATTTGATGGCCTTGACGAACAGGTTCTGCCTGTCGATATCAACGCCCGCATCACGATACGTCAAAGACATGTATACCCCCCAACCTCCCCTCTAGTATATGAGAAACGCCTGAGAGTCAATCCGCCTGGTGGATTATCCTGTTTTGTCGGTGCGTTATATGCGACCTGTCCGGGTGGCCGCCTCAGGCGTGCAGCAGCTTACCGCGAACCGGACGCCCTTTGCAACTTCCAAGGTCAGGAGCAAAAAAAAGGATGGCGGTATGGGCATTGCGTCCGCCATCCCAAGAGGAGGTAGTGTGGAGATATGTGGTTATGAAGAAGGTTCCTTGTCCCTTGCTGATCCCTTCAGCCGGTCAGATACCGATGCAGCCGCGTCTGCCGAACTCCCTACCATAGCCTTTCCCGAAATTCATGCGGAATTTCGCCTCTGGCGCGACCTTTTTCACGCTCAGCTGGTGCCTGATCCTTTCCTGCTGCAGCTGATCCTCGAGCGTGCTGATCCTCTTCTGGGCGTCCCAGATCTTCTTCTCATCAGGTGTGTCGCTGTTCATCTGGGTACTGAGCTCCTGCCTGTTCTGGCGCATCTCGTCACGCAGGGGCCTGGTCTTCTCGATGTGCGCGTCACGGAGCGAGCGGATCTGATCGCGCTGCGCCTGGGTGAGCTCCAGACCCGCAGGACCGTAGCCTCGTCCCGCTCCGTCCCTTTCCCACATGGGGCAGTCACCTGGGCCTGCTCCCTGCCAGAACCGTGGCCCTTGGGCCATGACGGGAATGGCTATGAGTGCCACGACTATCACCATGACGATCATTCGGTACTGTTTCATATCGTGCCTCCTTGTGCTGTCTCCCCCTCTTGAGCAACCGCCGTGCCATTTCCCCGGGAAATCGTTTATCCCTTTATTATCATTTGGTTTATATCCATTTTACCCTGATTCCTCCCGTACGTACGGCCCGCATGCTCCACAAGGGTGTATAGATTGTATACAATCACCCTATACAGGTGTATATAATCTGAACACCTGCAGGGACTGACCTGCGGCAGGATCGTGATAAACACATGTCCGGAGCACATGGCATGAGAGTTGAAAAGCCCACCCCGGGATACGGCATGGAGATGAGAGAGACCCGCAAGGCATGGATCAGGATCTCGCCCTGGGTGATCATGGGATCGCTCGTGGTGATGGTCCCCATCATCATCTTCACCACCATGGAGAGCATCAGGACCCAGAGGAAGAACATGTACATCATGCTCACCGAAAAGGGTGCGGCTTTGATCCGTTCCTTCGAGGCGGGCACCAGGACGGGCATGATGGGAGCGGACTGGAGCGGGGCCCGTGTCCAGCGGCTCATCATGGAAACGGCCGAACTCCCGGACATCGTGTACATCATGATCACGGACAAGGACGGCACCATCATGGCCCACAACCAGCCCATGAACATCGGGAAGAAGTACCAGAGCAGTACTCCCCCCGAACCCCAGGGGAGGAGGGTGCACGGCAAGGTGGTCCGGAGGGAAAACGGTACCAAGGTCTTCGAGGTGTACCGGAGGTTCTACCCCTCCAGGGGCGGCGTCTACCTGCGCAGACCCCTGAGGCCGAACATGGACTGGTTTTCCCCCCACATGATCCCCCAGATGGAAAAGCCCCCGGTGCAGACCATTTACCTGGGTCTCGACATGGAGCCTGTGGAGCAGATCATCCGCGAGAGCATCAAGCAGAAGATCATCCTCACCGTGAGCCTGCTCATGTACGGCCTGCTGGGGATCGTGGCCATCGTCATCGCCCAGAACTACCTCTCGGCCCGCGCATCCCTCTCCAGGGTCAAGGCGCTCTCGGACACCCTCGTGGAGCACATGCCCATCGGACTCATCGTAACCGGCGAGAAGGGCTCCATCCTCGCCGTCAACAACGTCACCGAGCGCCTGCTTCGCATCTCAGGGGACCATGTCACGGGCAGGGACTCCCGGGAGGTGCTGCCGCCCGAGATCACATCGCTGATCGGGGAGATCCGCGGGCCCGACGACATGGCGGTGCGCGAGGTACGCGTCCCGGTCCAGGACCGGACCATGACCTGCGAGACGAGCGCCAGCATCCTCAGGGACGACGAAAACACCTTCCTCGGCCACATCGTGCTGCTGCGGGACATCTCGGAGATAGAACACCTCAAGAAGGAGATGGAGCGCAAGGAACGGCTCGCGTCCATCGGGAGCCTGGCGGCAGGGGTGGCCCACGAGATCAGGAACCCCCTGAGCTCCATCAAGGGCTTTGCCACCTATTTCAAGGAGCGCTACCGGGATGTCCCGGAGGACCAGCGCATCGCGGGCATCATGGTGGGAGAGGTGGAGCGCCTCAACCGGGTGATCACCCAGCTGCTGGAATTCGCCCGGCCCATGGACCTCAGAAGGGAGACCGCGTCGCTGCTCGAGGTCGTGAACCGTTCCCTTGCAATGGTGGAGAAACAGGCCGCCGAGCGGCACGTGGAGATCGACCGCTCCGGACTCGGCGGCGAGCCCTTCCTGTGCGACATCGACCAGGACAAGATCGCGCAGGTCCTCCTGAACCTCTTCCTCAACGCCATGGAGGCCATGGACAACGGAGGCAGGCTCACCGTTTCGCTGGAACCGGACGAGAAGAACCCGCGTATCATGGTGAGCGTTTCGGACACCGGCCACGGGATAGCCCCGCAGGACCTCGGCCACGTCTTTGATCCGTACTTCACCACCAAGCAGTCCGGCACCGGTCTCGGCCTGGCCATTGCGCACAAGATCGTGGAGGCCCACGGCGGCGACATCAAGGTGGAAAGCACGCTGGGACAGGGCACGACGGTCGTCTTTGGCCTCCCGGCGAAAGGAGCGTAGCCCATGTCAGGGTCGAAGGGGAAACGGAACATCCTGGTGGTGGACGACGACCTGGGACACCGCACCATGCTCACGACCCTGCTGACAGGCTGGGGGTATGCGGTGAGCGAGGCGGACGACGGACAGGCGGCCATCGACGAGGTGAGGGGCCGGCCCTTCGACCTCATCCTCATGGACATCCGCATGGTCAAGGTTTCGGGTCTTGAGGCCTTGGGCGCCATCAAGGATATCAACCCGGCCATCCCGGTCATCATCATGACCGCCTTCTCCTCCGTGGAGACCGCCATCGAGGCCATGAAGAAGGGGGCCTACGAGTACCTGACCAAGCCGCTGGACTTCGACGAGCTGCGCCTCAAGATGGATCAGGCCATGGAGCACAGCATGCTCAGGGAGGAGAACCGCCGCCTGAAAAGACTCGTGGGCGACCGCTTCCACCAGGGCACCATCATCGGCAGCAGCCCTGCCATGGTGAAACTCCTGGAGACCACGGCCCGCGCCGCATCGTCGGAGGCCACGGTGCTCATCACCGGCGAATCGGGGACGGGCAAGGAGATGATCGCGGGGGCCATCCACTTCAATTCGCCCAGAAAGGACCAGCCCTTCATCAAGATGAACTGCGCCGCCGTGTCGGAGGGTCTCCTCGAGTCGGAGCTCTTCGGCCACGAAAAGGGCGCCTTCACCGGTGCGCTCCGCAGGAGGGAGGGCAGCTTCAGACAGGCAGACGGGGGAAGCCTCTTCCTGGACGAGGTGAGCGAGATGTCCCTGGCCATGCAGGTGAAGCTCCTGCGGGTGCTCCAAGAGCGGGAGATCACCCGGGTGGGCGGCGAGGAGGTGATCCGGGTGGATGTGCGGATCATCGCCGCCACGAACAAGGACCTCCCGGCGCTGGTGCGCGAGGGAAGGTTCCGGGAGGACCTCTACTACCGGCTGAACGTCATCAACCTCTTCGTGCCTCCCCTGCGCGAGCGCAGGGAGGACATCCCGCTCCTGGCGGGTCATTTCCTGAACCTGTTCGCCGAGAAGAACCGCAAGCAGATCAAGGGGTTCACCCCCCAGGCCATGGACCGCCTCATCCGCCACCCGTGGCCGGGAAACGTCCGGGAGATGATGAACACCATCGAGAGCGCCGTGGTCCTGTCCAGCCAGGCGTACCTGAGGGAGGAGGACATCCCGAACTTCCGCGACGAGCCCAGGGTCGCGGCCCTGCCCGAGGCGAAGGTCGATGCCAGCCTCGACGAGGTGGAGCGTCTTGCCATCCTCAAGACCCTGGAGTCCGTCCGGGGGAACAAGAGCGAGGCGGCGAGGAAGCTCGGCATCACCAGGGCGACGCTCCACAAAAAGCTCAAGAGGTACGGCCTGTCCTGATGACGGGATCGTTCAGGTAATTGAATCCAGGCCGCTCTGCTGCTATACTGCTGAAAATTTCTCTGCGTGGAGGGGGGTGTGTTCATGAAGGGCATCATTCTGGCCGGGGGGTATGGAACACGCCTCTACCCCATCACCAAGGCGGTGAGCAAGCAGCTGCTGCCCATCTACGACAAGCCCATGATCTACTACCCGCTGTCCGTCCTCATGCTGGCAGGCATCCGCGAGATCCTCGTCATCTCCACCCCCACGGACCTTCCCCGGTTCGAAGACCTCCTGGGCGACGGCTCCCAGTGGGGCGTCACCTTCTCGTACCGGGTCCAGCCCGAGCCAAAGGGAATCGCGCAGGCCTTCGTCATCGGCAAGGAGTTCATCGCGGGCGATTCCGTCTGCCTCGTCCTGGGCGACAACATCTTCTACGGCCAGGGGTTCAAGACCATCCTCCAGGAGGCCTCCCGCCTGGAGTCGGGGGCCTGCATCTTCGGGTACTGGGTGCACGACCCGGAACGCTACGGCGTGGTGGAGCTCGACCACGAGCACCGGGTGCTGGACATCGTGGAGAAGCCTTCCCACCCGAAGTCGCACTACGCGGTTCCCGGGCTGTACTTCTACGACAGCTCCGTGGTGAGCGTTGCGGAGGACCTCACCCCCTCGAAGCGCGGCGAGCTGGAGATCACGGACGTGAACAGGGTGTACCTGAACCGGGGGACCCTGAGGGTCAAGCTGCTGGGCCGGGGTTTTGCCTGGCTCGACACCGGGACCCACGAGTCCCTCATGGAGGCGAGCGAGTTCGTGTCCAACATCGAGAAGCGCCAGGGCCTGAAGATCGCCTGCATCGAGGAGGTGGCCTACCGCATGGGCTTCATCGACGAACTGCAGGTGGAGAGCCTGGCGCGGCCGCTCATGAACAACTCCTACGGGAAATACCTCATGGACTTCCTGAAGTACGAGGTGTGGGCCGCCGTCAAGCCCGGATCGTGATCACGCCAGGCCTGGGAAGAAGGCGCGCATCTCCGCCATGAATCCCTCCCTGTCGCGGTACCAGATGGCATGCAGCCCTGTGGCCCGCGCCCTCTCCACATGAGCCAGGGTGTCGTCGATGAACAGGGTCTGCCCCGGATTCACCCCCAAGCGTGAGGTCACGTCCACGAACAGGCTCGGGTCGTGCTTGGACTTGCCCAGGTGAAAGCTGTTGAACACCTCCTCGAACCACCCGAAGAACGGGGTCTTCGCGTTGAGCTCGTCGAGCCAGTTGGTCTGGTCGCTCAGGACGGCCGTGCGCACCCCGTGATGACGCAGCGCCAGCACCACATCTCGCATCCAGTCCCGCAGGGTGAAGCCGTCGAGGATGATCCCCCTGAGCTCGGCATCGCTGCCCGCGATGCCTGTCCGGCTCCTGAGCCGATCCCACCAGTCGGCCTCGGTGGCGCTGCCGGTGAGGTAGCCGCTGCTCCGGATCAGTTCGCGCGCCGTCTCGAAGAACCCCTCGGGGTCCTGTGAGTGTCTCCGCGCGATCCGGTACAGGCCGTTCCTGAACCCTTCGTCAGCGAGCACGCCGCCGAAATCGAAAAGCACCACACTGATCGCATCCGCCTTCATGTACACGTCTCCTTTCAGCTGATGAGCACCATGAGCGTTGACCGGAAAAAGAAGAGCGCCGGCAGGACTCCCATGAGAAACAGCAGGGTGTTCCACACGAACATGCTGGACGCCAGTTCGGCATCGAGGTCGAACAGAACGGAGGCCACCACCGAGTAGATGGCTGCGGGCATGAAGGACTGCACAAGGATCACCATCTCCACCCGGGGATCGAGCGTGACGCACCGCAGGGTGAGGATCGCCGCAAGGGGGACCAGCACGAACTTCACGCACGCCAGGGCGGCGTTCGGTTTCAGCGAGATGGAGAAAACCGGTGCAGCGAAGTTGAGTCCAAGGGTGAAGTAGTACAGGGCCATGGACACGACGATGAACAGGTCAACCGGGAAGGATATTCCAGGCCGCCGCATGCCTGTTCCCAGCAGGGCAAGGGCCGCCAGGAGGGCGAACAAGGGCATGTTCTGCAGGCTGAGAATATAGTCCCTCACCATGGCCATGCTGAAGGGAATGCCCGTGGAGACCCTCCTGGCATACGGAAAGATCACGAGGAAGACATAGGGCATGAAATACGAAAGGAAGAGAAACGACAGCCCGAGCCCCCTCTCGCCCAGGAGGAGGTAACAGAGAAAGGCCCCCATGGTGAATCCGTGGTTCGCCAGCGACGAGCTGACGAGGAACGTGGCGCCACCCCTTTCCGAAAGGCCAAGCACCCGCCGGAACAGGCCGCCGAAGGCCATGCCGGTGCATACCAGCAACAGGCCCGACAGGGGGAGCCATACGAGATCGAAGGCAAGGGTGAGCCCCCAGGTGCTCCACAGGACGATGACCGGTTCGATGAGGATGAGGTTGATCCTTACCAGACCTTTCGTGAAGACGGGAAGGTTGTTGAACCGGAACGACCGCTTGACCGTTGCGCCGGCGATGAAGGGGACAACGATCAGTGTCTGAAAGAGAATGAACCGTGCCGTGGTGTCCATGCCATGCCCCAGCCTGTGCCCCTTCGCCCCTCAGGAGAGATTTTCGGGGCTATACCACAGAACCCGGACCAGGATAAGAAAATAGTGGATCCAGCTGGGGAAGGGAGGGAACTGCCCGGTCCGGGTTCAGCCCGGGATCCTGTCGAGCTCTGAGCGCACCACCCGGGCCAGGTCGTTCAGGGAGTAGGGCTTCCGGAGATAGGCACCCACGCCGAGGCCCATGGCCCTCCGCACGCGGTCCGTTTCCGAGAAGCCGCTCACGATGATGGCCCGCTGGCGGCCCTTGATCTCCAGGATCCTCTCGTAGGTCTCCAGGCCGTCCATCCCGGGGTCCATGATCATGTCCAGGATCACCAGGTCCGCGTCGTGCGCCCGGAGGTAGTCCAGGGCCTCTTCGCCGCACCGGGCCGTGCTCACCTGGTAGCCGAGACGCCCGAGCAGGCCCCTGGTGATCTCCCGCTGCTCTTCGGCGTCGTCCACCACGAGGACGCGCTCGGTTCCGGCATAGTCCTGGATGGACCCCTGCAGGGCCTTTTCCTTGATGACGTACCGGGTGACGGGCAGATACAGGTCGAACCTGGTCCCCACCCCCTCCTCGCTCAGCACGTTGATGTATCCGTTGTGGTCCTTCACCGTGGACCACACCACGGTCATGCCCAGGCCGGTCCCGCTCCTGCCCATGATCTTCTTGGAGAAGAACGGCTCGAAGATCCTTCTCAGGTCCTCCGGCGGGATGCCGATGCCCGTGTCCGCAACGGAGAGGACAGCATATTCCCCCGGCGCCACCGTGTCGTATCCGTTCAGGGGCTTTTCCAGATACCTGTTCTCGGTCCGCACGAAGATGGTGCCGCCTTCGGGCATGGCCTCGGCGGCATTGGACACCAGGTTCATCAGGGTCTTTCCCAGGTGTACCTCGGACCCGAGCACGTACTTCAGATCCGCTGCGAGGGTGATCTCGGTGGTGACGGCCGTGTGGTAGTGCTTCAGCTTCTCGAACTCGGGGCTGTCGAAATATTCCCGGACTATGGCGTTGAGGTCCACGGGGTTGGATATGCTCACGCCCCTGCGCGCCAGGGTGAGGAGGTCCTGGACCATGGCGGCGGCCTTCTCCCCGGACCGCTTGATGGTGAGGATCGCCTTTCTCATGGATGAGTCTTCCGGCAGCTCCAGGAGCAAAAGCTCGGGATAGCTGGTGATGCCGCTGAGGATGTTGTTCAGGTCATGGGCAACGCCGCCTGCAAGTGACCCGATGGCCTCCATCTTCTGGGCGCGGATGAGCTGGTTCTCCAGCTGCCTCTTCTCGGACTCGGCCTTCTTCCGGGCCGTGATGTCGTTGCCCACGCACAGGATCTCGGTGAGGTTCGCGTCCCTGTCGTAGATGGCCTTGTTGCTCCAGCTCACCCAGACCCGCTCGCCGGTCCTGGTGATGTTCTCGTTCTCCCTGCTGACATACGCCTCGGGGTTCAGGAGGAACTCCCGGATCACCGGGAACAGGGCCCTCCCCTGCACGTCCCTTTCCGGCACGAGGAATCCCAGGATGTTCTTCCCGAGCATCTCCTCTTCTGAATAGCCGTAGAACTCCCGGGCGAACCGGTTGGCAAAGGTGATGATCCCCTGGGTGTTTATCCTCAGGATGATGCTGTTAGAGCTCTCCACGAGCACCCGGTACTTCTCCTCGCTCGCCTGCATCTGCTCGAAGGTCCGGGCATTATTGATGCTGATGGCGATCTGAGGGGCGATGCCCATGAGAAGATTCAGGTCGCTCTGCTTGGGCGGGGGCTTGGTGACGTCGTTGTCCACACAGAGCACGCCCATGGACTCACTCTCGTACACGATGGGCACGCAGATGAAGGAAGAGGCGCCAAGGAGGTCAACCAGGGTGTTCGTCCGCTCCGAGAGATCGTCCCTGATCTCATCGATGTTCTTCACCAGGTACGGTGTCTGCTTTCTGAAGGCCAGTACAAAGGCGCCCCTGGACTCGGGCCTGTCCAGGTTGAGTTCGACGGCGGAGAGGGTCCTGGCCTGCTCCGGGGAATAGCCGAAGCTCGCCCGGCATACGAGCCTCGTGCGGTCAGGGTTGGCGAGCATGACCATGCCGTGCTGGAAGTCCAGGTGTTTTCCAAGCAGGAGCATGACGGTCTCGAGGAGCACGTCGATGTCGATGATCTTGGAAACGGCCGTGCCCATCTCGTGAACGAGCTGCGCCTCGTTGTATCGCCTGTTGGACTCCTCCATGAGGAGCTCCGCGGCCTCGCCCTG
>CAZNGL010000088.1:0-12270 GCA_964572405.1 uncultured Bacteriovoracaceae bacterium
CCTTCTTGTCCTCGATGAAGTCGCCCAGGTGGCTGTCCTCCTCCTCGCCGATGGGGGTCTCCAGGCTGATGGGCTCCTTGGCGATCTTGAGGATCTTGCGCACCTTGTGCTCCGGGTAGTCCATCTTCTCGGCGATCTCCTCGGGGGTGGGCTCGCGGCCCAGCTCCTGCACGAGGGCCCTCGAGGTGCGGATGAGCTTGTTGATGGTCTCGATCATGTGCACCGGGATGCGGATGGTCCTTGCCTGGTCCGCGATGGCGCGTGTGATGGCCTGGCGGATCCACCAGGTGGCGTACGTGGAGAACTTGTAGCCCCTGCGGTACTCGAACTTCTCCACCGCCTTCATGAGCCCGATGTTGCCCTCCTGGATGAGGTCCAGGAACTGGAGGCCCCGGTTCACGTACTTCTTGGCGATGCTCACCACGAGCCTCAGATTGGCCTGGATGAGCTCGGTCTTGGCGGCATTGGTCTTCTGCTCGGCGTCCTCGAGGATCCGCACGGCCTTCTTCAGCCCGTGGGCGGTGAGACCGCCCTCGATCTCGATGCGCTTGATGTCCTTGACCGCGTCGATGAGCCCGGCGGCAATGGCGGTGAAGTCCTCCCGGGTGAGGTCGTGCTCCTCCAGGAACTCCTCGATCTCGGCGTCGCAGTCGCCGTCGCAGATCATCTGGTGCATGTCCTTGATCTCAGCGATGGACTTGCTGAACCGCTCCTCGCACGAGGCGAGCGCGTCCTCCTTGGACTCGAGGAGCCTCTTGAGCTCCTTGAGCCTGCTGCCGAACAGCTCGATCTGCTCGGGGAGGAAGTGGATGTCGTGGATGAGCCTCACGATCTCCCGGCTCACCCTGCCCATGTTGGTCTTGATCTTCTCCTTCTGTGCGTTGCTCCTTGCCTTGAAGAGCTGGTACTTGTAGGTCTTGAGCTCCGCCTGCTTGCGCTCGATCTCCCTGATGGTCTCCAGGGTCTTGGTGCGGACGAGTTCCTCGTCCACGTCGATGATGTCGTCGATGTCCACCACGTCCTTGAGCCGGATCTCGTTGTTCTCCAGGTAGACGCCGATCTGGATGACCTCCTTCACCGTGACCGGGGAGTTGATGATGACGTTCAGGATCTGGCGCTGGCCGGCCTCTATCCGCTTGGCGATCTCGGTCTCGTCCTCTCGCGACAGGAGCGACACGGACCCCATTTCATGGAGGTACATCTTCACCGGGTCCGGGGAGCGCATGGACCCGTCGTCGTGGAAGTCGAACTCCTCCTCCTCGGGGCTCAGCTCCTCCTCGGTGTCCACGAGCTGGATCTCCTTCTCGGTGAAGAGGTCCATGACGTCGTCCAGGTCGTCCGGGCTCAGGATGTCGTCCGGGAGCCCGTCGTTCACTTCTTCGTAGGTGAGGAATCCCTTGGACTTGCCGATGGCGATCAGTTTCTGGATCTCTTTGGGATACGACTTCTTCTCAGTCATCTCTTCTCGAATGCCTCCATGACATGCGAACGCAGGCCCTTCTTGAGCACCGCGAGGTCCTGCTTCGCCCTGAGCAGCTCGTTGCGTCTCGTCTTGTCTGACGACTTTTCGGCAAGGTGCAGCTCTCCTTGAATCCGTCTGAGCTCCTCATCGATCGCTAGACTCTTAAACCGGCACACGGTATCAATCAAGGCCTTTTTTACATCTCCCGGAAATTCTCCCAGCGCCCGCAGGCGGGACACCTCCAGGCGCACCTCGTCGGGGCAGCCGGGCCCATCGCAGGCCTGGACACCATGCCGGAACAGGTGATCGAACAGGACCCTGAGGCCGGGCTCCTGGAACTCGAAAGTCAGGCCCTGCTCCCTGACGAGATCCGCCGCGTCGGGCTCCTGGAGCAGGAGCCGCGCCAGGGTGGACTCCAAGGCGTGGCGCTCGCCGTGGGCCGGCGCCGGGGCAGCCTGCCCGGGGGCAGAAACGACCGGCTTCACCCCCTTCATGATCACGTCGGCGGATATGCCCAGCCTGACGGCGAGCCTCTGTACAAGCAGATCACGCAGGACATGATCGTGCAGGCGGGTGAACATGGGTGCGAGTTCCTTTACGATGCCGTTCAAACCTCGCAGTTTTGATGGATCGTGCCGGGAAAACGATTCATCGAAGATCAGCTCCCAGATGTCCTGGGCCTGTGCCACGAGTCCGGTGAAGGAGGCGATGTCCTGCCTGGCCATGTCGTCCGGGTCCTTCCCCTGGGGCAGGATGACCACCTTGGGCACGATCCCCGAGGCGAGGAAGGGGTCCAGGGCCCTGACCATGGCGCTCCTGCCCGCGGAGTCTCCGTCGAAGACCAGGGTGATGTCCTCGGTGAACCGCCGCAGGATGCGGATATGCTCCTCGCCGAGCGCCGTGCCCAGAGTGGCCACGGCGCCCGTGAACCCGGCGTTCGCCAGCGAGATCACGTCCATGTACCCCTCCACCACCACCGCGCCCTGCTGGCGGACCGTTCCCCGGGCGCTGTGGAGGTTGTACAGAACCCGTTTCTTCTCGAAGACCGGGCTCTCCGGGGAGTTCAGGTACTTGGGCTCGCCCGCCTCCATGATCCGGCCTCCGAAGGCGATGACCTCGCCGGACAGGTCGATGATGGGGAACATGACGCGGTTCCGGAACCGGTCGTAGTAGCCACCGGTCTTCCTGGCGGCGATGAGGCCGCACCGCTCGGCGGCCTGGGCAGGAACGCCCCTGCCCCGCAGGTGGGAGACGAGGCTGTCCCAGGAATCCGGGGCGAACCCCAGGTGGAACGCCTTCACCGTGTCTTCGCTCAGGCCCCTTGCCGCCAGGTACCTCCTCGCCCGCTCCCCCCGGGGGGAGGAGAGCTGCTGCTCGAAAAAGGCCATGGCGGAACGGTTGGCGTCGTAGAACACCTTCCTTTCGGAGGCCGCCTGGCTCTTCGGGGGCTCCAGGACGACGCCCGCCCTGCGGGCAAGCTCGGAGAGAGCCTCGGCGAAGCTCAGCCCCTTCTTCTCCATGACAAAGGAGAACACGTCCCCGCCCTTGTCGCACCCGAAGCACTTGTAGGTCTGCTTGTCGGGGTCCACGGAGAAGGACGGCGTCTTCTCGCTGTGGAAGGGGCACAACCCCCAGAGGTTCCTGCCCTTCTTCCTGAGCTCCACATACTCTGAGATCACGGCGACGATGTCGCTCAGCGCCTTGATCTGCTCCACCCGGGACTTGTCCATCTACTTCACCTTGAGCGCCACGACGGTCTTGTTCCCGCCGCCCTCGTTCATGGGCGCGTCGGATACGCCCCTCACGCAGGGCAGTCCCTTGAGGTATTCCCTGATGGCCTTTCTGAGCCGTCCCGTCCCTGCCCCGTGGATGATCTCGAGGCGCTCCTGGCCGGTGAGCATGGCACGGTCAACGGCCCGCTCCACCAGGGGCAGGGCCTCGTCCACGCGCATCCCCACGACCTTGATGGGCAGCACCGGCGGCGGCGGAGTCATGCGGGAGACCGTCTTGCCCCGGACTCCGCTCTCTTCGGGCCCTGCCACCACGAGGAGCTGATCGACCCCCACCCTGAGGCGCTTGGTCCCGAAGGAGACCTCCGCCCAGCCCGACGCGGCATCGGCCACCACGCCCTCCTGGTCGCTCCCCTTCAGCCGCACCGTGCACCCCTGCTCGATGTTCAGGGTCTGTGCGGGTTCGGCATCGGCCAGGATTTCTGCCATCTCGACTGCCTCGGGCGCCTCCTTCAGGGCGCGCACCGCTTCCGGGGTCACCTGCCTGCGGGACAGCACCTCGAGCTGGTCCAGGAATCTCCTGGACCGGACGGCGCTCTCCATGCGCTCCTTCTTCCGGGCCTCGAGTTCCAGCCGGGCCTTCTCCTTCAGGCTGTTCGCCTCTTCGAGCGCCTGCTCGGCCTCGCGCCGCATGGCGGATGCCCGGGAGATGTCCTCGATGGCCCGGGCCAGGGGGGAGCCGCCCTTCCTGCCCGCAATGCCCCTGGCCTCCTCCACGAGCTCGGGGGGAAAGTCGATGGACTCCAGGATCTCGAAGGCCCTGCTCTGACCCACCACGCCGTACTGGAGCGAGTACAGCGGCTTCAGCCCGGTGTCATCGTAGGCCGTGGCCGCGTTCTCCACCCCCTCGGAGGTGATGCCGTAGAGCTTCACCAGGTCCGAGTGCGAGGTGACCACCACGGTTGCTCCCTTGTTCCTGAGGGCATGGATGCAGGACACGGCCAGGGCCCCGCCCTGCTCGTGGTCCGTCCCCGATCCCGGCTCGTCCAGCAGCACCAGGTCGCCTGGGCCTGCGTGCTCGTAGATGTTCTTCAGCGAAAGGGCGTGGGCGGTAAACGACGACAGGTCATGGGTGATGTCCTGGTTCGTGTCCATCTCCACCCAGACCCTGCCCACCGGGGCGATGGCGGAGTCCGCCCCCGCAGGGATGGCGAGCCCTGCCTTGGCCATGAGGACGAGGAGCCCCAGCGTCTTGAGCGCCACGGTCTTGCCCCCTGCGTTGGGGCCCGTGATGACGAGGCAGTCCCTGTCTTCGGGGATGCGGATGGTGAGCGGCACCGTGGCGGCCGGGCCCAGCCGCTCCAGCAGGATGGGATGACGGGCACCTCTCAGGAGGAACTCGCGGCCCGAAACCCGCGGCAGTGCGGAGCCCGTACGCACGGCCCACCGGGAGCAGGCGTTCAGCAGGTCGAGCCGGCCATAGATGGAGAGGTTCTCCCGGATGGCGGGGATCTGGCCGTGCACCAGCGAGGTGAGGTCCTTCAGCACCCGGTGCTCCTCCTCCAGGATCTGGGCCCTGATCTGGTTCAGGGCGTTGTTCTCCTCCACCACGATCATGGGCTCCACGTACACGGTGCGGTTCGTTCGGGAATAGTCGTGGGCGATACCCTTCATGTGCACGTGGAAATCGTGCCGCACCGGGATCACGAAGCGCTCGTTGCGCACCGTGACGAGCTCCTCCATGAGCACCGACTTGGTCTTGAGCCGCTCGATGACCTGGCCGAGCTTTTCCATCACGGAGGCCCGGATGGACCGGTGGCGGTTCCTCAGGTCCCGCAGCAGCGGATACGCCTCGTCGGATATCTCGCCCGTGGGCAGGAGCAGGGCGTCGATCTGGGAGGACACCTGGTCAAGCGGCTCCATGGGCGACGCGGCTTCAGCCAGCACTCCCCCTGCGGACAGGAACGCCTTCCTGACCCGGGCCATGTCGGCAAGGGCGGATGAGACCTTGACCAGGTCCTGCCCCTCCAGCACCGCGCCTTCCCGGATGGCCAGCAGGGGCCGGATGTCTGGGATGGCGGCGAAGACCGGGGCGCGGCCGTTCTCGATGAGGGTCATCATCTCCCGCGTTCGGGCGAGCCTCCGGCCCGCCTCGTCCCACCCGTCACACGGGCTCAGCTCGGCAAGGGCGCTCTGCCCCACGTCTGAGGTGATGAGGGGCCGTATGTATTCTTTGAGTGTGGAAAACTCTAACAGGTCGTGTTCCATGGATGCAGCGGTGGCAACAGTTCCGTTGTTGCCGCGAACAGGTTCAGGTTCTATGCGGTCACTTCAGCAGCGAGTTCACGATGCCGTTGACGATCTTCCCGTCGGCCTGGCCGGCGATCCTGGCCATGACGAGCTTCATGACCTTGCCGAAGTCCTTCTTGGAGGCCCCGGTCTCGGTGATGATCTCCTGCACGATGGCCCGGATGCTCTCCTCGTCGAGTTCCCTGGGGAGATAGGACTTCAGGATCTCCAGGTTCTTCTGTTCTATGGCCACAAGGTCGGCCCTGCCGCCCTTGGTGTACTGCTCCACGGACTCGGTGACCTGCTTGATCTGAGTACGCAGGACCTTGGCGACCTCCTGGTCGTCAAGGTCCTGGTTCATGGCAACCTGCCGGTACTTGATTGCGGAAATCGCCATGCGCAGGCAGGAGGTCCTCTCCTTGTCCTGCGCCTTCATGGCGGCTTCCAGGTCGGCTTTAATCTTCTCTATCAGCATGGATCAGTAGTAGGATCTGACTTTGTGCATTCTCTTCATGGCCCTCTTCCGCGCCGCAATGGCCTTGCGCTTCTTCTTCACGCTGGGCTTCTCGTAGAATTCCCGCTTGCGGACCTCGGAAAGAACGCCTGCCTTTTCCACCTGCTTCTTGAAGCGCTTCAACGCGCCCTCGAAGGGCTCGGTTTCTCTTACCTTGATTCCGGGCATGAGCTGATCAAACACCCCCTCTCCTGTGTGGCTGTTCCGAATGAGCAGATGATTGTATATAGGAACCCCCCTGCAGTGTCAAGGGTGTATGTTTCATGAGGTGTGCAGTGGTGCGAGAGAAGGGACTCGAACCCGAACGGATCGCTCACCTGTATCCTCGGCTTCATCGCCGAGTCTTCCCTTTTCAGCTCTCTTCAGAGGGCAAAAGACCTGTTGCCTATTCAAGTAATGCTGTGATACTACCGATTTATCGCATCATATATTGATGTGATTAAGGGATTTAATCACATCTCGACAGGAAGTGATTACAAGATGAAATCATATCGGTACATCTGGCAGAGGCCGCACTGGACAGACTTCACCTGGAGGAGCGAGGAGGTCCTCGAACCCCTCGGCAGGAGCCGCCTCCTCCAGGGAAAGCTCCTGGGCAGGGTTCTGGACCAGGGATTGACGCTTGATCCCGAAACCCATGCCCAGGTCCTTACGGAAGAAACCATGAAGACTTCGGCCATCGAGGGAGAGCGTCTCGAGGTACTCTCTGTCCGATCATCAGTTGCGAGGAGGCTCGGCCTTCCCTTCGCAGGTCTGCCCATGGACCGACATGTCGACGGTCTCGTGGCGGTACTCCTGGACGCAACCCAGAACCATGACGAACCGCTCACGATCGAACGGCTCAAGGGATGGCAGGCCGGACTTTTTCCTGCAGGATACTCAGGTATGCGCAGGATACGAGTTGGCGACTGGAGGACGAATGAACCCATGCAGGTCGTGTCAGGACCCGTGGGGAAGGAGAAAGTCCACTTCGAGCCCCCCCCGGCGGAAAGGATCCCGCAGGAAGTGGACCTCTTCCTCTCCTGGTGGCACACAAGCAGGACTCTGATGGAAGGGCTCATACGGGCTGCGATAGCCCACCTCTGGTTCGTCACTATCCATCCCTTCGAGGACGGCAATGGCCGTATCGCCAGGGCTATCACCGACATGGCCCTTGCCCAGGATGACGGGCAGAAACAGAGATACTACAGCCTGTCCTCCCAGATCATGGAAGAACGGAGCGCCTACTATGATACCCTTGAGTCATGTCAGAAGGGCGGCAGTGATATCACTCCGTGGATTGTCTGGTTTCTCGGATGTTTTTCCCGTGCGATCGTGCGCTCGGAGAAGATACTGTCGGCAGTCATTGCAAAGGCTTCATTCTGGCGCACCCATGCACAGGTAACGCTGAACGACCGCCAGCGAAAGGTCGTCAACAAACTGCTCGATGCCGGACCTGGAAGGTTCGAAGGCGGGCTGACCACCAGGAAGTATGCGGCAATGACCGGTGTGAGCAGGATCACGGCATTCCGTGAACTGACCAGACTTCTCGAAGGCGGCCTGATACGACAGAACCCTGGAAAAGGCAGGAGTGTCAGCTACGATTTGGTGTGGCCTCTTCCGTCATAACCAGGATACACGTGGTGCGAGAGAAGGGACTCGAACCCCCACGGATCGCTCCACTGGATCCTAAGTCCAGCGCGTCTGCCAGTTCCGCCACTCTCGCGTGGGCTTCATTCTATATGCATCGGAAACGGTTTGTCCAGATGGGTAGTGTTGAACGTCCCGGGGATCGGTCCGGTGGAGCTCCCTCAGGAGCCTCTCAGGTCAATGATCTCCAGGCGGTGGTTCGCATCGGGATCCCTCTGGGAAGGTCCCTCGGTGAGCAGGGCGAGTTCTCCGGGTAAACCGTGGGCATGGACCCATTCCCTGATATAGGGGTTCCAGTTCCGCGGGACATCGGGCTCATAGACCGGCTGGATGCCGGAGCTGAACAGGAGCCGGCTGCAGGTCGCCTCGTTCGAGCTCACGGCCACGATCCAGACCGGGAGACGGAACCTGGCAAGGCTCCGCGCCGTGTACCCGCCGGCGGTGGGCACGAATACGGCCGCAGGGGTGGCGTGCCTGAGCGCTGCCTCCACGCTGAACACGAGCAGGTCGTTCAATCCCGTCGCGCGTCCGTCCAGGACCTCCTTCAGCCGCTCCCTGAGCCGGTATCCCGGGCCGTACGGCTCGGTGGCCTCGGCGATCTTCGCGAGCATGGCCGCGGCCGCCACGGGGTACCTGCCCATGGCCGACTCGCCTGAGAGCATGACGCAGTCCGTGCCGTCCAGGATGGCGTTCGCCACGTCCGTGGACTCGGCCCGGGTGGGCCTGCGGTTCTCGGTCATGGACTCGAGCATCTGGGTGGCCGTGATCACCGGCTTGCCTGCCATGGCCGCCTTGTGCATGAGGTATTTCTGCACCACGGCCATGCGCTCGATGGGGATCTCCACGCCCAGGTCCCCCCGGGCGATCATGATGCCGTCGGCGGCGTCGAGGATGGCATCGAGGTTGTCAATGGCCCCGGACCGCTCGATCTTGGCGATGACCATGGGGTCATAGCCGATGGCATGGGCCGCGCTGCGTGCCGCATGGACGTCTTCCGCCGTCACCGCGAAGGACTGGCACAGCGCGTCGATCCCCTGGGAGGCGGCGAACCGCACGCATTCGTGGTCCCGCCCGGTGAAGGCGCTGATGCCCAGGTCGATGCCCGGCAGGTTGAGGCCCTTGCGCGAGCGCAGCTCTCCCCCCACCTGCACCCTGCAGACCACGTCGCTCCCTTGGACCTCGGAGACCTCGAGCTGGATGAGCCCGTCGTTCAGGAAGAGCGTGTCCCCCCTCTTCACCGCCTTCGGCAGCCGTTCGAAGCTCACCGAAACCCGTGTGCCGTCACCCGTGATCTCCCCGGTGGTGAGCGTGAAGGGCTCGCCGGGCTTGAGTTCCACCGGCTCGTTCGCGATCTCGCCGATGCGCATCTTTGGCCCGGGCAGGTCGGCCATGATGGCGATGCGCCTGCCCGCGCGGTCCGCGGCCGCGCGCAGGTCGGCGATGACCCGGGCGTGGCCGTCGAAGTCTCCGTGGGAGAAATTGAGCCGGGCGATGTCCATGCCGGCCAGCATGAGCGCCTCCATGACCGCGGGGGTGCTCGACGCCGGTCCGATGGTACAGACGATCTTGGTCTTGTGGTTCCTCAGCTGCATGGCAGCCTCAGCCAGGCCTCATCCACTGTCACGCCCAGCAGATCAGCCCCATGTCCACCGGGTAGATGAGGCTCGGGTGCGACGGCAGGACCCGCACGGAATAGCCGAACCTGCCCGTGGTCTCGCAGGTGATGCGGCTTTCGAAGAGGTGACTCCCCTTGCCGAGTTCCTTGATGTGGTCCATCATCACGTCTCTGGCACTGGAGAGTTTGCCCGCGTCGTCGATGGTGCCGTAGTACGCACGCACGCTCACGTCCGTGGGGCTGATGGAGCCCAGCTTCACCTCGGCACGGATGGTTATGTCGCTGTGCACCGCCACCTCTTCGCCGCCCTCGTGGCTGATGTCGGTCACCGCCACGTCGGCCCACCTGGCCGCCAGGGTGTCCTTCCACTTCACCACCTGGCGGACCACCTTGAAGTTGTCGCCGGTGAGCGCCTTCATGTTCAGCGCCGCGGCCATGTAGCAGCGGTCGGTGTACTCCTCCACCATCCGGTTGGAGTTGAAGACAGGGCACAGGGTGCGCATGGACTTCTTCATCATGCCGATCCATCCCCGGGGCAGTCCGTCGAGGCCCCGCTCGTAGAACAGCGGGATGATGTCGCGCTCCAGGAGGTCGTAGACGGCCTTGCTCTCCACCTGGTCCTGGTAGTCGTGGTTCTCGTACACCTCGCCGTTGCCGATGGACCAGCCCAGGTCGGGGCGGTAGCCCTCCACCCACCAGCCGTCCTGCACCGAGAGGTTGAGCGCGCCGTTGGCCGTGGCCTTCATACCCGAGGTGCCGCAGGCCTCCAGGGGACGCCTGGGGTTGTTGAGCCACACGTCCACCCCCTCCACGAGGTAGCGCGTGATGTTCATGTTATAGTCCTCCAGGAACACGATCTTGTCCCGGAAGGGCTCCTCGCGGGCGATGTGGATGATCCGCTGGATGATGGTCTTGCCCTCGTGGTCCCGGGGGTGCGCCTTGCCGGCCACGATGAGCTGCACCGGGAACTCCCGGTTGGAGAGGATCGTCTTGAGCCGCTCGATGTCCCGGAAGATGAGCAGCCCCCGCTTGTAGGTGGCGAACCGGCGCGCGTACCCGATGGTCAGCGCGTCAGGGTGCAGGGTCTCCATGGCCCGCTGGAGATCCTTGGGCTTGGCCCCGCGCGTGGAGAGCTGCTTCATGAGCCTCTTGCGGGCATAGGCCACGAGCCGCTCCCTGCGGCGCTGGTGGGTCGCCCACAGCTCGGCGTCGGGAATCTCGTCGATGCGCTCCCACACCTTCTGGTTGTCCGGGTCCTCCTTCCACTTGGGGCCCAGGTACCGGTCGAAGAGCTCGGCCATCTCGTCGGAGATCCACGAGGGGATGTGGATGCCGTTGGTGATGGAGGAGATGGGCACGTCCTCGGTCTTGACGTGGGGCCAGATGTCCTTCCACATGTCCCGGGACACCTCGCCGTGGAGCTTGCTCACCCCGTTGCGGAAGGCGGAGTTCTTCAGCGCGAACACCGTGGCGCCGAAGCCTTCCTTGTCGTCGAAGGGGTTCTTCCTGCCCAGGGCAAGAAAATCGGCCCAGCCGATGCCGAGGTCGTCCACGTAGGGCTTGAGGTACTTCTCCATGAGCCCGGTGTCGAAGACGTCGTTGCCGGCCGGCACGGGTGTGTGCGTGGTGAAGACGAGCGACGACCTCACCAGTTCACGGGCTGTCTGGAAGTCGAGACCGTTGCGCTTCATGAGGTTGCGGATGCGCTCGAGGCCCACCAGGAAGCTGTGGCCCTCGTTCATGTGGTACACCATGGGGTCGATGCCCAGGGCGTCCAGCGCCCGCATGCCCCCGATGCCCAGCATGATCTCCTGCCTGAGCCGGTCCTCGTTGTTGCCGGCATAGAGCCCGCCGGTGATGCCCCGCTCGTCCGGATGGTTCTCCTCGATGTTCGAGTCCAGGAGGTAGAGCGGCACGCGGCCCACCTGGCACCGCCAGATCTGGGCCCAGCACTCCCGCTCGCCGAGCTTCACCGAGATCTTGATGGGTTTGCCGTTCTCCCCCTGCTCGAGCATGAGCGTCATGTGGTAGAAGTCGTTGTTCGGCGACTCCTCCTGCTGCCAGCCGTCCCAGCTCACGTACTGGGTGAAGTAGCCATGCTTGTACAGGAGCCCCACGCCGGTGAGCGGCAGCCTCAGGTCGCTGGCGCTCTTCAGGTGGTCGCCGGCCAGGATGCCCAGGCCGCCCGAGTAGATGGGGAGGCTCTCGGTGATGCCGAACTCCATGGAGAAATACGCGATGGTGAAGTCGATGGGCTGCGCCAGGAGGAAGGAATAGACCCCCTTCTCCTTGATGTAGTCCTCGAACTCCTCGTGGGTCTTCTTCATCTGGGACAGGAAGCCCTCGTCCTCCATGAGGTCCATGATCCTGCCCTGGGAGATGCGGGAGAGCATGTCCACCGGGTTGTGGCCGGTCTCCTCCCAGAGGTCCCGGTCCATGTGCTGGAAGAGCCGCAGGCCCTTGTGGTTCCAGCAGTACCAGACGTTGTAGGCGAGCTGGAGGATCGGGTTGAGCGTTTCCGGCAGGGTGGGAATCACCCTAAACGATCTGATCTTCATGAAAACCCCTTTCGTTCATGTGCATGCCCGGCCGGTGCGCCCCACCCGGGTCCGCACCATCGTGCCGGGAGAAAATTCCAGAACAGCCCCTGAGAGCCCCATCGGCACTCTGAGAGAAAAAATGTACAATACATATAATATAAAGAGTGTTGAATTCCCGCACACAGGCACAAGGACCTGTCCGCCCGGGTTCCCGTGCCCACGGGAAACCCTCTGTCCGGGGAAAACCCCTACCCCTTCCCCACCGGGGGGTTCTTCAGCGCCTTCTGCGCCTTGGCCGCGGCCTCGGACTGGGGATGGTCGTGGATGAGCTGCTGGAGGATCAGCTCGCCCGTTTCCTTGTCGTTCATCATGAAGAAGGCCATGCCCTCCTTGTAGAGCGCCTCGGGCACCTTCTTGCTGTCCTTGAACTTCTTCACCACGGTGTCGTAGCTGAGGATCGCGTCATCGAAGCGGCCCAGGGCATAGAGCGA
>CAZNGL010000089.1:0-12267 GCA_964572405.1 uncultured Bacteriovoracaceae bacterium
GCGCCGCACTGGGTGCAGTGGGCCTGGGCCTGGATCTTGGCCCCGCACTCGGGGCAGAACTTGCTGTTGGACTTCAGAGGTGCGTTGCAGGCGGGGCAGGTGGCACGCACGCCCGCGCGCCAGCTCTCCTCCTTGAGCATCTCCCGGTCCTGCTCGGCCACCTTCGAGTGGGCCCACACCTCCTCCACGGTGCGGCTGGCCTGGGCCGCGGCCATCTCCACGCCCAGATCGGGCGCGCACTGCTTGCACAGGCCCTTGTCGCCGTTCCAGCAGGCCTTGCGGCACACCCAGGACGAGCAGCGCGGGCACTGCGTGAAGTCGGGCCTGAGCTCGTCCATGGCCTTCACGAAGGCGTCGTCGTGGGCCTTCTCCCAGGTGGCGGAGCGCGCCTTTTCGCCCAGGTCGGCTGCCTTGCCGAAGACGCCTCCCAGGAGGCTCCCCGCGGTCTCCAGCACGCTGGAGATGGTGCCGAGGGTCGACGGCTGGAAGCGGGTGCGGAAGCCCGTGCCGCAGCGGTCGCAGTAGAACTCGAACTGGAACCCCTGGTTGGTGCTCAGGTCGGAATAGTTCCGGGTGAATTCGATCTTCGTGCCCATGTCCCGCTCCTCCCACACCGAGGTGTTTTCCCGGTACCTGTTTCTCGCTCAGCCCTTCGGCATTATGCGCGGATTAATCCATGCATAGCCCGTGTTCTCTAGGTGACCCATGTTCACATCTTTTCAAGCATATGGATGTTGGTAAAGCCCTTGTCAACCGCATTTTTCCAGATGCTGCAGCCCTTAATACTTCATGTTGTACTCGGTATGGATGAAGACGATGTCGGAAGACCTCCGGTTCATTGGGCTGTATATCCATGATTCGGTACAATGTTTCCAGAAACCTTGTGTCTATTTCCTCCGCTGTGTCCCACGACTATTCTCAGCGAAGGCATTAAGGGGGGGCAGGTCCTCATCCATAGTTTTTCATAGAAGTGCCTAATATGGTGTTAAACAGCCGTTCAAACCCCTACCCAAAGCAGGTCCGGAGCCTCCTCTGATCGTTCAGTCCCGTTCCATGTCGTCGTCCGGGAGGTCCCTGGCGTTGGCGGCGATGACGTTCCCGTCGCAGTCCAGGAGCAGGGAGGTGTCGTTGCTGGCGTCCAGGAGCACCCTCGCGGTCTCCTGTTTCTCGCGAATGAGCCCATGCCGCTCTTTCAGGGTCGATACCTGGCCCTTCAGCTCCACCACGAACTCGTGCGCCGCGCCCAGCTCAGTGGCGAGTCGCTCCCATGTCATCTTTCCGTACTTCATGGCGAGAGAACACCTTTCTCGAGGAATTTTTCAGGGTGGCCCGCACCGCTCACAGTAGCTTCAGGATCGCCCCGAAGCCGGGCATGCCCCTTAGGGACGCCAGGTTCTCGTCCTTCATGAGCAGGGCGGAGTCCCTGAACCCCTTGTCCACCGCCCGGCCCAGCGTGTCGAGGGCCTCCCGGGCGCGGCCCGTGCGGGCCAGCATGCAGGCCAGGTTGTAGAGGATGTCCGGGCTGTCCGGGTTCTTCGCGGCCATGCCCCGCAGGACCTCCAGGGCCTCTTTGTATCGTCCGGCCGCGGCGCAGGCCGCCGCCAGGCCGGAGGCGGCCCGGGGTGAAGAGGGGTCCAGCGTCAGCGCCCGGCGGTACGCCGCCTCGGCCTCGGCATGCCGTCCCTGGCCGAAGAGCGCCAGGCTCAGGCAGTTTAAGGCCTCGGCGTTGCCCGGGTCGATGCGGACCGTGCCGCTGCACAGGGAGGCGGCCTCGACCGAGGCCCCCTTCCTCAGAAGGGCCTTGGCCAGGTTGTTGCGGGCGATGACGTAGTAGGGCCTGATGCGGAGCGACTCCCGGTACCGGGCCATGGCACCGTCGATGTCCCCCTTTTCGGACAGGGCAACGCCCAGGTTGTTGCTTGCCAGGTAGTTCTCCCCGGTCACCTCGATGGTGCGGGTGAAGAGGGTTATGCTGTCCTTCCAGGAGGAGGTCTGTACCCAGGCGATCCGGGTCAGGACCGCCAGGGCCGCCACGGCGCAGCCGCGGAGCACGCGGCGGGGGCCGAGGAAGGCGGGGACGCCCCAGGCCAGCATGATGGCCAGGCCGATCTGGGGGATGTAGGTGTACCGGTCGGCCATGGCCTGGGAGCCCACCTGGACGATGCCGATCACCGGCACCAGGGTGCCCAGGTACCACAGCCACCCCGTGGCGAGGAAGGGCAGGCGCCTGGCCGGCAGGAGGAACGCCGCGCTGAGCGCCGCCAGCGCCAGGCCGGAGCCCGCGGCCAGGAGCACGTCGACGCGCTCCGGGTGGGGGTAGAACATGGCCAGGTTCAGCGGCCAGAAGGACTTCACGATGTAGGCCATGTACGACACCAGGGCGTTGGCGAGCCGGGTGCCTGTCTCCAGGTGCTCCTGGGCCAGCATGGCGCCCTGGGTCTTCTGGGCGATGAAGGTGACCACGCAGCTCAGGCCGGCGAGAAGGAACAGTGGTAGCTTCTCCCCGACTAGGGGGGCGATGTCCTTCCAGCCAGGCCACCCCTGCGCGGCCCCGGTCTTCGGCAGGCGCCTCAGCGGCCAGAAGTCGAGGAGCAGGAGGACGAAGGGCAGGGTCACGAGCATGGGCTTGGCCAGGAGCCCCAGGCCGTAGCTTCCCGCCACCAGGGCGAACCTGCCCTTTCCCGGGCGTCTCGCGTACCGGGCATAAGCGAGCAGCGTGAGCATCCAGAACAGGGTGCTCAGCACGTCCTTGCGCTCGGAGATCCACGCCACGGACTCCACGTGCAGGGGGTGCACCCCGAAGACGGCCGCCACGAAGGCGCTCTTGAGGGTGTCGCCGGTCAGGGACACCAGGACCCCGAAGAGCAGGAGCGTGTTCAGGGCGTGGAAGAGGGCGTTCACGAGGTGGTGGGCGCCAGGGTCCATGCCGAACACCTCCACGTCCAGCATGTGGGAGATCCAGGTGAGCGGGTGCCAGTTGGCGGCGTACGTGGAGGTCAGTGACCAGCGGACGGCCTCCAGGGTGATGCCGGAGCGGATGTGGGGGTTGTCCCGCACATAGGTCGGGTCGTCGTACAGGATGAATCCGAAGGAGCGTGTCTGCGCGTAGACCAGGATGCAGGCGCAGGCGAGCAGGGCCATGAGGGCTGCCCTGGCGGCGGGCGTGTCGAGGAAGCTCGCGGCGGGGGTGTGCTCGGTGCTCACGCGGGCATTCACCCTGCTGGCTCAGCCCCAGTAGGGACGGTAACTGTCCCTGATGGCCAGCCCTCGGTCCGCCATGTACGCCTCGAAGACGTCCGACTGATAGATGTACCGGTACAGGTCGTTGATCCTGGCGCAGAACCGCTTCGCCCGGGGTTCGGACATCTCCACCAGGCTCGCCATGGCGCCGTTCTTCTTCAGGTGCCGGCCCAGGTCGTACTTGGTGACCATGGCGCCGATGCGGAACTCCTTCTGGAGGTAGAGCACGCCGTTCTTCGCATTGGCGTAGACCGGCACGGCACCGTAGTGGGTGGCGTGGTGGCGGATGTCCAGCTGGTTGTCGCAGTCGTTGAGCATGTCGCTGATGCCGATGTAGTCCCTGTGCTTGTTGATCTTGAGCCAGTAGCGCAGGTCCGAGGGGCTCATGGCGATGGGCTTTGTGTGGTCCACCTTGATGGGGGAGTACGAGTCGCGGTTCAGCAGCATGAAGAGCTCGTTGGACATGGCGCACATGGCCTGGTAGAGGTCGCCGTGCAGGGCGTCGAAGGCCTCCTTGGCCTCGAAGACCCGCAGGTCAAGGCTCGACCCCTCGTCCAGGGGCGAGGAGAAGAGGCGGTTCATGATCTCCAGCTGGTAGAAGGCGCCCGAGAGCTTCACCTCCACGGTGTAGTGCACCAGCTGGATGTAGGCGATCTCCTTCTCCTGGCGGGCCGTGAGGTCGCCGCCCGTGATGCCCGCGTAGTGGGAGATGTCGAAGTCCGCGGCCAGCTCGCGCAGGCCCCACCAGTAGTCCAGGGCGGTGAGGTCCTTGTACTTCTCCTCCTTGTCCTTGCCGTGGCACCGGTGGCGGTCGATGGTCTGGGGCTTGGCCATGCGTTCCTCTCTCAGGTCCGCCTCCGTGCTCCACCGGGGCGGATCGGTTCCCATGAATCTATAGGGAAAGCGCCGGCAGCGCAAGAGGGTACCGACTGTCCGTCACAGCCTGCGCCCTTGACTGCGCGGAGCGATTCGGCATACCTTGGGCCAGGGAGGGTGCGCCCCGGGTGAGGGCGTCCTTCCGGGAAGGGGGCGCGCAGTGAACGATGCATACCGGAGCATACCCAAGGTGGACGCCGTGCTCGGCGAGAAGGCCCTGACCGAGCTGCCCTACGACGAGGGGATCGTGAAGCGGCTGCTCCGCGACAGGCTCGACTTGATCAGGGCCGCCATCGGCCAGGGCAGGATGGAGCGGAGCCCCGCGGCCGCCGAGATTGCCCGGGATGTGGCCCGGGAGGTGCGCTCCGTCATGGAGTCGGGTCTGGTGAGGGTGGTGAACGCCTCCGGCGTGGTGGTCTTCACCAACCTCGGCAGGGCGCCGCTGGCGAAGGAGGCGGTCCATGCGGCCGCGGACGCGGCCCAGTGGTACTCTGACCTCGAGTACAACCTCGAGCGGGGGTCCCGGGGCTCGCGCCAGGACCATATCCGGCCCATCACCAGGGCCTGCTTCGGCGCCGAGGACGCCCTGGTGGTGAACAACAACGCGGCTGCGGTCATGCTCGTGCTGGCGAGCCTCGCCAAGGGCAGGGAGGTCATCGTGTCCCGGGGCGAGCTTGTGGAGATCGGCGGCTCCTTCCGCATGCCCGATGTAATGGCGCTCAGCGGCGCCGTCATGCGGGAGGTGGGCACCACCAACAAGACAAGGCTCGACGACTACCGGGACGCCATGGGCAGCGGCACGGGCCTCATCATGAAGGTGCACCGGAGCAACTTCTCCGTGGTGGGCTTCACCGACGAGGTGGAGATCGATGCCCTGGCCGCCCTCGGCAGGGAGTTCGGCATCCCCGTGTTCGTGGACATGGGCTCCGGCGTGCCCTTCGACCTCGCCGCCTTCGGCATACCGGGAGAATGGACCATCCCCTCGTGCCTGCAGCAGGGCGCCGACGTCGTGTGCTTCAGCGGCGACAAGGTGCTGGGCGGGCCACAGGCGGGCATCATCCTGGGCAGGGCCGACCTGGTGGAAGCCATGGCCAGGCACCCCCTGCACCGGGCCGTGCGCGTGGACAAGTTCACCATCGCATCCCTGGGCGCCACGCTGCGGCTCCTCGCCCAGGGCAGGGTGGAGCGCATCCCGGTCCTCAGGATGATCACGGAAGACCTGAACGACGTGAAGCGGCGGGCCCAGCGGCTGCTGCGCCTGGTGAAGGTCAAGGGAGCCCGGATAGTGCCCACCCGCGCGGTCATCGGCGGCGGGTCCGCGCCCACCAAGAGCTTCCCCTCCTACGGCCTGCACGTAAGGGCGTCCCATGCCAGCGACGCCCACGCGCGGCTCAGGGCGAAGAGGCCAGCGGTGCTCTGCCGCATCGAGGAGGACACCCTGGTCTTCGACGTGAAGGCCCTGGACCCGCAGGAGGTGCCCGTGCTCGCCCGCGCCATCAACGAGGTGCTCGGCCATGGCGCGTAGGGTCGGCTTCGCCCTGGGCGGCGGCGGGGTGAGGGGGCTCGCGAACATCGGGGTCATGAAGGCGCTCATCGAGTCCGGCATCGTGCCGGACGTGGTGGCAGGCACGAGCATGGGGGCCATCGTGGGTTCCATGTACGCGGACAGCCTGGACATCGCGACCGTGGAGCAGTCCATCCGGGACCTGCTCGGGTCGGAGGAGTTCCGCGAGAAGGTCCAGATGCTCTCCGGGTCCTCGGACATGGACCAGGGCTTCTTCGAGCGGGTCTTCGAGAAGGCCAAGAAGGGCTACTTCTTCTACCGCTTCCTGTTCCGGCAGTCGGTGGTGTCCACCGGGGCCTTTTTCACCGAAATGGACCGCATCATCCCTGACAGGAACTTCTCCCAGCTCAGGATCCCCTTTGCCTGCATGACCCTGGACCTGGTGTCGGGCTACCCCCAGATTCTGCACTCGGGATCGGTCCGCCAGGCGGTGAAGGCATCGAGCGCGGTGCCGGGCATCCTGCCGCCAGTGGCCCTGGACAACCGCATGTGCGTGGACGGCGGGTGGGTCGAGTCCGTTCCCGTGTCCGCCGCCAGGGTGCTGGGCGCCCGTTTCGTGGTGGCAGTGGACGTGTCGCGCGAGATCACGCCGGTGAGTTACAAGGAGGACATCAGGAACAGCCTGGACGTGCTCATGAGGGCAGGGGACATCACCCGGCTCCTCATGAACACCCTGCGCACGAGGGAGGCCCACTTCGTCATCAACCCGGAGGTGGGAGACGCCGAGTGGTCAGAGTTCGAGGACTTCGACACCTACATCCAGGCCGGATACCGAGCTGGGCTCAAGGCGGCCGCCGGACTGAAGAAGGCCATGATGCTGCACCGCATCAGGACGCTGCTGTGGAAGGGAAGGTAGAGACCGCGGTCGGTGTGGCCGACGCCGGTACGCGCCTGGACGTCTTCGTGGCGCGGCACGCGGGGCTCAGCCGGTCGGCGGCGGCCCGCCGCATCGAGACCGGCGAGGTCCTGGTGGACGGCGCCCCCAGGAAGCCGTCCTTCACCCTGAGGCCCGGCATGCGCGTGCACGGCACCTGGGTCGAGGAATCCCGGGAACAAACGCCTGCCGCATGCGACATCGGGCTTTCCATCCTCCACGAGGACCCGTGGATCGCTCTCATCGACAAGCCCGCAGGGCTCGTGGTGCACCCGGGTGCGGGCAACGCCGCGAACACCCTGGTGAGCGCCCTGCTGGCCCGCTACCCGGCGATCAGGGACGTGGGCGACCCGGCCCGGCCGGGCATCGTGCACCGGCTGGACAAGCTCACCTCCGGGGTGATGGTGGTGGCGCTCACGACCGATGCCCACGCCGCGCTCTCGGCGGCCTTCAAGGCCCACCGGCACACCCGGGAGTACCTGGCCGTGTGCCACGGTCATCTCCGGGGCCCCACAGGCACCATCGAGACCTTCATGCAGCGCAACCCGAAGGACCGCAAGCGGATGACCTCCCGCGCCGGTCAGGGTCGCAGGGCGGTGACCCACTGGGAGGTCCTGCGCAGGTGGAGGGACTTCTCGCTCGTGCGCCTGCGCCTGGAGACCGGCAGGACCCACCAGATCCGTGTCCACCTCAGCGAACAGGGCAACCCCATCGCGGGCGACCCGGTCTACGGCGGAAGGAAGAGGGCGCGCACGCTCGTCGACCCGGCGCTCAGGCATGCGGTGTCCGGTCTGGGCCGCCAGATGCTCCACGCCTGCCTGCTGGGCATCACGCACCCCGCCACGGGCGAGTCCCTGGAGTTCACCAGCCCCCTGCCCGCGGACATGGAGGCATTCATTGCCGTCCTGGACGCGCACGACCAGTGAGCACCGCCTTCTGAGTCGAACCGCTTGACTTTGCACCGCGCATTCCCGATCATGACACCATGCGCAGGGTGGGGGAAGTACTCGCACGGTCGAACCGGCAGATTGGGCAGGTGCTGAAGATCCGGAGCAGGTGGACCGAGATCGCGGGCGAGGTGCTCTCAGCCCACACCGAACCCGTGACGGTGAAGGCAAAGGTGCTCCAGGTCCTGTGCGACTCGCCGGCATGGGCGCAGCAGGTGGGCATCATGTCCGCCACCCTCCTGGCGCAGATCAGGAAGATCGCCGGCGTCACCCTGACGAACGTGGAGGGCAGGTTCGGCATGGTGCGCAAGCCGCCTGAGCGCACGCGCGTGAAACCGGTGGTGAGCCGCCCAGACATCGACCCTGCGGACATCGACAGAATCAGGGATCGCGACCTGGCCGCAGCGGTGCGCGCGTGGGCGGGCAGGGGAGGACAGGATGATGGCTGAGGGGAGAAAGGGGCTCATCACGGGGCTGGCGCTCCTGGGACTCTTCGCGGCCGTGCTCTGGGCCGCACGGGCCGAGGCCATGGGCGGCCTGGTGAGGCTGTTCGGGACCACCGTCCGCACGCCCGGTGAACTCGTCGATTTCCTGGGTTCGCGCCGCGCCGACACCAGGGGCGTCCGGGTGAACGGCCATGTCCTGGAGATCGGCAAGCGGCCGTCCATGCAGATCCTGAGAGGGTACCCGGGGGTCATGTACCAGATGAGGCCCTACCGGCAGGCGAACCTCATGTACCGGAACTTCACCAGGCCCGAGGTGGTGGACTTCTGCTCAGGTGTTACGGGCCGGGCCTACGAAGAACTGCGCAGATACGCCGGTTCGCAGGGTGGACCCGCGCCGGTGTGGAAGGGGACCATGAAACAGGGCCCGGTGACCCTGTGGCGGGTCACGAGGTTCACCTACCTGGCGGACGGACTGGCAGGCAAGCATGTCTTCATGGGCCAGGTGGAACTTGCCAAGCGGCTCGGCATGGATGACGACGAGGTCATGAGGACCATCGTGCCCGCACAGGAGCAGTGGCTGGAGGAGCTCAGGAAAGGACCGGGTATGCGCAGGTTCGTACCCGTGCAGGAGGCCGGGCCCGTGAAGGACGAGCTTTTAGCGTGGCTGCAGGCCAGGGAGGGATAGGGGTTTTTAAAAGGTTTTTTAACTGCAACCGGCGATTTGAACGATTCGGCCCGGCACGGTTCGGGAATCCATGGCTCAGACCGCGCCGGGCCGAATCGTTGAAATCGCCGGTCCAGGTTTTATCCTGCCCGGGATGACGGTCGGTGCCGTCAATCCAAAGAACAGCAATCATGATCCAAAACTGTAAACACTGTTTACAATCAGAAACCCTTGCTGTACCATCCCCTCATCGGCCGAACAAGATCCGGCACGAACCCCGCACGCACAAGGAGGCGCCATGTCGCTGCCCGACCGGAACAACCCCTATGCCTTTGACGAGTACCTGCAGTGGAGGAGCGCCTGCGACTACTACCGCGACGATCCGTTCTTCCAGAAGGTGGTGAAGCACTTCACGGGGTCTTCATGGCCGAAGATCCACGAGGAGCTCACGAGGTTGTCCGGCCTGGTCTCCTTCCGCTGGAGGGACTTCAGCGAGCAGGCCTCCGTGCCGGAGAAGCGCCCTTCCTTGATGCACTACGACGGCCACAACCACCGCATCGACCGGATCGTGCGCCCACTGGAGGTGCTCACCATGGAGAAGGAGGTCTTCTCCGAGGCCCTGTTCTCCGCCGGGACCGAGCCCTGGATGAAGCTCGCCAAGATGTTCCTCATCTACCAGAACGGCGAGGCCTGCATCGCGTGCCCGCTCACCTGCACCGAGGGCCTGGTGGAACTGCTCAGGAGGTTCTCGGACAGCGACGAGACGCGCCGCATCCTCCTGCACTGCAGCGAGGGCATCGACGGTGACTTCGGCATCGGCGCCCAGTACCTCTCCGAGATCCAGGGGGGATCCGACGTGCCGGCCAATGTGGTGGAAGCGGTCCAGGAAGGGAACACGTGGCGCCTGTTCGGCAAGAAGTTCTTCTGCTCGGCCACGCACGCGGACTATGCCGTGGTGACGGCCAAGCCCGCGGGCTCCGAGAAGGTGGCGCTGTTCGTGGTGCCCTCGTGGCTCCCGGGGGACAAGGCCCGCGAGAGGCGCAACGGCTGCACCATCGACCGCATCAAGTGGAAGCTCGGCACCAGCGAGCTCACCACTGCGGAGATCACCTATGACGGCGCCGTCGCCTACCCCGTGGGCCCCCTGGACAGGGGCGTGGCCAACGTGGTGGGCATCGTGCTCACCTATTCCAGGCTCACGGTGGGGCTCTCGTCGGCCGCCTTCATGACCCGGGCCGTGCGCGAGGCCGTGCGCTACGCGGGGTTCAGGGATGCCTTCGGACTGAAGATCGGCATGTTCCCCATGCTCGCTCGCCAGCTCAGGTGGATGGAGACGTCCGCCAGGAGGACCACGGCCGGCGCGTTCCGGCTCTACCGCGACTTCCTGGGCCTCGACCAGGCGGGTCCCGCGCGGGACGAGGCCGCCGGGAGGAAGCGCTTCGCCGTGCGCGAGCTCATCATGCTCCAGAAGATCGCCGCCACCTGGGACTGCACCGACGTCATCCGCATGGCAATGTCCGTGTTCGGCGGCCACGGCGTCATGGAGGACTTCTCCTGCCTGCCCAGGCTGCTGCGCGACTCGGCCATCAACGAGCTGTGGGAAGGCCCCAGGAACGTGCTGCTCACCCAGATCCACCGGGACTTCCAGCGGGCGGGCTCCTCCTATGCGCCCGGGGACTTCGTCCGGGACCTCCTTCCCGGGGCGGACGACGGCCTCGTGCGGCGGTTCGGCGCCGAGCTCGAGGATCTGCTGGCGCAGCCGGACCTGTTCACCATGGACGAGAAGACCCTGGAGGTCTGCGGGAGGTGGGACACCTTCTGCCAGGAGCTCACGCACGCCTACCAGGACTGCGCGCTCGCCGAGGTGGAGGCGGCCTGAGGCGGGCCTCTTACGGGAAGATCTCTCCGGGGCCGGCCTGGGCGGCGTGGAGGAACATCCGCGCCATGATGCGGCCGATCTGGTGCATGTGCCGCCGCACCTCGAGCTCGCTCCTTCCCGGGTGCTGCCGGAAGGTGATGAGGATGCCGTTGAGGGCGGCGAAGAAGCAGTGGGACATGAGCCGCACGTTCCCCTTGGCACCGGAGCGGACGAAGAGCTCGTCGAACCGCTCCAGCAGCGAGCGCTCGATGGCGTTCAACCGCTCCAGCAGCGCTCCGTGCACCGTGCCCTCCAGCATGAAGTGGGTCATCATCTTGAAGTACTCCTCGCGTTCGGTGAGGAAGGTGATGAAGGTGTCGGATGCCTCCTCGATGCCCTGTCCGCCGGTTTTGGCCGCATGGTCCGCGAACCGCTCCAGCAGCGAGGTGGTGCCCCTGAGGAAGGCCTCCATGAAGAGGTGCTGCTGGTCGGGGAAGTGCCGGTAGATGAGCGCCGGGGAGATGCCGGCCTCCCGGGCGATGTCGCGCATGCTTACCTTCGGGAAGGGTTTCTCCGCGAACACCTTCTCGGCGGCGTCGATGATGGCGGCCTTCCGCACGCTCCGCCGCTCGTAAGAGGGCTTCGGGGATGGAATCTTCCGGTCCATGGGGTCTGGCGGTCCTAGCGCAGCACCGGTACCGGGCCGTCCATGTCGAGGGTGCCGGACACGGTTGCCAGCACCCCCCTGCCGTAGCTCGCCTGCATGCCGATTTCCCGGGAGCTGACCTCGATGATGACCCGGACGTGGGTGCCGTTGTTGGACGTGTCCTCGTAGAGCTTGGCGGTGAGCGAAAGGTAGGCCCCGTCGTCCACGGAGATGGACCGGGACCAATGGTCCGCGCTGCATGGGGCATCGTCCACGCGCACGGTTTCCCCGTTGGCGTCGGTGTAGATGACGTACTCGAGGCTTTCCTGGGGGGTCGTCTCCACCCGGTACGTCACCGTGCAAACCCCTGCGGGTTGCCCGTCGCCTCCGCCGTCGCTCCCGCCGCATGCGCTGACGCATGCCAGGAGGATCAGGATGGGAAAGATGGTCCGGGAGTGCCTCATGTCTACCCCTGTCGGTATGAATGCCTGGTGAAGCAGTCTCTCACAAGCCCGGCGGCATGACAAGGGCGAGCTGATGCCGGAGAACTTCTTCCGGGGGACCGAAGCACTTCACCTCGTCGAGGCAGAGCCTGCATCTTATTGAGATATTGAAGCGTTGACGAATACGGTGATGTACATGGTGCCGGGAGGGGGACTCGAACCCCCACGTGCGCACGCACACTAGACCCTGAACCTAGCGCGTCTGCCAATTCCGCCATCCCGGCGTGCTTTGTCTTGAAAACCAGAAGTGTTTCCCATATAGTTTGGAACCTACGAATTTGTCAAGGATGTATATGCATGCAACTGTTCAGGGGAACTGAAGCGATATACGCGGACACACTGGAGAAGGCCGTGGTTACCGTCGGCAACTTCGACGGCTGCCACCGGGGGCACCAGGAGATCTTCCGCAGGGTCCGCAGCCACGCCGCCCGCATCGGCGGCGCGGCCGTGGTGTTCACCTTCAACCCGCACCCGGCTTCCGTCATCAAGGGAATCACCCCCCAGCTCATCTTCACCCTGGAGGAGAAGATCAAGGCCGTGGAGTCGCTGGGCATGGATGCCCTCATCATCGCCCCGTTCACCCGGGAGTTCGCAGAGACCCAGCCCGAGGTCTTCGTGAAGGAGACCATCGTGCGCAGGATCGGCGCCG
>CAZNGL010000090.1:0-11766 GCA_964572405.1 uncultured Bacteriovoracaceae bacterium
CTCTTCTATTCCCGGGTCCGGTCGGCGATCTTCCGCACCATCAGGTCCGGAACGGACATGGACAGGAAGTGGCCCTTTCTCAGGATCATGCTGCGGTAGGGCCCTGGTTTTTTGAGTCTTGACGCATGGGCGGGTTTATATAATGTAGTCGCATGATCAGCGTAGAGAATCTCTGGAAGAGCTACGGACCCCAGGTGCTCTTCGAAGGGATCGGCTTCAAGATAAATCCCAGGGAGCGGGTAGGTCTGGTGGGCCGCAACGGCCACGGCAAGACCACGCTGCTCCGTCTCATCACCGGCGAAGAGGAGCCGGACTCGGGCTCCATCGTCATACCCAGGAACTATCGCATCGGTCATGTGACCCAGCATCTGGGCTTCACCGAGGACACGGTCCTGAAGGAGGGCATGAAGGGCCTTCCCGAGACCCAGAAGGGGCAGCACTGGAAGGTGGAGAAGGTGCTGGCCGGCCTTGGATTCACCCAGGCCGACATGGACCGGAGCCCCACCGAGTTCTCGGGGGGGTACCAGGTGAGGCTCAATCTGGCCAAGGTCCTCGTCTCCGACCCTGATCTTCTGCTCCTGGACGAGCCCACCAACTACCTCGACATCACGTCCATCCGCTGGATCGAGCGCTTCCTCAATGCCTGGCCCCACGAACTCATCCTCATCACCCATGACCGCACCTTCATGGACAGGATCGTCACCCACACCATGGGCATCCACCGCCAGAAGATGCGCAAGATCGAGGGGGACACGGAGAAATTCTACACCCAGATCGCCCAGGACGAGGAGATCTACGAGAAGACCCGCATCAACGACGAGCGCAAGCGCAGGGAGATCGAGGAGTTCATCGCCCAGTTCAGGGCCAAGGCCCGCCTTGTGGGCCTCGTGCAGTCACGGATCAAGCTCCTGGGAAAGATCGGGCGGAAGGAGAAGCTGGAGAAGATCAAGTCCCTGGAGTTCTCCTTCCGCAGCACGCCCTTCATTGCCAAGTACGCGCTCCAGGCCAAGGGACTGACCTTTTCCTACGACCCGGACACGGAGCTCATCAAGGACTTCAGCATGGTCATCCGACCGGGCGACAAGGTCTGCGTCATAGGGCCCAACGGCAAGGGAAAGACGACCCTCCTCAGACTCCTGGCGGGCCAGCTCAGGCCGAAATCCGGCGAAGTGGTGTACAACCCGAAGGCCGTGCGCGGGGTGTTCGAGCAGACGAACATCAAGACCCTGGTGGACGGACGCACCGTGGAGGAGGAGATAGGAGCATCGGCCAGCGGTCTGGACCGGCAGGCCGTACGGAACATCTGCGGATCCATGATGTTCGAGGGTGACCACGCCCTCAAGCCCATCGAGGTCCTCTCGGGGGGCGAAAAGAGCAGGGTCATGCTCGGCAAGCTCCTGGCGACACCCCTGAATATCCTCCTGCTGGACGAGCCCACCAACCACCTGGACATGGAGACCAGCGACGCGCTGCTGGCGGCCCTGGACAGCTTCGACGGCACCGTGGTCATGGTGACGCACAACGAGATGTTCCTCCATGCCCTGGCGGAGCGTCTCATCATCTTCCATCACGACGCCGTGGAGGTGTTCGAGGGCGGGTACCAGCGCTTCCTCGACAAAGGGGGCTGGGGCGACGAGGACCTGGTGCAGCAGGCCGCGAAGAAGGAGGCCCCTGCGGAACCCGAAGAGGGAAGGCTCACCAGGAAGGAACTCAGAAAGAAACGCTCGGAGATCATCACCGAGCGGTCACGCGTCATCACCCCGCTGGAGACCAGGATCCGGGAGGTGGAGGCCGGGATAGAGAAGCACGAGCAGATTCTCAAGCAGCTCCACACGGAGATCCAGCATGCCACGCTGGCCAAGGAGGGCAAGCGCATCTTCGAAATCTCCCATTCCATCATGGAGAGCGAGCAGGCCATCGAGGACTTCTTCAGTGAACTGGAGGACCTCCATGCATCCCTGGAGCGTCATCAGGCGGAATACGACCAGCGGCTGGCCTGCGTCAGCGAGTGATGTTCGGCTTCATTCGAAAAACGGCATGGTGATCTCGTAGGCCCCGCTGGAAAGGCTCGACCGCACGGGCAGTCCGGACTTCTCGAACACCTTGAGCATGGACTTGTTCGATGCCAGCACGTCGGCCACGAACCCCTGCAGGCCCCGTTCCTTGGCGAGCCTGATGAGCATGTCCAGCATGAATGACGCGATGCCGATGCCCTGGTACTCCTCGTCCACCACGAAGGCCACGTCGCCGTAGGGTCTGGTCCTGTCCTTGACGAACCGTGCCTCAGCGATGATGTGCTCCTGCTCGGGTGGGCCCACCAGCGCAACGACGGCCACGGTGCGGTTGCAGTCCACGTTCACGTACTGCTGCATCTTGGCATGGGGCATGGCCTTTATGGGGCTGAAATAGCGGTAGTACACGGTCTGGTCCGAGAACCGGTAGAAGAGGCGGCGCATCTCCTCCTCGTCCGAGGGCTTGATGTGACGGAAGCGCACTTCGATGCCGCCCTTGAAGGTATGCCTGGAGGCGATCTCCGAGGGGAAGATGAAGGCGCACTGGGGCAGGTAGATCTGGTCCGGGTACAGGATGTTTTTCTGCTTCGCCTCGTTCACGAGGCGCTCGCGGTCCTCGGGGTGGGCGATATCGATGAGCGCCTGAGCCCGCTCCCGGACCGTCCTGCCCCTGAGGTTGGCCACTCCGTACTCGGTAACCACCATGTCCACGGATTCCCGCAGACCCAGCAGGTTGGGAAACTCCTCCACGCTCAGGAGGATGTTGGGAGAGCCCCTGCGGTTCCTGCTGGGAAGGGCGAAGATGGTGCATCCGCCTCGGGAGAGCTCGGCGCCGTTGATGAAGTCCACCGCCTCGCCGGGGGTGGTGGCCACGGCGCCCTTGCCCATCTGCATGGCGATGCGGCCCGAGATGTCCACCTTCCGGGCCGGGATGATGGACATGAACCTGGGGTTCCGTCCGATCTGAACAGGGTTGAACACGAGGTCGATGCCCTGGAACTCCACCTGGGGGTTCTTGTCGAGCCACTGCATGAGCTCCTTGGTGCCGAAGGCGTATGAGCCCAGGGATTTCCCCCGGTAGATGCCCTTGTTTCGGTTCGTCACGGCACCGCTCCTGATGAGGTCCATGAGGGCGTCCGTGAAGAACGGCGAGTGCACCCCGAGATTCCGCTTGGTGGCGAGGTGCCTGCCCAGGGCTTCGTAGATGGGGCCGAGCGAGAACGACACGCAGCTGCCGTCCTCGATGACCGAGGCGATGTTGGCCGCCACCTGGTCGAAGATTTCGTCCACAGGCCACCGGGGGATGTAGAGGGGGTCCTCGTCGGAATGGACGAACAGGTCGAACTCGTCCACATGGATGAAGGTGTCGCCGTAGGTGTAGGGGACCTTCTCGTTGACCTCGGCCACCACGAGCTGTGCATGCTCGATGACCTGGCGTCCCACGTCCACGGAGACGCCGAGGCTCACGAACCCCGCCTCGTTGGGGGGGGTCACCTGGATGAACGCCGTGTCGATGGGGAGCTGGCCCGATGCGATGAGCCCGGGGATCCTCACGAACCTACTCGGGATCAGGTCCACGAGGCCGCCGGTGATGGCGTCGCCCGCCACCCACCCGGAGAAGAAGGTCTTGAGCCGGAACTTCTGGGACTGCAGGTCCTTCATGGTGATGAGGTCGCCCAGGCTCACGAGCTGGATGAGCTCCAGGTCCTGCAGGGTGGGAAGGTTCGATGACATGAGGTGGCGCACCAGGGTCCGGGGCTCTGCGGCACCGGTTCCCAGGAATATCTTCATGCCGGGCTCGAGCCTGGTCATGACCTCTTCGGGGGTAACGATCTTCTCCGTCCAGGACATGCTCACTCCCTCCGGTACGTTCTGGTGTAGCGGTGGGCAGAGTATACCGTCCACCAGGGAGATTGAAAAGCGCCTCGTGCGTGCGGGCACAAAAAGACGCCCTCCCCCGTGGAAGAGGGAGGGCGTCCTGTTGTGTCGGTTATACCAGGAAGCTTACTTGATGCCGGAGATCCTCATGCCGTAGAAGGAGCGGTACACGAAGATCAGGGCGATGACCGTGAATACCACTGCCAGACCGGTCTTGAGGCTGGCATTGGTCATGGTCACCGCGATCTCGGTGGCCAGCAGGCCGAACAGGGTGGTGAACTTGATGACCGGGTTCATGGACACGGAAGAGGTGTCCTTGAAGGGGTCGCCCACGGTGTCGCCCACAACGGTCGCCTCATGGAGCGGGGTGTTCTTTTCCTTGAGGTCCACCTCGACGATCTTCTTGGCGTTGTCCCACGCGCCGCCCGCGTTCGCCATGAAGATGGCCTGGAACAGGCCGAAGAAGGCCATGGCGACGAGGTAGCCCACGAAGAAATACGGGTTGAAGAAGGCCAGGCCAAGCGCCATGAAAAAGATCACGACGAAGATGTTGATCATGCCCTTCTGGGCGTACTGCGTACAGATCTTCACGACCTCCTTGGAGTCCTCGATGGATGCGGACGCCTTGTCGAGATTGATGTTCTCCTTGATGTACACCACCGCTTTGTAGGCTCCTGCAACAACCGCCTGGGTGGAGGCGCCGGTGAACCAGTAGATCACGCAGCCGCCCATGAGGAGGCCGATGACTATCTCGGGCTGCACGAGGCTCAGGTTTGCAATGACGTTGCCGAAGAGGCGCTCCAGCAGGATGATGATGCCGAACACCATGGTGGTGGCGCCCACGACCGCCGTGCCGATGAGCACGGGCTTGGCCGTTGCCTTGAAGGTGTTGCCAGCGCCGTCGCAGGACTCGAGGTAGTGCTTCGAGTGCTCGAAGTCCGGGGTGAAGCCGAAGTCCTTCTTGATCTCGTCGGAGACGTTGGGGATGGACTCGATCATGGAGAGTTCGTAGATGGACTGCGCGTTGTCAGAGACCGGGCCGAAGCTGTCCACCGCGATGGTCACCGGTCCCATGCCCAGGAAGCCGAAGGCCACCAGGCCGAAGGCGAACACCGGTGCCGCGAACACGAACTCGGGGGGCATGATGGCGATGATGGACGGGTTCTTGGAGACCAGGTACGCGATGAGCATGAGGAACAGGATGCAGAGACCCTCCCAGAAGGCGGAGTAGTTGCCCGCCACCAGACCGGCAAGGATGTTCAGCGAAGGGCCGCCCTGGCGGGAAGAGTTCACGACCTCTTCGCAGTGGCGGCTCTTGGTACTGGTGAAGACCTTGGTGAACTCGGGGATGAGCGCTCCTGCGATGGTTCCGCAGCTGATGATCACGGCCAGGGCCCACCAGAGGTCACCGTACTTTACCGGGTCAAGATCGGTGAGCAGCACATAGCTGGCCAGGAAGGTAACGCCAATGGAAACGATGGAGGTAATCCACACCAGGTTGGTGAGCGGGTGCTCGAAGTCGAATTCCTTCTTCCCCGCGAAGAGACCGCTGCTCAGTGCATTGTTGAAGAAGTAGGAAACGAGCGAGGTCAGGATCATGAGGATACGCATTGCAAAGATCCAGACGACGAGTTTGCCGCCCATGAAGGGGTTGTCGGCAAGTGCAAGAGCAAGGAAGGCGATGAGGGCGACACCGGTCACGCCGTAGGTCTCGAAACCGTCGGCCGTGGGCCCCACGCTGTCGCCGGCATTGTCACCCGTACAGTCGGCGATGACGCCGGGGTTCTTGGGGTCGTCCTCGGGGAGGTGGAACACGATCTTCATGAGGTCGGACCCGATGTCGGCGATCTTGGTGAAGATGCCGCCGCAGATACGGAGCGCGCTGGCGCCCAGCGACTCGCCGATGGCGAAGCCGATGAAGCAGGCGCCTGCCAGTTCACTGGGGATATAGGCCAGAATGAGGATCATGAAGAAGAGCTCGACGCTCACCAGGAGCAGGCCCACGCTCATGCCGGAACGCAGGCAGATGTTCACGATGTTCAGAGGGTTGCCCTGGAGCGAGGCGAAGGCGGCCCGGGAGTTGGCCACCGTGTTGATCCTGATGCCGAACCAGGCAACTCCGTAGGATCCGAGGATGCCCAGGATGGAAGCAAGGAGGATCACGATGACGCTGCCCACGGGCATGTGGCCGAGGACCTTGAAGTAATAGATGATACACAGGGCGATGAGCACCCACAGTGCAGCCAGGAATTTGCCCTGCTGGATAACGTAGGTCTTACACGTCTCCCAGATGGTGTTGGACACGGCGAGCATCTGCTTGTGTGCCGGCAGATTCTTGGTCTGGCTGTACTGCATGAGGCCGAAGCCCAGCCCGACGAGACAGATCACCAGACCGAAGTTGAGAATCGTTAAGCCGCCCACAGGGGCACCCATAATGTTGAAACCGACAGTGGTAAGATCAGGAAGTTTGATATCCGCTTCCCCTGCAAATGCCATTGTCGCCGAAAAGAGCACGGCGGCAAGGACAAACAAGAAAGACCATAAACTCCGTTTCGCTTTGCCCATAATCTCATCTCCTTGTTTATTGGTCAGTGCACGGGCCTGCCTTGCTCATGATTCTTTCTCTCCCCTGGAAAACGCATTCCATGAAGATCAAGGGAAAAACATGTAAGGAGAGAAGTTTACATGATCGAACCATTCACCTCGCACCATGAGTGAATCGTCATTCAGCCCATGAAAACCTACAATAGGTCATGGTGGCTGTCAAGGCTTATTTTTTTACCTGAGCAGTGGAAAGGCAGATAAAATCGTCTGAAAATTAAAAGAGATATGCTCGGCATGGGACAGGGTCTGGAAAATGGCCCATGGCCGGTTGTCTCCTGCCGGCCTCACTGCTTCAGGTACTGCATGGTCCCGTCCTCAATCACGGCGACGCTCGCCCCTTCCGGGAAGTCCTTCTCCAGGATGGCGAGCACCTCGGGCCAGGTCTTCACCGTCACCGCGTCGTCCGGGTGGCACACCAGGTCCAAGCTTGTCCTGTCTGGCTGGGGGTTGAGCACGACGAGCTTCTTCATGAGGAGCTGCACGAAACCCGGGGCCCGGTGGGCGTAGTGCCGGCCGCCGTATTCCGATCCCCATTGCCGCATGACGTAGTGGGGCACCTGGCCGTCCGGGGCGTCCGAGATGAGCACGGCCGTACCCTGACCGGGCTTCATGGTCTGAAGGGACAGAAGCAGGGCGATGGCCGACTCGTTGGCCTTGCCGTAGGCGTTGCACACCACGATGTCGTATCCGTTGGAAAAGGGTATGCCGTAGTGGGCCTTCGCCGCTTCGGCGCCCCTGGAATGGGTGGCCCTGAATGGGCCGGCAAAGAGGTCCGCCACCTGGCCCCTGCGGTTGATGAGGCAGTCTATCTTGAAGGAGAGACCGGTCAGGTCTCCTGCTGCGTCGCACTCGGCGCGCATGATGTTGTTCTCGAAGTTCCCCAGGCCGGTGCGCGAGGGGTCACGAAAGAGCTGGTTGTGGAACTGGTTGATGGTCTCGATGCCGGCCACGCCGGGCATGATGATCTTGGCACCCCCTCCGAAGCCCACATGGACGTGGGCCGTGATGCAGCCGATGCCGATCTTCAGGTCGCAGTCCATGTACTCCCGGTTGAACCAGAGCTCCACGCCCGTGGGTGTCCTGCCAACACGGACCACGTTCTGAAAGGGGTCGTGGTTGTAGACCGCGTAGTTCTCCACGATGGCTTCGCCCAGCTTCTTGCGGGCGTTGATCATGTCATAGGCACCGTGGGAGCCCAGGGCCCAGATGAACCGGATCTGGTCCCGGGACATGCCCGCCCGGTGGAGGATTTCCAGGACGGCCGGGGCCACGTCCTTCACCGGGGTGGGCCTGGTCATGTCGTCGAACACGATCACCGCCCGTTTCCGTCCCCTGGCGAGCTCCTCCAGGCTGGGACCCTCCACGGGGTGCTCGATCCGTTCCCTGATCCCGTCCGGGGACAGTCCGGGCTTCTCGAATCCAGGGGAGGTGAGGGTGGTGACCTCCCACCGGTCAGGGAAGGTGAGTTCGCGTTCGGTATTGTCGAACCAGAGTCGTGCCGGTACGGAAATTTTTTTCATGCGCGCCCCCTCGGGAGGTGATCGGTAACTTCAATGCATGGGTACGAGTATCTCACAAAGAGGAGATACTCTCAATGGCATCAGCCCGCAAGGCCGAGCTGTGTCGAGACCTCGCGGGAGGTGAACCTCACCGCCTCGACGATGTCGTCACGACGCTTTTCCATGGTCTCAGGATTGCCGGTCAGCGCAAAGGCAGCTATCACCGTGCCCGTATGGTTGAACACCGGGCCGCCGATGCCCGCCAGGCCGCTGATGGACTCCTGGTTGTCGAAGCTCAGGCCGGACTCCCTCACCGATGCGAGCTCCTGGAGGAACGGCTCCAGTGCCGTGATGGTATTCTTCGTGAACCGTTCGAACCGGTAGCCTGCAAGGAGGCTGTCCCTCCTCGGGGCGTCCATGTATGCCAAGAGGATTTTCCCTATGCACGTGGAGTGCGCGGGTATGACGGCGCCTGCCTGGGGAAAAACCATGTAGCGGTTCTCCGGCTCGATGCGCATGACGATGGTGACCTTGTCACCCACCAGCATGCCCACGTTCACGGGCTCCATGAACTGGAAGCAGAGCCGCTCCATCCAGGCGCGTCCGATGGTGACCAGGTCCATGTTGGTGGCGCACTTCATTCCGAGCTGGAAGAGCTGGGGGCCGAGGCGGTACTTGCCCGCCACGGGGTCCCTCTCGAGGTACCCTATGGCCTCAAGGGTTGCAACGATTCCCGCAACGGTGGTCTTGGCGAGGCCCAGGCGGCGGGCGAACTCCGTGATGCCCATGGGCCTCTTCTCGTCGATGAAGAGACCGAGAATGTCTGAAGCCCGCTTGATGGACTGGATGAGCCGTCTGTTGTGCTTCATATCCATGAATGAATGACCATGACCCCTCTAGTTTCGAATTGACATGCACCAGGCCCTCCCATATCATATCGGAACAGGGTTCGACAATAACGAACAGAATCCCTGTATCCCTCGTCGGATACGGCACTCGGAACACGATGTTCACAAGGAGCATGCATGAACCCATTGAATGAGTTCCAGACAGCGGCAAAGGATCCCCACGGGTATGCCAGGTCAATGAGGTCCTCCGGGAAAAAGGTTCTCGGGTACTTCTGCTCCTACACGCCGGAAGAGGTCATCCATGCCGCGGGTATCCTTCCCGTGCGCCTCTTCGGGGCGAAAGAGGACACGAGCCTTGCTGACAAACACCTCCAGGCCTACTGCTGCTCCCTGGTGCGGGGCGCACTGGCGGACGCCATGAGCGGCAAGCTCGACTACCTGGACGGTGCGGTCTTCCCGCACACCTGCGACTCCATCCAGCGTCTGTCCGACATCTGGAGGCTCAACACGCACTTTCAGTTCTTTGCCGACGTGGTGCTGCCGGTGAAGCTCACCACTGAGAGCGCCCGGCAGTACCTCGAGGACGTGTTGAGAAAATTCAGGCATGACCTTGAAGAGGGATTCTCCCGGACCGTCACCGACGAGGCACTGGGGGCCTCCCTGCAGACATACAACGGGATCCGTCAGGGCCTGAAAGACCTCTACGAGCTCCACGCGAAGAACCCCGCTGTCCTGTCCGGAAGCGCGCTCAACGCGGTGATGAGGGGCGCCATGGTCATGGACCGCTCCGTGGCTGCGCAGAAACTGCGCGCCCTTGTCTCCGAACTGCAGGCCAAGCCAGCGGAGGCTGGGACGAACAAGAGGGTCATGCTGGTGGGAAGCCTCTGCGACCACCCCGACATATACGACCTCATCGAGAGTGCGGGTGCGGATGTGGTCTGGGACGACCTGTGCACGGGCTCGCGCTATTTCGAGGGGATCATCGAAGAGGGGGGGGATCCCGTTGCATCCCTTGCCCGCCGGTACTTCGAGCGCATCATCTGCCCGGCCAAGCATGCATCGGTACGGGGCAGGGGAGAGAACCTGGTGAGCGCGGTCAGGGCGCACGCCGTCCAGGGCGTGATCTTCCTGCAGCTCAAGTTCTGCGATCCGCACAGCTTCGACTACCCCTACCTGAAGGAGACTCTCGACGCCCAGGGCATCCCGAACATGCTCCTGGAGATCGAGGCCCAGCTGCCGCCGGTGGGACAGCTCGCCACGCGCTTCGAGACCTTCATCCAGATGCTGCAGTAAAACAAGGAGGCATCCATGAGCACCCCCGACAAGGACAAGACCAGGAAGTTCCGCTCGGCCAAGCGCATGCGCGAGATCATGACCGAGTACTATATCGACGCCAAGTCGGCACCGCAGACCGGCAAGAAAGTGGCCTGGATCACCAGCGGCGGACCCGTGGAGCCGCTCATCATCATGGACGTCATCCCGGTCTACCCGGAAAACTACGGCGCCATGATCGGCGCCTCCCACATGGGCGCAGACCTCTGCAGCAAGGCCGAGGCCATGGGGTACAGCGCGGACCTGTGCAGCTACGCGCGGGCCGACATCGCCTGCTCCGTGGAGAACGGCGGTCCCATCGGCGGCCTGCCCAGGCCGGACATGCTCATCTGCTGCAACAACATCTGCGGCACCGTGCTCAAGTGGTACGAGGTCCATGCGCGGTACTTCGATGTCCCGCTCTTCGTCTTCGACACCCCCATGTGCCACACCGAGTTCCCGGACATCGCCCGGAAGTATGTCCGGAAACAGCTCGACGAGTACATAGATTTCCTGGAAAAGGCCTGCGGCAGGACCTTCGACCTTGCCAGGAGCACGGAGGTGGGCAGGCTCTCCCTGGAGGGACAGCGCCTCTGGCAGAAGGTGCTGGACACCGCCGCCCACAGGCCCGCCCCCATGACCGCCTTCGACGCCTTCTTCTTCCTGGCGCTCATCGTGACCCTGCGGGGCACCCAGGTGGTGGTGGACTTCTACCAGGAGCTGCTCGCCGAGATGACAGAGCGCATCGACAGTCAGATCTGGGCCATCCCCAACGAGCGCTACCGCCTCCTGTGGGACAACCTGCCCGTGTGGTACCGTCTCAAGTGGCTCTCCGACACCTTCGCGGCCCACGACGCCTGCCTGGTGGCGGACACATACACCACGGCATGGTGCGGGAGCATGAAGTACATCAACGAGGACAACTTCATCGACTCCATGGCCGAGGCATACACGCGCATCTACCTCAACATCGGCGTGGACGAGATGGTCAAAACCGTCTTCGATATGGTAGACAAGTATCAGGTGGACGGCATGGTCATGCACTCGAACAGGAGCTGCAAGCCGTACTCCTTCGGGCAGTACGACATCATGCGGATGGTGCAGGAGAACAAGGGCATCCCCTGCATGATGATCGAGTCGCACATGACCGACGAGCGGACCTTCTCCGAGAGCCAGACCGCGACCCGGATCGACGCGTTCATGGAGATGATCAGGCAGAAGAAGGGATAGGAGGGACGATGGGCGCCATCAGGTACGGACTTGAGGGCAGGGTCTTCGTGGTTACGGGCGGAAGCCGGGGCATCGGCCTCGAGATAGCCCGGGAGCTCGTGGACCAGGGGGCCAGGGTCGCCATCTGCGGCAGGAAGCCCGAGACGCTGGAGGCGGCCCTTGCGGCCGTCAACGGGGGCGACGGGGTCATGGCGGTATCCGCCCACATCGCGAAGGAGACTGACGTGGAGCAGCTCTTCACCGCCGTGACGGCGCGCTTCGGGACCGTGGACGCCCTGATCAACAACGTGGGCATGAACCTCCTCACCGCTTCCGTGGCCGACACGGATACGGCCATGTGGCAGAAGATCATGGACACGAACCTGAACGGCACCTTCCTCTGCT
>CAZNGL010000091.1:0-11758 GCA_964572405.1 uncultured Bacteriovoracaceae bacterium
TCTTCAGGTTGAAGCCCAGGTAGGTGTAGCCGTCGGAGAGGTACTTGTACTTGGCGTACAGCCTGGTGAACTCGGGCGAGTCGGTCTGGCGGAGGTACTGCAGGGGCGTGAGCCCCATCATGTCCACGCTGCCCGCCTTGAGCTCCAGGAACACGGTGTTCTGGTCCGGGATGACGCGGTAGTTGATGCCCGCGAGGAAGGGCATGCCGTCGAAGTACTTCTCGTTGGCCTTCAGCGTGATCTTCTGGCCGGTCTTCCAGTCCACGAAGGTGAAGGGGCCCGTGCCCACGGGCGAACGGGCGAAGGGGGTCCTGGTGATGTCCTGACCCTTCAGGATGTGCTCGGGCAGGATCTGCAGCGAGCCCCAGCTGATGAGCGCCGGCGCCAGGGGCTTGGCGTACTCGGCCTCGAAGGTGTACTCGTCGATGACGCGGGCGTTCTTCACGAGCTTGTACTTGTCCGCATAGGCCGTGGGCGTCCTTGGGTCGATGATGAGCCGGTAGGTGAACATGACGTCCGCGGCGGTGAACTTCACCCCGTCGTGCCAGAGCACGTCGTTGCGCAGGTGGAAGCGGAGCAGCCTGCCCTCGTTCTCGATGTCCCACGAGCGGGCCAGGTCGCCCACGATGTTGTAGTCCTTGTCGTACTTCACCAACCCGTTGAAGATGAAGCCCGCCACCTCGTGGGAGGCGCTGTCGCTGGACAGCATGGGGATGAGGTTGCTGGCGTCGCCGATGGAGGAGAGCACCAGCACGTCGCCGAAGGCGGGCTCGCTCTCCGGCGGGGTGCCGCCCACGGCCGCGGGGACAAGCTCCTTGTGATTCTCCTGCTGGCATGCTACTATGCCCAGGAAGACCAAAAACAATGCAATATACTTTAGATACGATTTCATATACCCGCCTTCATAGCAGAACGGATCACCCACGGCAAGACGACACGTAGCGGGAAGGAAAGACCATGCGAAGGACGCACCTTGAAATTCTACTGTGACCTGCACATCCACTCCCGCTATTCCCGCGCCACGAGCTCGGGCCTCACCGTGCGGTCGCTGGCCGAGGGGGCGGTGAAAAAGGGGATCTCGGTGCTCGGCACCGGGGACTTCACGCACCCCGCCTGGATGGAGGAGATCGAGCGGGAGCTCGAAGAGGCCGAGCCCGGGCTCTTCCGGCTCAAGGACGGATCGAGCCCTACCCGGTTCGTGCTCACCGGTGAGATCAGCACCATCTACAAGCAGGACGGAAGGGTCCGCAAGGTGCACCACCTCATCGGCGCGCCGGACGTCGCGTGCGCCAAGAGGATCTCCGCGCGGCTCGCCGCCGTGGGCAACATCCTCTCCGACGGCAGGCCCATCCTGGGCATCACGTCCCGCACCCTCCTGGAGATCGTACTCGAATCGGGCGAGGACGCCTTCCTCGTCCCGGCACACATCTGGACCCCGTGGTTCTCCGCCCTGGGCTCGAAGAGCGGTTTCGACTCCATCGCCGAGTGCTACCTGGACCTGGATCCCTACGTCTTCGCCGTGGAGACCGGGCTGTCCTCGGATCCGCCCATGAACTGGATGGTGAAGGGCCTCGACCGCTACCACCTCATCTCCTGCTCGGATGCCCACTCCGCTGAAAAGCTGGGACGGGAGGCCACGATCTTCGATGTCGACTTGGACTACCATGCCCTGCGCCGGGCCATGGCCACGGGCCACGGCCTCGCGGGAACCGTGGAGTTCTTCCCCGAGGAGGGCAAGTACCACCTGGACGGGCACCGGGACTGCGGCGTGGCCCTGGAGCCGGAGAAGACCCGGGAGCTCTCCGGGGTCTGCCCGGTGTGCGGCCGCGCGCTCACCGTGGGCGTGCTGCACCGGGTGGAGGAGCTCGCGGAGCGGCCCGAGGGCGAGCGGCCCGAGAGCGCCCGGCCGTTCTTTCCGCTCATCCCCCTGGCCGAGCTCATCGCCGAGATCCTGCAGGTCTCGTCCCCCACGAAAAAGGTGATGGAGGTCCACCGGCGGCTCACCACAGGCCTGGGCGGAGAGCTGCCCCTCCTCCTGGACATCGACCCGGAAGAGATCGAGCGCTTCGCCGGCGAAACCCTGGCCCTCGCCGTCAGGCGCATGCGCGCCGGCGAGGTGCGCAAGGATGCGGGCTACGACGGCATGTACGGCCGCATCCGCGTCTTTGCCGACAACGAGCGGGACCTGCTCTTCGCCCACGGCATCGAAGGCGTGTCGACCAGGAAGGGGAGGGCGTCCAGCAGGAATCACGCCGCCGGGCAGGCACCTGTCGTTCTGGCGGCCGCGGACCTGAACCCGGAGCAGGAGCGGGCGGCGGCCTGGGTGGAAGGCCCGCTGGCCGTCATCGCCGGGCCCGGCACGGGCAAGACGAGGGTCCTGGTGGAGCGCACGCGCAGGCTCCTGGAAAGCGGAAGCACAGGCATCCTGGCGGTGACCTTCACGATCCGCGCGGCCCGGGAGATCGCCCAGCGCCTCGGGGAGACCTCTGCGGAGGTCTGCACCTTCCACTCCCTGGCTGCACGCATCATGCACGGAGCCGGGATGGACTTCGAGATCGCGGACGAGGCCATGCTGGAGGAGATTGCACGGCCCTCCGTGGAGGGAGACGCCGGGCCATGGGTGGACGACCTCGTGTTCCGCCAGGCCACCGGTCAGGCCCTGACCAGGGAGCAGGAAGGGTTCGTGGGGGTCCTGCGGTCCAGGGGCGTCTACACCTACGACGGCCTCATCGAAGAGGCCGCGCGCCTGGTGGCCGGGGGGCGGTTCACCCCGGCATGGGATCACGTCATGGTGGACGAGTTCCAGGACATCAATCCGGTCCAGTACGCCTTCCTGAAAACACTGATCAGGGGCGCCGGGAGCGTCATGGTCATCGGCGACCCGAACCAGGCCATCTACGGCTTCCGGGGGAGCAGCCCAGCCTCCTTCGACGACTTCGGCCGGGACAACCCCTCCTGCACCACCATACGGCTGCAGGAGACCTACCGGCTGCACGACCACCTCGCCCATGCATCCAACGCCTTCATCGGCTCCGCCATGGTGAAGGGCGTCAAAAGCGGGAACCCCGTCCGGATCGTGAACACGGACAGGCCGTACGCATTCCTGGCCCGCGAGATCGAGTCTCTCTGCGGGGGGCTGAGCCACCGGACCGTGGGCAGGGTGCAGGCCGAGTTCGCCCTGAGCGACATGGCGGTGATCGTGCGGACCCGGTCACTGGCCTCGCCCGTGATCGAGGCCCTGACGAAGGCGGGCATCCCCTGCGATACGGCCTATGCACGGCCCCTTGCCGAAACGAGGGGCGTGCGTGAGCGTATCGCGCTCCTGGAGGAGGATGGGCTTTCGGGGACCGTGCTGCAGCGCATCGCCGCCATCGAGGAATCGTCCCGGCTCCCGGAACTCGATCCCGGCCATGCGTTCTACCAGTACGCGCGCCTCTTCGGCGGCGACGTGGCCGCCTTCGTTGAGTTCCTGCGCCTGAGCAGCGACCATGCCGGGCTGGGGGGTGAGCGGGTGCACGTGATCACGGCCCACGCGGCCAAGGGGCTTGAATTCGGCTGCGTGTTCGTCACGGGCCTCAGTAAGGGGGTGTTCCCGCTCCCGGGGGGGGACGAGAGGGAGGAACGCAACCTCTTCTATGTGGCCATGACCCGGGCACGCGACCTGCTGTACCTGGTCTGCCCCATGCAGGCCGCCTCCGAGTTCGTGGAGGGTGTCCCTTCGGGCTGCGCCGCCAGGACCGTGGAGAGGCCGAAGCTGGCCTTGCCCGGGCAGATGAGCCTGTTCGAATGAACCCGTACAAGGAGGCTGGGCGGACCATATGATCACCGGAGCTGACGAGGTTTTCTACTGCATCGCACTGGTGGTGCTCATCTGCCTCTCCGCCTTCTTCTCCGGCACCGAGACGGCGTTCATGCGGGCAAACCGGTTCCGGCTGAGGACCCTGGCGGAGAAGGGGAGCACCCGGGCCAGGCACGTGGAGGGGATCCTGAAGGAGCCCGAGCGGTTCATCAGCGCCATCCTGTTGGGCAACAACTTCGTGAACGTGCTCGCCTCCGCCATCGCCACGGCCCTGTTCATCTCCTTCTTCGGCGAACGGGGCATCCTGTACGCCACCATCGCCATGACGGTGGTCCTCCTCATCTTCGGAGAGATCGCTCCCAAGACCATCGCGGCCTACCGGCCCGACATGGTCTCGCTGCTCTTCTCGCAGCCCCTGAGACTCGTCATCTTCCTGCTGAACCCCTTCGTGAAGGTCTTCACCCTGGTGGCCCGGGGCATGCTCGTGCTCTTCGGGCTGAAGGCCGGGGCGCAGCAGGACCTCACCGAGGAGGACGTGGGTTCGGTCATCGCCATGGGACACCAGGAGGGCTTCCTCCCCGCATCCAAGGCCCGGATGATGACCGCCATCATGGACCTCGATGCGGTGCCGGTGCGCAAGGTCATGCTGCCGCTGAACGACATGAACCTCATCAGCGTGGACAGCACCTTCGACGAGATCGTGAAGACCATCACCACCAAGAGCTACAGCCGCTACCCCGTGTACAAGGACACACCGGACAACATCGTGGGCTACCTCCACATCCGCGACGTGTGGGCCCACCTCGACCGGAAGGACGCCTTCCACGTGAAGGACTGCATGCGCGAGGCGCACTTCGTGCCCGAGACCAAGTCCATCTTCAAGCAGCTCGTGGACTTCCAGGCCATGCGCCTCCACATGGCCTTCGTGGTGGACGAGTACGGCACCGTGAAGGGCGGCATCACCCTGGAGGACATCATCGAGGAGATCACGGGCGACATCGCGGACGAGCACGACATCGTGCGCCCACCCATCGTGCCGGTGAGCGGCACGAGCTTCGTGGTCACGGGCAACATGAGCCTGCTGGACCTGGAGCGCACCATCGACCGCGAGTTCCCGGACGACTACGACTCGCTCTCCGGGCTCATCTACGCGCAGCTCGACCGCATCCCCGAGGAGGGCGACACGGTCACCTTCGACGGCATGCAGTTCCGCATCGAGCGCATGCGCGGCAACCGTATCGTGCGGGTGCGGGTGACCATGAAGGAATGAAACGGCCTGTCCTTGCCCTGTAGCATCCTTACCGTTATTGTTTCGGTAATCCCCAGCAAAAGGAGTCTGCCCGTATGATGAGCCTTTCCCGGATAGTTCTTGTCCTGTCCCTGGTACTGTGCATCAGCTGCGCACCCAAGATCCGGCAGATAAGGGAGGCCCTGCCGGGCCCGGACCTCATGAAAAGGCAGTGCGAGCTCATCGGCCAGCCCCGCATCGAGAGGATCTCCGAGCATGTCTGGGCCGCCGTCGGGTACGACCTGGCCAACGAGATCCTCGTCCACACGCCCGAGGGCAACGTCATCGTGGACGCCCTCATGAGCCCCAAGCGGGGTGAGGCGGCGAAGCGAGACCTCCTCGCCAGCGCGCCGGCCGGGCCGGTGAAGGCCGTTATCTTCACCCACAGCCACATCGACCACATCGGGGGCGCGTCCCTGTGGATGGACGACAGGCCGCAGATCTGGGCCACGGACACCTTCACGGACCATTTCTACAAGCAGTACCAGGTCTTCCTGCCCATCGAGACCATCCGGGGCCGCCGCCAGTTCGGAGACCACGCGAGCCTGGACGACCTGCCCTGCAACGGCATCGGCCGGCGCACCGACATCAGGGCCGCCCAGGAGGGCGCGGGCATCCGCCTGCCCACGCACACCTTCTCCGGTACGAAGACCCTCACCTTCGGCGGCGTGGAGATCCGGCTCATCGAGGCGCCGGGCGAGACCCACGACCAGCTCGTGGTCTGGATACCCGCGGACCGGACCCTCATCGCGGCGGACAACTTCTACTGGACCTTCCCGAACCTCTACACCATCCGCGGCGCGAGCCCGCGGCCCATCGACGGGTGGATCGAGAGCATCGACGCCATGCGCGCTCTGAACCCCGAGCATCTCGCACCCTGCCACACCGTGCCCGTGCACGGGGCACAGGAGATCGCAACCATACTGACCAACTACCGGGACGCCATCCAGTGGGTCAGGGACGAGACCGTGAGGCTCGCCAACAAGGGCTACGACATGGCCGCCATCGCGGAGAGCGTCGCGCTGCCGCCTCACCTGGCCGGCCTCCACTACACCACCGAGTACTACGGGCAGGTGGACTGGTCCGCCCGGGCGGTCTACACCAACAACCTGGGCTGGTTCGACGGCAGGCCGGACCGGCTCTACCCCATGAAGATCAAAGAGGCTGCGAGCAGGGAGATCGCCCTCATGGGCGGGCCTGACAAGGTCATGGTTCTGGCGGACGAGGCGTTGCATGCGCGCGATTACCGCTGGGCCGTCCACCTGCTTTCCAAGCTGAGAGACAGTGGCCTGGCCGTGGGAGGCATGAACGATGCGCTGAACGAGAAGCTTGCCGTGAGCTACGAGCGGCTGGCATCCACCCTGTACAACCTCAACGGCCGGGGCTACCTCCTGGAGTCGGCCCACGAGATCAGGCACGGCATCGAGAAGACGCCCCCTCCCAGGCTCGACGAGAACGTCGTGGCGAACATCCCCCTGGAGGCCATCTTCACCATCATGGCCACCCGGCTCGACGCGGCCAGCGCCATGGACGTGCACGAAACGGTCCACTACGTGTTCCCGGACGAGAACAAAAAGTTCGTGGTGACGGTGAGGAAGGGCATTGCCGAGGTGGTGGAGGGTGAGCCGCTGCCCGGTACGCCCGAACCCGTGGCCACGCTCAGAGTGGATGCCCTGACCTACCGGAAGATGGCGGCCAAGGTGACGACCCCGGTGGCCGCGCTGGCCTCCGGAAAGCTCGCGGTGGAGGGGAGCTGGCTCGGATTCCTGCGGTTCAACGGGAGGTTCGATCTCGACTGAGGGAGACCTCCTGCGGGGCTACTGAGCCTGGCGCTTCTGGTAGCTTGCCCGGCGCTTGGCCACCAGGCGTTCCACCTGTGAGAGCTCGTCAGGGCTCAGGGACAGCCCCAGAATCTCCCTTGAGCGGCCGGACGCTTCGTCGCCCCCCATGGCGGCCAGGCTGTACCAGGTGCACGCCTCCACCGGGTTCTTCGGGACACCCTTTCCCTGCTCATAAGAAAGGGCCAGGTGGTACTGGGCCTTGACATGCCCCTGTTCGGCGGCCTTCCGGTACCAGCCTGCGGCCGCTGCCTCGTCCCGCTTCACTCCCAGCCCCTGCTCATGCATGAGCCCCAGGCTGTACTGGGCATTGGGGTGGCCCTTCTCCGCGGCCAGGGCATACCAGGCGGCCGCGGCTGCGGCATCCTGCTCTGCGCCGAGGCCCTTTTCCCGCATGAGGCCGATCTTGTACGCCGCATCGGCGTGTCCCTGTTTGGCGGCCTTTTCGTACCAGGACGCGGCCGACGCATAGTCCTGGTCGGTGCCCAGGCCGAAATAGTACATGACTCCCAGGTTGTGCTGGGCGTACGGGTCCTTCTTGTTCGCCGCCTTGAAGAACCACGACAGGGCCTGGGCGTTGTCCTGCTTCACGCCGTAGCCCTTGTGGTACAGCATGCCCAGGAAGATCTGCGCCTGGGGGTCCCCCCGCTCGGCATGGGTGCGGCACAGGGCGGCCGCCTTGATGTAGTCCCCGCTCTCATACGCCAGGCGCACGTCTTCCGGAATGCCAGCCCATGCAGCTGTGGCGAAGAGGACAAGGACGGCCAGAAGACAGATCACCCGGGAAACCGGTCTGTGATGTCGCATACCCAAAAACCTCCTTCATGCCAGGGATGAAGTGTCCATGATACCACGAAATATCAGGAAAATCCAGCAGGTTGTCCGTGCCTCAGGCTGCGGAGCCTACGTGCGCGCGGTTTTTCCCAGCAGGATCATGGCGTCCGACTCCCGGACGTAGACCGGGAGCACGTCTTTCGGGTACGCCTCGGGGGGCACGGACAGGGCGATCCCTGCGAGCACCGAGGCCCGCGGGTGCCACAGGTGGGTGGCTGCCTCGTGGTAGAGCCTCCCCAGTCCCCGGATGAACACCTCCCGGTACAGGGCGCATCCGCTGCCCGTAAAGAGGGTCTCGTCCTTGATCATCTCCACGACCCGCTCCGGCTTCAGGTGCGCCGCGTCGCTGAATCGAGACCCGTGCTCGTCGTAGCGGGCGCAGAAGACCTCTGCCTTGCGGGCGTCTATGACTGGCAGGACCGGTATCGGCGAGGGGAGGGCTCCATGGGCCAGGGTGTCCAGGGTGGACACCCCGAGCAGCGGGCACGACAGCGCGTCCGAGAGCCCCCGTGCCGTGGCGATGCCGATCCTGATGCCCGTGAACGAGCCTGGACCGGTCCCCACGGCGATGAGGTCGAGGCGGCTCTTGTCCGTGGATGCCCTGGCGAGTACCTCGTCGATGACGGGAAGCACCATGCCCGCGTGGCCGGCTTTCGTCTGCTGGTTGATCTCGCAGACGGTCTCGCCGTCACGCACGAGCGCCACGGAGAGGCAGCTCGTGGAGGTCTCCAGGGCCAGGACCTGCATGGCGCATCAGCCTTTGAAGATGCGCACGATGTCGTTGTAGAAGGCGAAGAGCATGAGCATGATGAGGATGAAGAGCCCGATCTGCTGGGCCACCTCCCGGGGCTTGCCCTCCACGGGTCTGCCCGTGATGCCCTCGATGGCGAAGAGCAGGAGATGGCCGCCGTCCAGGACCGGGATGGGCAGCAGGTTGATGATGGCCAGGTTGATGCTGATGAAGGCGATGAGCGACACGAAGGGCAGCAGGCCCGCCTTGAAGGTCTGGCCGGAGACCTGGGCGATGAGGATGGGGCCGCCCAGGCTCTCCTTGACGCTGATGGAGCCCCTGATCATCTTGGAAAAGGCGATCCCCGTGAGCTCCACGATGCGGTAGCACTGGGCAAACCCGTATCCGATGCCCGCGATGGGCCCGTAGCGCCTGAGCGCGGTCTTGTCGCCCGCGGTGATGCCGATCATGGGACGGGTGATCTCCTCTCCGAAGAGGTTCTTGCCCTTGTTCATGACCGGCCTCACGTGGACCACGAACACCTTGCCCCCGCGCAGGACCTCGATCTCCACGTCGGTCTTGGTCCCTGAGTCCAGGAGGATCCGCGACACGTCGTCCCACCCCTGGACCTGCTGCGTGCCGATGGTCTGGATCCGGTCGCCCGCCAGCAGTCCGGCCGTTTCCGCCGGGGAGCCCTTCTGGACTTCGCCGATGACGGGCAGGAGGTAGGGGACCCCGGTCCAGGCCACCACGGTGTAGATGAACACGGCGAGCACGAAGTTGAAGAACGGCCCGGCGAAGACAATGGCCGCCTTCACGGGGAGCGTCTTGTGCGCGAAGGACCGCTTCGGGTCGATGTGGGAGAGCTGGTCCTTGTCGTCCGGGTCTTCTCCCAGCATCTTCACGTAACCGCCCAGGGGGAAGGCCGCCACCTGGTACTGGGTCTCGCCGACGCGCTTTTTGATGAGCGCGGGGCCGAATCCCAGGGAGAACTTCAGCACGCCCACCCCGCTGGCCTTGGCCATGAGGAAGTGCCCCAGTTCGTGGAAGAAGATCAGCACGCCGAGTACGATGATGAATGCCAGGATCGTTATCATGGAAGCAGTGCCTCTGCAGTCTTTCTTGCGTCCCTGTCGAGCGCAGTGAGATCTTCGGGAGTTTCTACCGCGAATGTGTCCAGTCTGTCCATGGTCTTTTTCACCACCTCGACGATCTCGTCGAAGCGGATCCTGCCAGCCAGGAAGGCGCCCACCGCCACCTCGTCGGAGGCGTTCATGACGCAGGGCAGCACCAGGGGCCTTTCCATGGCGCGCCGGGCCACGGACAGGGCAGGGAACTTCCCCTCGTCAGGGGGCAGGAATTCGAGCTTCATTTCCCGGTCCACCGGCAGGGGCTCCAGGGCGAGCGCCCGGCGATCGGGCCAGGTAAGGGCATACGCGATGGCCATGCGCATGTCCGGCAGGCTGAGCTGGGCCTTGACGCTCCTGTCCTGGAACTCCACCATGGAGTGCACGATGCTCTGGGGGTGGACGGTCACCGTGATGGCGTCCATGCCCACGTCGAAGAGCCAGCAGGCCTCGATCATCTCCAGGCCCTTGTTCATGAGCGTGGCCGAGTCGACGGTGATGCGCCTGCCCATGGACCAGGTGGGGTGGGCCAGCGCCTGCTCGGGGGTGATGGAGGCGAAGGTCTCTTTCGGCCTGTCCCGGAAGGGTCCGCCCGAGGCGGTGAGGATGATGCGGCGCACGGCGGCGCGGTCCTCTCCCTGCAGGCACTGGAACACGGCCGAGTGCTCCGAGTCCACCGGGATCACGCGTGCGCCCCGTTGCTCTGCCTCCCGGGTGAGGAAGGCCCCGCCGATGACCAGAGACTCCTTGTTGGCCAGGGCCAGGCAGGCGCCGCTGCGCACGGCCTGCAGCGAGGGGAGGAACCCCGCGGCGCCGGTGATGCCGTTCACCACGATGTCGGGCCCGCTCCGGCGGATGACCTCGCAGGCCGCGTCCTCGCCGGTGATGACGTCTTCCCCGGGCGGGACCGGGGATGCGGGGGAGGAGAGCCCGGCGATGCTGACCCCGAACTCGCGTGCCTGGCCGAGGAGGGCCTCAGTGTTGGATCCGGCCGCCAGACCCACCACGCGGAACTCGTCGGGCCGCATGCGGAGCACGTCGAGAGCGGACAGACCGATGGAGCCCGTTGACCCGAGGACCGCGACCCTCTTCATTGCATCGCGACCAGGAGGATGCAGTAGAGCAGGCACCCCACGGGGATGATGCCGTCCAGGCGGTCCAGCATGCCCCCGTGGCCCGGGATGAGATTGCCCATGTCCTTGATCTGGAGGTCGCGCTTGAAGAGCGAGGCCGTGAGGTCGCCCGCCAGGTCCAGCACGCCGATGGAGGCCGCGAGCACCGCCAGGAGCCAGAGGGGGTAGGACCCTGTCAGCGGGTCGACCTGCCAGCGGATCGTCACGGCGTCGTAGATCCGGAAGACCGCGTACCCGAGGACCACGGCGGCGCAGATGCCGCCCGCGAACCCCTCCCAGGTCTTCTTGGGGCTGAGCCTCGGGGCGAGCCTGTGCCTGCCGAGGTTCTTGCCCACGTAGTAGGCGCCGCTGTCCGCGCCGAACACGCACACGAGGCCGAAGATCATCCAGAACCTGCCGTCGACGCCCACCCGCAGGAGGACCCAGAACCCGATGAGCGCCATGGGGTAGATGAGGCCCGTGATGCTGTAGACAAGGTCTTTGGCCGTGGCCAGGCCCTTCTCGAAGAGGAAGAGGGAGCCGATCATGAGCGCCACACTCGCCAACCCCAGGATGAAGAAGCAGGAGGCGGCGTCGGCTCGGGAGGCGAAGTACATGAACGGCACGGACGCCGCCATGGAGATCCAGCCGAGCGCACGGGCGGAAGGGCTCAATGCCGCCCTGAACAGCTCGAACATGCACACGGGCACCACGAGCGCGGCGAGCAGGGCGAACACCCATGCAGGCCCGAACACGGCGGGCACGGCCAGCACCACGATGAGGATGAGCGCGCCGAAGATCCGCGTCACGGCCGGCCCCCCCCCACCTGTTCGCCGGTCATGCCGAAGCGGCGCTGCCGGGAGCCGAACCACGCGATGGCCTCGTCCAAGGCGGCTGTGTCGAAGTCGGGCCAGAGGATGGGCGTGAAGTAGATCTCGGTGTAGGCCAGCTGCCACAGGAGAAAATTGCTGATGCGCCATTCCCCTCCTGTGCGGACCAGGAGGTCCGGGTCGGGCATGAAGGAGGTGTC
>CAZNGL010000092.1:0-11737 GCA_964572405.1 uncultured Bacteriovoracaceae bacterium
TGGGAAAGCTCATCGTCCTGTACGACAGCAACCGCATCTCGCTGGCGGGCACCACGGACCTGTGCCTGTCCGAGGACATGGATGGGCGCTTCCAGGCATGCGGCTGGCACACCCTGAACGTGTTTGACGGAACCGACCTCAGCGCCATCGACGAGGCCATCACGGCGGCCAAAGAGGAAGCGGGCAGGCCTTCCCTCATCATCGTGCACACCACCATCGGGTACGGGGCTCCCGGCAAGCAGGGTTCCTACAAGGTGCACGGCTCCCCCCTGGGCGACGAGGAACTGCGAGCGGCCAAGAAGGCCGCCGGCTGGGACGAAGACCGGAGCTTCTTCGTGCCGGAAGACGTTGCCTCATATTTCCTGAAGGCCAAGGACGCCGGCAAGGACCTCGAATCCGCCTGGCAGCAGGCCTTCTTCCGCTACAGCAGGTCGTTTCCGGAGCTTGCCGAGGAGTTCCGGCTCAGGGTTGCGGGAGAACTCCCCAAGGGGTGGGATTCCGGCCTCTCCGGGCTCTTCAAGGAGAAGAAGCCCCTCTCCACCAGGAAGGCCGGGGAGACGGTGCTCCAGGTCGTGGCCGCCAACATTCCAGCCCTGGCGGGGGGGTCCGCGGATCTCAACCCGTCGACGCTCACCTGGATCAGGCAGAGCGGCGACTTCCAGCAGCCCGGGACCTGCTCCGAGGGGGTGCAGGGATCCGTGGGCACCTGCTGGGACTACGCAGGCAGGAACATCCACTACGGCGTGCGGGAGCACGCCATGGCAGCCATCACCACGGGGCTCGCGCTGCACGGCGGGATGATCCCCTATGCCTCCACCTTCCTCACCTTTTCCGACTACATGAAGCCCGCCATCCGCATCGCCTGCCTCTGCGGGGTCCGCTGCCTCTACATCTTCACCCATGACAGCATCGGCGTGGGCGAGGACGGGCCCACCCACCAGCCCATCGAACACCTCATGGCGCTGAGGGGGATACCGGGCCTGGCTGTCATCAGACCCGCCGACGCGTACGAAACCGTGTATGCCATGAAGACCGCCCTTTCCCGGACTTCCGGTCCCACGGCCCTGATCCTCACCCGGCAGGACGTGCCGCTCATCGACCAGAGGAAGTGCGCCCATGCAAAAGGCCTGGAACGCGGCGGGTACGTCCTGTGGGAAGCGGTGAAGGCCGCCCCGGATGTCATCCTCATGGCATCGGGCTCGGAGGTGAACCTGGCCCTTCAGGCCGCGTATGCGCTGGGCAACGAGGGTATGAAGGTGCGCGTCGTGTCGCTCCCCTGCTGGGAACTCTTCGATGCCCAGTGCCTGGACTACCGCGAATCGGTCCTGCCCCCGGGGGTGAGGAGGCGCATTGCCGTGGAAGCGGGCCTGCGCCTCGGATGGGAGCACTACACCGGCCTCGACGGCATCGTCATCGGCATGGACCGCTTCGGCGCCAGCGCGCCGGCGGGCGTGCTGTACGAGAAGTTCGGCATCACCGTGGAGGCCATTGTCCAGGCCGCACGCTCCCTGCTGAAGAAGAGGCGGTGAGCTGGGAGGAGATGGCCGGGAGGTCCCGATCCACCCCCGGCCCCTGCCCGCTCATTCATGCTTGTCTGGCCATCCGTGATCTTGTATTAGGTGTTCACATCACATCCCTGACGAAGGAGTATGCATGGGAAGGCTTCACGATCTCGCCGCCTGCGGGCAGGCCATCTGGTTCGATTTCATCCAGCGCTCGCTCATCAGCTCGGGAGAGCTGCAGCGTCTCATCGACGAGGGCGTCCGGGGCGTGACGAGCAATCCCACCATCTTCGAGAAGGCCATCGCCGGGAGCAGCGACTACGACCTGGCCCTGAAGCACCTCGCCCGTGAAGGCAGGACCATCGAGGAGATCTATGAAGGGCTCGTGCTGTACGACATCTCGCTCACCGCTGACCTCTTCCTTCCCGTCTACGTAGACACCAAGGGGCTCGACGGGTACGTGAGCATCGAGATAGACCCGCGCCTCGCCTATGAGACGGACAGGACCGCGAACGAAGCCTGGCGCCTCTGGAACCGGCTGAACAAACCCAATGTCATGATCAAGGTCCCTGCCACCGACCCGGGGATCCCGGCAATCGAGACCCTCATCTCGGAGGGGATCAACGTGAACGTGACCCTGCTCTTCTCCGTGCACCAGTACGTGAAGGCGGCAGAGGCATACCTGCGTGGTCTCGAAAAGAGGCTTGCCTCTGGAGGGGACATCCATACCGTCGCCTCGGTGGCTTCCTTCTTCGTGAGCCGCATAGACACCGCGGTGGATTCGCGGCTTGCGGGAAAGGGCAGCGACGACCTCCTGGGGAAGACGGCCATCGCCAGCGCGAAGGTGGCCTATGAGCACTTCACCCGGATCTTTGCCGGGCCGAGATGGGAACGTATCGCTGCCCACGGGGCGCGGGTGCAGCGGCTGCTGTGGGCAAGCACCGGCACCAAGAACCCCCGGTATCCCGACACCCTGTACGTGGACCGGCTCATCGGCCCCCACACGGTGAACACCCTGCCGCCTGTCACCTTGGGGGCCTTCATGGATCACGGCCACGTGTCCCCCTCGTTGGAGTCGGGGCTGACCGAGGCACGAGACCAGCTGCACCGTCTTTCCCATCTGGGCATAGACCTGGAAGCGATCACCAGAGAGCTCGAGGGCGATGGGGTGAAGGCCTTTGCCTCCTCCTTCGCCTCTCTCATGGAAAGCATTGAGAAAAAACGTACCGAGGTGATGGGGTCATGACGACCATGGAGATCAGTCTCGGCCCCTACCTGGACGCCTTCGAGAAGGCGCTGGGCAGGATGGAACGGGATCGCGTGGTGGTTCGGATACAGGAGATGGACCACACAGTCTGGAAGATCAACCCCCGCGAGATCACCAACCGGCTCGGCTGGCTCTTCAGCCCGGCGAAAATGCGCGAGCGGGTATCCGAGCTGAAAGCCTTTGCCTCTGAGATCCATGGTGCGGGTTATGCCCATGCTCTGCTGCTGGGCATGGGCGGGTCATCGCTGGCCCCCGAGGTCCTTGCCAGGACCTTCGGCACCGGCGAAGGCTCCTGCTCGCTGAGAGTCCTGGACAGCACGGACCCGGCGGAGGTGGCGGCAAAGACGCAGGATCTGGATCCGGCACGGACCCTGTTCATCGTGTCCACCAAGTCAGGCACCACCGTGGAGACCCTTTCCTTCTTCTCCCACTGCTACCGGCTCTGCGCCTCGGCGCTGGGGAGCCCAAAGGCAGGGGAGCACTTCATCGCCATCACCGACCCCGACAACCCCCTGAACGAGACCGCGAGCCGTTGCTCCTTCCGGAAGGTGTTCGCAGGCGAGCCCACCATCGGCGGGCGCTTCTCGGCCCTGTCCGTGTTCGGCATGGTACCAGCGGCGCTCATCGGCATGGACGTTACGCGCCTCATCGACCGGGCGCTGGCCATGGTCGAGGCCTGCTTCGACACCGACGTCTCCTGGAAGGGTCCGAACCTCGGCGCACAGCTCGGCGCCGCCCTGGGCGTGTTCTGCCTTGCGGGCAGGAACAAGGCCACCTTCTTCCTCTCCCCTAAGATCTCGAGCTTCGGCGACTGGGTTGAGCAGCTCGTCGCTGAGAGCACGGGCAAGGAGGGAAAGGGCATCCTCCCTGTAATCGCCGAAGCGCCCGCCGAGGCGGACAGGTACGCCAGCGACCGGGTGTTCATCTCCATCGGCCTGCGAGGCGAGCAGCCCCCTGCGCCTGACCTGGGGAAACTCAGGGACGCCGGCCACCCCGTGATCAGGATCTTCCTGGACGACCCGTACGACCTGGGCGGCCAGTTCTTCCTGTGGGAGCACGCCATCGCGGTGGCAGGACACGTGCTCGCCATCAACCCCTTTGACCAGCCCGACGTGGAGGCCACGAAGAAGTTCACCAAGGCGGCGGTTGCCCGCTACCAGGAAACCGGCCACCTGGGCGAGGAGAACCCGGTGGTGCTCACCCCGGGCATCGCAGTGTACACGTCGCTGCAGGCCCTGTCCCTGCGCGAGGTGATGAACGCCTTTCTCTCAGCGGCCCGCGAGGACTCCTATGTCAGCATCCAGGCCTTCCTGCCCTGCACCCCGCAGATCCACGACGCCCTGCAGGCATTGAGACTGAAGGTGAGGGACAGCTACAGCGTCGCCACAACCCTGGGATACGGGCCCCGGTTCCTCCACTCCACCGGCCAGCTCCACAAAGGCGACTCCGGCAAAGGGCTGTTCGTCCAGTTCACCTGCGAGAGCCCGACTGACATCGCCATCCCCGACGGCCCCCTGGCGAGCACATCGTCCATGACCTTCGCCACCCTGAAGGCCGCCCAGGCCCTTGGCGACGCAGCGGCGCTGGCAGCGGCAGGAAGACCTGTCCTGCGGATACACATCACCCAGGAGGATATCGCCACAGCCATCCGCATGGTCAGGTCCGCGCTGAGCCCCGAGTAGACCGCAGCTGGCTGTTGTTCTTTCTTTTTTCCCGGGTTGTGCGGACAGCGGCGATTGCACTATAATCGGCATTGGACATATCTCATTCATGGAGGGAGTACCGGCATGCGATTCCCCGGCATATACTGCGTGATGGGACTGGTGGGCTGTCTTTTCCTGCTCATGGGCTGCCCCGGCAAGGAGGAAGCGCCCGCCCTGACACAGCCGGACCGGCCCATGGCCCCGGTGGTACAACAACCTTCCACCACACCCCAGGAGGGAAAAGGGACCGCTGACCCGTCGACCCTGTACGGCGATTTCACCCGGGAATTTTCCAGGACCCTGAGCCAGGGGGATACGGTGGAGGCGCTCCGCGAGCGCATGGAACTGGCGGACAGGGCCCGGCTCTCCAGCATCATGCTCAGGAACGATGTCCAGGACCCCACCGACCAGGATTTCCTGGTCAGGTTTTCAGATGTGCTTCAGCGCTATCTCGACATCGCGCCTCGCCACATGGCCACCCTTGAGGAGCTCGACCGGCTCCAGAAATTCATCGAGGAGTCCAAGGACACCATCGCCGGCCTGCCGGAAAAGGAGAAAGGCCCGGCCATCGCTAGGCTCAACCGTGTCATCGAGGAGCACAATGCCCTGGCCGAGGGCACCCTCGCCCGGGAACGGGGCGAGATCAAGGAAATCACCGACGCACTCCTCGGCCTCAAGTGACGGCAGGGCGGGCAACGCTTTCCCCGCTCCCGGCAGAGCCTTCTGCCGGGCATCCTGGCGTCACTTGCAGCTGAGGTAGCAGATCCCGTCTTCCGTCTGGACCGCGTGGGGGAAGTACTTCTTCCGCAGCCACATGGAAACGTTCACCAGGCTGATGAGCACGGGCACTTCCAGCAGCGGCCCGATGACCGTGGCAAAGGCCTGGTTGGAGTGGATGCCGAAGATGGCCACGGCCACGGCGATGGCCAGCTCAAAGTCGTTGCTGGCCGCCGTGAAGGCGACCGTGGCGGTCTGCGCGTAGTTCGCGCGTAACCTGTAGGCAACGAAGAAGGTGATGAACCACATGAAAAAGAAGTAGACGGTTAGCGGGATTGCCACGCGCACCACATCAAGCGGCAGCTGCACGATGTACTGCCCCTTCAGCGAGAACATGACGATGATGGTGAAGAGCAGCGCGATGAGCGTGAGCGGACTGATCCGGGGGATGAACACGTTCTCGTACCAGTCCCTGCCCTTGATCCTGAGCAGACCGAAGCGGGTGAGCACCCCGGCGATGAAGGGGATGCCCAGGTAAATGAACACGGTCTTGGCCGCGTCAGCGATGGAGATGCCCACGTTCAGTCCCTTGGCAAGGCCCAGCCAGTTGAGCCCCACCGTGATGAACACGAAGATGTACACCGCGTAGAAGAGCACCTGGAAGACCGCGTTGAACGCCACAAGGCCCACGGCCAGCTCGCGGTCGCCTTCTGCCAGTTCGTTCCACACGATGACCATGGCGATACAGCGGGCCAGGCCCACGAGGATGACTCCGACCATGTACTCGGGATAACCCTGCAGGAATATGATTGCCAGAATGAACATGACCACCGGCCCCACCACCCAGTTCTGCAGGAGCGAGATGCCAAGGAGCCTCTTGTGTCCGAGTACCTTGCCCATTTCCTCATAGCGCACCTTTGCCAGAGGCGGGTACATCATGAGGATGAGCCCTATGGCGATGGGGATGGAGGTGGTGCCCACCTGGAGGCCAGCGATGAACTGCGTGATCCCTGGCGAGAAGTACCCCAGAAGAATGCCGAAGCCCATGGCCAGGAAGATCCACAGGGTGAGAAACCGGTCCAGCAACGAAAGTCTTTTGCCTGCCGCATCCGTCATATACAGATCCTCCTTGTGAGGTCATGTGTTCTTTGACGTACCCTTCCCGGGGTGTTGGCTGGGATTCGAGCACGAGGTCTTTGAAAGCCGCTGCAGATCTTTCTTGAGCATATGGTTGTTCTCCATGCCTTTGCGCAGGAACTCAAAGCACGCCTGTTCGAACATCGAGTGGGGCTTCACGATCCTGTAATACATCCACGTGCCTTCACGCCTTGCCCTGACGACTCCGGCGGACCGCATGATACCGAGATGGCGCGATATTTTGAAATCCGGTTCGTTCAGCGCCTGGGCGAGCCTGCACACGCAGGTCTCTCCGTTGAACAGGAGCAGGGACACCAGCCTCAGTCGTGTCTGGTCCGAGAGTGCCTTGAACAGGGAAGCCTCTTTCTGCATCGTCCTATCCCGGATGATTTATTTGCTTATCTGCGCTTATATGCATATTTCACGAAATCTTCTTCTCCTGTCAAGTACTCATGAAGGTGCCAATCTTGATTCTCAGTACACCAGGAGATCTACGAGGTACCCTGCCGCGATCGCGACCACGAAGACATTCGTTACAAAGGCGACGATGAGCTTCTTCCTGAACATGGAACCGAGGATGAGCAGCTCCGGGATGCTCGCTCCCGCGCCACCTATGATGAGGGCGAGGACCGTGCCCATACCCATACCCTTCCCTACAAGTGCCGCGCTGATGGGGATGATCGTCTCGGCCCGGATGTACATGGGAATCCCCATGACCGCCGCGACCGGGATGGACCAGGGGTTGCCGGGTCCTGCCAGGCGTACCACGAGGTCCTGCGGGAAAAAGCCGTAGATGAACGCACCTATGCCCGCACCGAGGAGAAGGTACCAGAACACCCCCTTGAACGTGTCGAGGGCGGACAACGATGCCCGTTTCATTTTTTCCCTGAATGCCGTCTGCGTCGTGCCGTTTTCACCATCCCCATCGAGGTTTACAGCGCAGCATGAGGCTTGCGGCACCTCTGTTTGGTGGGTGGAGCAGCCTGCCGAAGGCAGGATCTGAAGGGGTCTGACTACAGGTGCCTGATCACCACCGCAGCAGGCTGTCCGGACCTGGAGCAGGGGCTTGACCTGTGATTCCATCCCGAGTCTCGACATCAGGAGCGCCGCTGTCATGGAACCGAAGAAGGTGACGACCACATACACGACCATAGCCTTATACCCGAGGAGTGTCAGAATCAGCGCTATGATGACCGGGTTCAGAACCGGCGAGGCGAACAGGAATGCCATGGTCGGCCCGAACGGGACGCCCCCCTTGAGCAGGCCTGCCGTCAGGGGCACGGTCGAGCAGGAGCAGAAGGGGGTGATGGCGCCCAGGCCCGAGCCCAGGAGGTACTGAACCCAGCTGAGCTTGTTTGACAGGATGTCCCTCACCTTGGACGGCGGGAGATATTCCATGAGGATCCCGATGATGAAGGATACGACCATAAAGATGAGCACGAGCTCCCCTGCTATCACGAGGAAGAACTTCCCGGCAGTGATGAGATTGTTCAGGCCGAACATATCAACTCCCTTTCATGGCTGTGGTCTTGAACTCTATTGTTTTGAAAGACGTCTCCTGATGTCCTTGATGAACACGAGGTCGTCGTCTTCGATGGCCCGGTAGATATAGGGGACCGAGGACCGCCACGCCTCGAGGGCCGCCCGGTAGGCCTCCATTCCTGAAGGGGTGAGGGTATAGACCTTCCTTTTCTGTGCACCCTTGAGCTGACGGTCCTCGGTCACCAGCGCATACCCTTTCAGGGTCAGCTCCTTCAGGAGAGGGTAGAGGGTTCCATAGGTGGGCACACAGCAGCCGCTGGTGATCGACTCCAGCTCCTTCAGTATCCCGTACCCATGGTTGGGCCCCCGGGACAGCACCTTCAGCACGAGGATCCGGGTGAGGCCTATATTGATAAGCGATTTCCAGTACTGCTGGTCGGTGAGGTCCATGGTCGGCTCTCTTTTATAATGATCTTTTATATATTGACTATCTATATATCAGATGGCAGTATCACCTCTTCTTGTCAAGTATTTTGTCATTGTATATTCAGACCCGGCACGAGGGCTGGGGTGTGCCCTGAGCGGTCATCACGATCTGCCAGACCTGGATGAACCGGGCGCGGAACGCACCGGCACAGCTCAGCAGGTAGTACTCCCACATGCGCCTGAACCGCTCGTCGTACCTCTTTTTGAGGCGCGGCCAGGCATTGATGAAGTTGGCGTGCCAGGCCATGAGGGTCCGGTCATAGTGTGGGCCTAAGTTGTGCCAGTCCTCGATCACGAAGAGGCCCTCGGCCGCCTTTGCGATCTGGGCCACGCTCGGCAGCTCCCCGTTGGGAAAGATGTACCGGTCCATCCACTGGTCCGTGGTCCTTTTCGACACGTTGTTCCCGATGGTGTGCAGGAGAAAGACTCCGCTTTGCTTCAGGAGCTTGTGGACCTTTTCCATGAACGTCCGGTAGTTCTTTCGGCCCACGTGCTCGAACATGCCGACCGACACGATCCTGTCAAAGGCACCCTCGATGTCCCGGTAGTCGCATTGCCTGATCTCCACGGGCAGCCCCGCGCAGTAGTCCCGGGCATAGGCGTTCTGCTCCTTCGAGATGTTCACCCCCACAACGGAGCATCCGTACCGCTCTGCGGCATACCGGGCAAAACCGCCCCACCCGCACCCGATGTCCAGCACGCTGTCTCCCTTGCGCAGGCCCAGCTTCCTGCAGATCAGATCGAGCTTGTTGAGCTGGGCGGCCTCCAGGTCGTCCGTATCCTCGAAATAGGCGCAACTGTACTGGTTGTACGGATCGAGGAAGGAGAGAAAGAGTTCGTTGTCCAGGTCGTAGTGACGCTCGGCGATGATGGGGGAACGCCTCCGCGACTGGAGATTCAAAACCACGGCAGGAATGGCGCGGAGCAGATGAGCCAAGCCGCCCCATATCCTGGCGTAGATGCTGCTGCTCAGCAGGCGGTATATGAATTCATCCACCCGGGAACAGTCCCACCACCCGGCCATGTACGCCTCGCCGAGCCCCAGGCTCCTGTCGCGCAGAACCCTCCCGTACAGCCGGTCGTCATGTACTGCAATATCCCAGGGGTTCGTTCCGCCGATCACCACCCCTGCATCCGCGAGCCATTTCTGAATGAGGTCCCTCGTTTTCATGTGCTTCATTGTTCATGAGGATGCCTTGCCGGATCAGAAAGATTTCCGATCCCCGGGTGCGCACTGTCCGCCCTTGATCAGCAGAACGGGCCGGTCGCTGAACTCGGTGACGTAACGTGACACGCACCCCCAGAGAAGGCCCTCGAGCCTGCCCTTTCCGTGAGTTCCCATGACAACGACAGACACATCCTCCTGACGTGCCAGCTTGATGAGCTCGCCCCTCGGGTCTCCGATGAGCAGATGCGTGGTGGTATCGAAACCATCCGAGAGGAGCTCCCGCTTCACTTCTTCCAGCTTTTCCAGGTCGATCCGTTTGAACTCTTCAAACCTTTCCTCGGGCTGGAGCTTCATGGCCTTCTCGTTCATGACGTGGGCCACCACCACCTCGCCGACGCCCATGGCCTTCAGTCCCTTGAGGTAGTCAAGGGCATTCCGCGCGCAGTCCGACCAGTCCGTGGGATAGAGGACCCTCCTGAATCGCTTCTCACAAGGACGACCCCCCTTGGGTACGGCGACGCCGGTGACCAGCGGGTGCTTCGGTATGTACACGGGGACCGTGCCGTGGTGTACGATCTGGTCCGTAACGGACCCGGTGAGCGCTTCTCCCAGAATGCCCTTCCTTTCGCGGCCCGAAACGATCAACGACACGTTCTCCTCCCGGGCGATCCTGATGACTTCCTGATAGGGGATGCCGAGTTCCATCCGCTTTCCGGCCCGAATTCCCGCACCCTCGATGACCTGCACCGCCTCGTCCATCTTTGCGTTGAAGAGGTTTTGCAGCATCTCCTCGACCTTCAGGAAATACCCCTCGTGGACCTTGGGAAACAGGGGGGAGCTGATGACGTGCGCGACGATGATCTCCTCGGTCCCGTACTCCTTGAACTCCAGAAGACAGGTAAGGACGTCGAGGTAAAATTCTTCAAAGGCCGTACAATACAGGATCTTTTTAAACATGACCTCCTCCTTTCCGGAGTCGCCTGCGCGCATTGACAGGCCTTCCATTCCATTGTCTCCATAATAACAGGGGCAAACAGCGTATCAAGTTCGATTATCCTCTTTCCCAGTCTTCCCGCCGCATCCGCCGCCTCACGATCCTCCCGTATCTCCCCGGGGTCGAATGCGACCCCGTGTAATGACCCCCTGGAATCAATACCAATCATGCGGCTAATTTTTCCTTGTAGCTGACCGGGGAGTGGTAGCCGAGCTCCTGATGTGGCCGGTCGGTGTTGTACTCCCGGATCCAGTCTTCGATTACCCTCTTTGCCTCTGAGAATGATGAGAAGGAATGAAGCCAGATGCACTCTTCCTTCATGGTCCTCATGAACCGCTCCACAACCCCGTTCTGCTCCGGGGTATACGGCGTGATGTACTCAGTCTTCATGCCATGGGCGTTCACCAACTGCAAAAACGCTTTTGAAGAAAAGATCAAGCCGTTGTCACTCCTGAGGATGACCCCACGGGATGTGTCCTTTCTCCCGTGAAAGCTATGAATCAGAGCATCCTCAAGGGCACCGACAGCAACCTGGGCATTCTGGTTCCTGCTGACACGGTACCCGATGACTTCTCTGTTCCAGCAGTCCATGACCACAATGACACGGCACCAGCCGGCATTGTCAATGCCGAAGAATTTTGTCCCATTTTCGCCGGAATAATTTGTCCCCTTTATGTCGGAATAAAATGTACCCTGTTTGCCGGTTTGGTTAAAACTCGATATTCTGTTCAGGCCTCTCCTCGTCAGCCTTGGGAGGAGGCCCGAACTATAGTGGCCCCCTCTAAGCGTGAGACAATAATCAGGGTGATGTATAATGGGTCAGATGTCGGTGCCGTAGATGATAATCTTCTCAACCATAAGGTTCATCTCACAAAGTCCTGCCGCTTACTCCTTCGATGTAAGAGTAAAGTTCATACACATGGTATCGCCAGGGGTCTGCCTAAACATGGTTGAATTCCTTTATCACGGGGCCGTTTGCACACGTGGTGCACTCGATCTGCAGCGTTGTGTGTGAAATGCGGTACTTCTCCAGCAGGACGCGTTCGATCTCCCTGAGGATCGCCGGGGCCGTTTCCGAGCAGTCCGGGTCGATGTCCAGGTGCACGGACAGTGCGAGGATGTGCGAGCAGATGGCCCACACGTTGAGGTGGTGCAGGTCCCTGACCCCCTTGACGCTTCTGATGGTCTCGGCAACCTGGGCTATGTCCATGCCGCGGGGCACCCCTTCCATGAGGATGTGCACGGATTCCCGCAGCACCCTGAAGGCACCCGTGAAGATGA
>CAZNGL010000093.1:0-11366 GCA_964572405.1 uncultured Bacteriovoracaceae bacterium
ATAAAGGGGACAAATTATTCCGGCAAAAAGGGGACAAACTTCGTCGGCATTGACAAATTGGTGCAGTACCATAATCTTCCTGCCGACAAGGGTGCAGTACAATACCCGGGCAATACCTTCGGGTGCCTTGAGCCTCAATTCAAACAATCCGTCAACCATCGCACGGGTATGTGGCATACCCAGGTCCGGGCCATACACCTCCATCCTGTCTGTATATCTGAGATAACGGCCAAGAAAGCCGGCCGGCATGGCAAGAATCTCTTCCTGCAATGCCTCACTGTAATAGACTATCGTCCAATCCACACAGGGAATATATCAAATATGCTATATTGATGCAAGATCAAAGAGTATGGTTTCCTGAAGCTCATGTGAAGATATCTTTCCTGCATAAAGTCAAAACCAGGAGGTGAATCATGCTCGTATCTCAAGGTATCGATGTTTGCATGCAGTACCACAAGGCCCATTCCAAACCCCATACCCTCAGGTCCTACGAGTTCATCTTGAGTAAGTTCAGAGAACAGTTCGGGGTCAGAGACATAAGTTCTCTCTCCCATGAAGAGGTGCTGGAATTCATGAATCACGTGTGCATTGGGACCAGGCAGGGAACAAGGAGTTCCCGCTATGCCTACCTCAGGGCATTCTTCAACTTCATCAGGAATAACCTGGATCAAACCTTCCTGAACCCCTGTGAGGCACCTATGTTCAAGAGAATCTTTAAGCCCCCCGAGTTGACGCAGTGGAATATTCTCGACAAGGAGGTGGTGGACGAGTTGATCTTCAGGACCACAAATCCTCGAAACCGGCTGATGCTGGAACTCATGGCAAGGGGAGGAATGAGGGTGAGCGAGGTATTGAAATTGAAACCCCAGGATATCATCGATCAGAAGCTGATCCTGAGAGATCCCAAAAGCGGAAAGGAACAGGAGGCGGTGTACATTCCCCAGAAGATCGCCGAGAGGCTGAAGGAATACATCCAGCAGAAGGAGATAGAATCAGATAAACACATCTTCCCCATCAAGTATGTGGCGGCCCATGCTATGGTTCAGAAAGCAGGTAGATTGGTTGGAGTTGCTCTCAGGCCGCATGATCTGAGGAGATATGCAGCAACTTATGCTTCACGATCAGGAGTCCCTATTGAGATTGTGAGCAAGGTAATCTTGCGGCATGCAAACCTCTCAACTACCCAGAGGTATCTTGGTAAGATCAGTGACAAGGAGGCCTCCAGGTGGATTGATAACCTCTATTGCTGATCTCTTGATGAAGGGGCGAGACCTTGGCTGGCCTCGCCCGTCTTGTACATCAGATAGATAGATTTCATAAGTAGATCATCGGTTTTCAAGCTTCACAAAACCGTCACGATCTCAAAGGAATCATCGGTCCGGGCAAAGCAATCATATGAGTTAGTATCTCTGGTGGGTGGTATTCAAATACACCGAACGATTATGGTGCATTATCTTCGGTTGCTCAGATGCTGCGAGACTGAACAGTTATCGCTGAAATCTTTGCTCCAAGAAACTCGGATTAGCATGGGGATATATAAAGCGAGTCGATACCCTGATAAGGTATCATTGACTTAGTGGCTCCCGACATTATCATTAGATCATATTCAAACCACAGCACAGCCGATGATACTCACCTCAGATAAATATCTGCCTCACGGGACGGTTTACATTACACAGCGTCAGTAGATGAAAGTCTCTCCAATTAAAAAATCAGGAGGAGTTCTATGAAAACAAAGGTAATGCTTCTAATGGTTGTCCTATCACTTTCACTAATGATCCCGTTTTCTATTACCAAGTCAGTTGCTGGTGACAATGATATTGAATATGGTCGGATGGCAAAATATCTGCCGTCAAATGGAGAGATGTATGGATGGATCAAGGACCTGTGGAAGATCGGTATGCAAGGTGAATATGGCTACCGTATGCCCGGGACGGCCGCAGATCTTGCTGGGACGGACTATGTCCTTAACAAATTCCAGGAATTTGGTTTGGAGAACACCTTTCTTGAGCCAGTTCCGGCATCGTTCAGTTTTCCAGACACATGGAAACTGGAAGTTAATGGCAACGATATGCCCTGTTATTTCTTGCGTTATGTGGGATTCACATCTCCTCAGGGCATAACAGCTCCTATGGTGTATGTGGGAACAGGATCAGATGCGGAATTTGATGCGGTGCCCGGTGGTGTAGCAGGTAAGATAGTTGTGGTGGATATCTTCGCTCTACCCACGCCAACATCAGCTTTTCTCCCTGCGACAATCTTTCGGTATGACCCCGACAATACGTTGGATGGCGACAATGTAATGGAGAACTGGCCGCCAATCAATTTCAACTCATACGATAAGGCAAGAGATCGTGGTGCTGTTGGTTATGTAGCCATTCTAACCTTCACTGTGAATAACAATAATCAGTTCCTTCACTACTATTTCGATGGCTCTATCCCGGGTGTCTCTGTGAGTCCGGTAGAAGGTGCATATCTGAGAAGTCTCATAGCATCGGGTCCGGCCGAGGCAACTCTGACGTTAACGGGGTCTAATGGGTCCGGAGAGGTTTACAACGTGTATGGGACTATACCCGGGAAGAACTATGGAACTGAGGCTGACCGTTTCATTGTCGTTGAAACGCATCATGATGGATGGGCATGCAATGAGGGATCGGGGACATCTGTCGTGCTGGCGATAGCGAAATATTTCTCGCAGTTCCCAGCGACGACAAGAAATTATTCGATCGTATTCTGTGCTCTCGGAAGTCATTTCGGCAAGAAGGCTGCTTGGGGTGCTTACGACAGTTATGAATACGAACTTCTCCAAGATGGTAAGATCAAATGCGCCTTCCCCATCGAAATGATTGCAAAGCAGTTCAAGATCATAGATGGGAAATATGTCTCCACCGGGTTGGCTTCTCCAAGGGGAATCCTTATGAACGCCATGCTACCATCATCAGGTCCATTTCTTATCAATAGCGCCTCCACTGCAATGGTGAAATATCAGCTTGATAGGGCTTCACTCGTGCATTATGCCCATGGAGAAGCATTGAAGTGGATGGCATCAGGTATTCCTTTTGTTGGGCATATTGCAGAAAATGCCCCTCAGTTCACAAGTGCTGATACTCCCAATACCGTGCTGGTGGAAACCTTGAGACCCACAACAGCTGCTTTCGTTGATATAATCAAGGCTGTCGATGCGAGTTTTTGATTATAAGTCAATATAATTCATGAAAAAGGGTGGGGTGATATGATGCCTCACCCTTTCTCTATCTTCCCCTAAGATTTTCGAGACAGTTGATCCCGTGCCACTATCGCCGGTTTGCCCAAGGTGAAGATTTCTTCAATAGATGTGTACTCAACATTTCAACTAGGCAACTGATGATAACGCAAAAGAAGCATCGGTTCTAACTGCTCAGTAAAAACATCGATACTGCACCATTCTTGTCAGTCGATCAAAGTCCCTGCCCTTCAGGCTTGTAGACAACACTCATCCCCCATGCGTCATACGGAACAAGGGATACGGACATGTGCACAAGACGGCACAAGGAAGGAGCATGAAATGAAAAGAATCGTTGTTCTCTTCTCAATCCTGACGATCATGGTCCTGCCGGCAACGGCGTTGGCAAAGAACACCAGGTACCCAAGGGATTCTTACGGCAGGGAATGCTCTACGGGTGAGGCATACTCGAACGGCTACGCAACGCTCAGGCTCGGGCTGTTCATGCCGGATGACGATCCAGGTCTCCTCGACGACGGTGTCGCCATCGGGGGTGCCATCGGCAGCAACTTCAACAGGAACTTCGCCCTCGAGATCGGCCTCGACTACACGGCCGCCAACCTCGATGAGGGCTACGCCTACTATGAGTATGATTATGTCGGGGATGCGTACGTGACCACGCTCGGCATACCTGTCACCGCCAGGTTCATCGTCCCCCTTTCCCAAAACGTCGACCTTTTTGCAGGAGTGGGACTTGGCCTGTACTTTTCAGACATCGAGTTCGATGACGGGTACAACGACGACAACGACTTTGATGACACGAGTCTCGGATACCACACCCTCATCGGCACAGACATAAAGATGAACCCGGCCATGGCCCTGACCATGGAGCTGAAGTACACGGACATCGACCGGGACCCCTACGATGCCTCCCTGTACGGCCTCGATTCTGGCGGAACAACGGCATCCGTGGGCGTCAGGTTCAGGTTCTGACGCAGGTGCCGGAAGGCTGATCCCCTATCCATTCCACGTTCCCCGCCCGCTCACTGCCCTGTGTAGACAATACAGGCGTTCCGAACGTCATATGAGTCAAAACAAAGGGATTGGAGGAGACATGAGAAAGCTGCTCGCGGGCACGATCCTTTCGGCGCTGGTCCTCGGCGTTCCTGTCCCGGCACATGCGGGCGCACAGATAAGCATCGACATCACCCTGCCGCCCCCCATAGTCTTTCAGGCGCCACCTGAGGTCATCGTGGTCCCTGAAACCGATGACGTGTACGTTGTCCCCGATATCGACGTGGAGCTGTTCTTCTGGAACGGGTGGTGGTGGCGCCCCTGGGGAGGCCACTGGTTCTGCTCGCGGTATTACGACCGGGGCTGGGCCTTCTACGGCCATGTCCCGATCTTCTACTATGACGTGGATCCGTGCTGGAGGACATACTACAGAGACCGCGTCTGGTACGGGCACCGGTGGAACTATGTGAGGATCCCCCACCAGCACCTGCGGCGGTACTGGCAGGACTGGCACAGGGAACGTCAGTGGGAGAGGCAGGGTCCGTGGGGCGTGCACAGCTGTCACCCGCGGCCGCCCCAGCAGAGACAGGAGCTGAGACAGCACCGGCAGGAGCAGTATCAGCAGCGGCCCGAGGTCCGGAGATATCAGCGGCAGACACAACTCCGGGGCCCCCGGCAGCACCACGGGCAGATGCAGCAGCGACCGCCCCGTCAGTCTCGATGAAGCCCTGGAGGATGCCATGGCGAAGCACGTGAGCATTGCCATATCCGTACTATCGTGGATGTTCCTGGTGGGCTGGTTTCCGGCGATGACCCCGGACCGGAGAATCGAGATGCAGTCGGAGTGGGGATGGTCCCAGGTGGAGACGGACCTGGGCAGCGACGGCCTCGTGGATGAAATCGTGTACTGCTCCTACGACCACCACGGCAGGCTCGTCAGGGAACTCTGGGAAACGGACTACTCCCTGGACAGCATGGATTACTATTACGATGCGTACGGAAGGCTTGAATATGAGGACTGGGACTACGATGACGATGGAACCGTGGATGAGGTGTATTTTTACGACTACGATTCCTCGGGCATGCTGTTCCGTCTGTGCATGGACTATGACGCCGACGGCAGGGACGATGCCGCCGCCTACTACTATTACGATACTGCGGGGAGGCTCGTGCTGAGGGACAGCGACTACGAACTCGACGGGAACATCGACGAGGTCACGGAATACTTCTATGATCACCATGGAAAGGTGATCCGGGCGATCCACTCCTCCAGCAATCCCCGCTGGGACGACCAGGCAACGTATTACCACTACGACGCCGCCGGGAACATTCAGCGCCAGGAAGAGGATTACGAAGACGACGGCCTCATCGACTACATCAGCCTCTACACCTATGATGGGCAAGGCAGGCCGTTCCGGGAGATCGATGACGACGTGAACGACTCCCCGGGAACATACTACCAGGATGCCACGCGGTCCTTCTTCTACGAGGACGGCTCAGGCTGTTATCACGGCGACTGCGGTGAGGGCTGGGACTGCGACGACGGCTGTTTCATCTCGGCCGCTGCGTCGGACCGTGCGTTGCCGCAGGCGGTGAGCTTCCTGATCATCCCGGGCATGGTGCTCCTGCAGTACGGGAAGGCGCTCGTAAGAGTGCGCGGCTGAGTTCGTGGCAGCCTAGGCCAGCTGCTCGGCGCACCGCGCGCAGATCTCCGGGTGCTTTTCGCTCTTCCCGACGTCCTCCCGGTAATGCCAGCACCTCGGACACTTGGCGCCCGCCGCCTTGGCGGCGACGATGCCGAGCTTCGCGAAGTTCTCGCTCTCCACGTACGGCCCGTCTCCTTTGGAGACCTCCACCTTGGAGCAGATGAACACGTCCTCCAGGAAGGGCTCCACGGACTTGAGGAATTCGTACGTCTCGCCGTCTGCAGAGAGCTTCACCTCAGCGTCCAGGGGGTGGCCGATGACCTTGTCCCTGCGGGCCCCTTCCAGCACCTTTGACACCTCCTGCCTGAGCGCCAGGATGCGGCCCCACTTCTCCCTGAGCGCCTCGTCCCTGAGCGATGCGTCGGAGACGGGCATGGCGCTCAGGTGGACGCTTTTCTCCTTGCCGGCAAAGGCCGGGATGAAGTCCCAGATCTCCTCGGCCGTGAAGGCCAGGATGGGGGCCAGGAGCCTGGTAAGGTCCCTCACGATCCTGAACAGGGCGCTCTGGGCGGACTTCCGCTCCCGGGAATGGGCCCTGTATACGTAGAGCCGGTCCTTGAGCACGTCCAGGTAGAAGGAGCTCATGTCCACCACGCAGAAGTTGTGCACGAGCTGGTAGATGACATAAGGCTCGAACTCCTCGTAGGCCCTGCGCACCCTCTCGATGAGGTCCTGGGTGACATGCAGGGCATAGCGGTCCATCTCCAGCATGTCCTTATACGCCACCATGTCCGTGTCCGGGTTGAACCCAGTCAGGTTGCCCAGCATGAAGCGCGCCGTGTTGCGGATGCGGCGGTAGGTCTCCACCAGGCGCTCCACGATCTCGTTCGATATGCGGATGTCGTTCCGGAAGTCCTGGGCGCTCACCCACAGCCTCAGGATCTCGGCGCCGTACTTGTCGATGATCTCCTGGGGCGCAATGGTGTTCCCCAAGGACTTGGACATCTTGCGTCCCTCGCCGTCCACCACGAAGCCGTGGGTAAGTACGGTCCTGTAGGGCGCTCGACCCCTCGTTCCCACGGAGGCGAGCAGGGTGCTGTGGAACCAGCCCCGGTGCTGGTCCGAGCCCTCGAGGTACATGTCCACCGGCACGCCGAGCCGCGGATCCTTCTCGCACACGGCCGCGTAGCTCACGCCCGAGTCGAACCACACGTCCACGATATCCTCCTCCTTGACCAAGTTCATACCCGAGCACTTCGGGCACTTCGTGCCCTCTGGGAGCAGGTCCTTCTCCGGGTGGGTAAACCAGGCGTCCGCCCCCTCCTTCTCGAAGAGCTTTGCCACATGCTCTGCCACGGCCTGGCTCGCCAGGACCTCGCCGCAGTCCTTGCAGTTGAACACCGGGATGGGCACGCCCCAGGCCCTCTGGCGCGAAATGCACCAGTCCGGCCGGTTCTCCACCATGCCGTAAATACGCTCCCTGCCCCAGGAGGGGATCCAGCGCACGTCCTGGATGGACTGGAGGGCCTTCTTGCGCAGGTCCGCATGCTCCATGGAGATGAACCACTGGTTGGTGGAGCGGAAGATGATGGCCTGCTTGCACCGCCAGCAGTAAGGGTACGAATGCTCGTACTTGTCCGCCGCGAGCAGCGCCCCTTCCCTCTTCAGCGCCCTGTTCACGTCCTCGTTGGCGTCGAACACGAATTTTCCCGCGAACTCGGCCACGTCGTTCGTGAACCTGCCTTCGTTGTCCACGGGCGCATAGATGTCGAGCCCGTAGACCTTGCCGATCTCGTAGTCCTCCTCGCCATGGCCCGGCGCGATGTGCACGCAGCCCGAGCCGGCATCCAGGGTGACGAACGGCGCCAGGATGAGGAGCGACTCCCGGTCATAGAGCGGGTGACGCGCCTTGAGGTGTTCCATAAGGCCGCCCTTGAAGGTGGCCACGACCTCGTGATCTCTGACTCCGATCTGGGGCATGACCGCGTACACCAGGTCCTTGGCCATGACGAGCACGCCGTACTGTTCAGTCTTCACTGCCGCGTACTCCAGGTCCGGGTGGAACGCCACGGCCAGGTTGGCAGGTATGGTCCAGGGCGTGGTGGTCCAGATGACCACGTGCGCGTCGTCCCTGTACTGTGCGAGCTCGGGAACTCGCTCCGAGATGTCGGAGATCATCTTGAACCGCACGAAGATGGCCGGCGTAGTCTGGTCGTTGTACTCCACCTCGGCCTCGGCCAGGGCGGTCTGGCAGGTGGCGCACCAGTACACGGGCTTGCGGGCCTTGTACAGCGAGCCGTTGCCGATGAAGGTGCCCAGCTCGCGCACGATGGTTGCCTCGTACCCGTATGACATGGTGATGTACGGTTCGTCCCACAGGCCCAGCACGCCCAGGCGCTTGAACTCGCTGCGCTGGATGTCCAGGAACTTCTCCGCGTATTTCCTGCAGTGGGAGCGGATCTCGGCCTTGCTCATGCCGCTGATCTTCTCGCCCATGGAGATCTCCACCTGATGCTCGATGGGCAGCCCGTGGCAGTCCCACCCGGGGAGGTAGCAGGTGTCGTAGCCCATCATGAACAGCGACTTCACGATGATGTCCTTCAGGATCTTGTTCAGCGCGGTTCCCAGGTGGATGTGGCCGTTGGCGTACGGCGGCCCGTCATGGAGAATGAACTTGTCCCTGCCGGCGGATGCCTCGATAATAGAATGGTAGAGCCCCTCGGTCTCCCAGCGCTTGAGCGTCTCGGGCTCCTTCTGGACAAGCTTGGCCTTCATGGGGAATTCGGTGTTCGGCAGACACAGCGTTTCCTTGTAATCCATGCATTCCTCCTGACATTTTCAAGTCACAGACTCTATCCCACAAGCTCTTCTCCTGTCAATGGTACTGCGGGAACGGAAATCAGGGACCCTCCCCCTTGACCACACCGCCGATGTCCATTGATTTATCTATTTGTAAGAATTCATGAATGATAGTATACGGGGTTGATATGAGCAAAACGCACAGACACTATCCCGCGGGCATCCTGCATACGGCGCTGCTCGTGCTGGCACTGATGCTTCCCGGCCTGAACGCGGGCGCAGGCATTGTGACGCTGAACGGCTACCAGTTCTCCGACACCATCGTGGCGGCGCCGGACATCCAGGACAGCGCCATGCTCTCATTCAACCGGTACTTCAGTAATTATGTCCGGACGGTGGACTTCAACTTCCAGACCTACGGATACGGGTCCTTTGCCGGCTACGATGTCATAAGGAACTACAAGCAGCAGGGCCGTGTGGGCGGCGTGGCATGCTCGGTGATCTTCGAGCAGGGGGATCTCCCCACCTTCCTGGAAACGGACGGGGCGACCCTGTTCCAGTTCGAACTCTACTCGGCCTATTACTATTATGCCCGGGACATCGATGACAATATCCACCTCCTCAAAGTAGCCATCGTGCCAGTCAATCCGTCCATCCCGCCCATGACGTGGAGCTATGAAGACCTGCCGGCAGGCAACACCACTCTCATCTACCCGGACGAGCCCGAGGATGGGCAGGAGGTCTTCGGCGGGCATGTCGTGGACGCCGAGGGCACCATCGGCAACGTGAGCCGCTCCGCCCTCATCATCCTCTTCGACGAACTGCCCTACGACTACCCGGGCCCGGTCACCGAGTACCTGCTGCCGGGATCCGGCCGCTTCGCCCTGGCCCACGACTGGGACGGCGGCTCCAACGGCTTCTCCGTGGACCGCAAGCCCCCGCAGCGGTCAGACGAGGACAAGGACACGTGGGAGGAATGGCGGGACGAGCACTGCTTCATCTCCGCATGCAGGCGTCAGCCGAGGTGAGCGGGCGGCATGGCCTCTCCAGGCCCCCTCTGGGGTGTACGCACCGTCAGAACCCCCTTGACATCCCGGGGCGGAACCATACAATTCACCTGATACACGTTATGGAGAGGCAATCTAGCCCATAGGGAGCAGACAGGCATGACAGCATACCAACTGACCGTACCGGTGGAGAACAGACCTGGCAGGCTCGCCCAGGTCTCGGGAATCCTCTCCCGGGAGAAGATCAACATCCGCGCCATCACCATCTCCTCCTTCGGGGAGAAGGGCTTCCTCAACATCCTGGTGGACGACCCGAAGCTGGCCCTGAAGCTCCTGGACAGAGAGGGTATCCAGGCCAGCCTGAAGGAGATCATCGCCGTGGTCATCGACGACAGGCCGGGCGGCATGGACAGGCTCGTGCAGCTCCTGGCCAGGGAGCGGATCAATATCGAGAACGCCTACGGCTTCGTCCTGGAGAGCAACAAGACCGCGGTCTTCGTGGTGGAGGTTTCGGACATCGACGGCACCCAGAAGATCCTCAGGGAGCACAAGTTCAAGACGCTCACCCCCGAGGCCCTGGCCACCATCGAACCGTTCCACTACATGAAGTACTGACCTCCGGGCTTTCCTTTCCGTTTTGCCTGTTCAGGCACACCGAGCTCATCACGGCAGAACGCCGCGTCCCTACCTGATCAGGCTCGGCAGGAACGTGGCCAGGCCCGGAAACGGGATGAGCAGGAAGGTGAGGATGATCATGGCGATGATGAACGGCACGCACCCCTTGAAGATCACATGCAGCGGCACGTCGCGGGCCACCCCGCTCACCACGTAGCAGTTCACCCCCACGGGCGGCGTCACCACGCCGATCTGGGTCACGATGACGATGATCACGCCGAACCAGATGGGATCAAAGCCCAGCTTCATGACCACCGGGTAGAAGATGGGGATGGTGAGCATGATGAGCGCCAGGGCGTCCAGGAAGCACCCCCCCACGAGGTACCCGAGGATGATGAAGCTCATGATGACCCAGGCCGGCAGGTCGAAGCCGGAGATCCACCCCGCGATGTCGTAGGGGATGCGCGAGACCGCCAGGAAGTGTCCGAAGATGGTGGCTCCCGCCACGATGACCATGATCATGCAGGTGATGCGCGTGGTCTCGGACAAGGCCTGCAGGAAGCCCTTCCAGGTGAGCTGCCTGCGCGTGACCGCTATGACGATGGTGAAGAAGGCCCCCATGGCGCCTGCCTCGGTAGGCGTGAAGAAGCCGATGAAGAGACCGCCCATGACGAGCACGAAGATGATGAGCGTCTCGGAAACCCCGGTCAGCGATGCCACCTTCTCCCTGAAGGAGAATCTGGGTCCCTTGGGTCCAAGCTCGGGTCTCATGGTCACCCAGATGAGCACGGCCGCGATGAAGAACATGGTCAGGATGATGCCGGGCAGGATCCCGGCTATGAAGAGCTTGCCGATGGACTGCTCGGTGAGGATGCCGTACACGATGAAGATCACGCTGGGCGGGATGAGGATTCCCAGGCTGCCGGAAGAGGCCACAACGCCGGTTGCCAGCTCGGGGTGGTAGTTGTACCGCTTCATCTCGGGAAGCGTGGCGGAGCCCATGGTGGCTGCCGTGGCGTTGGTGGACCCGCAGATGGAGGCGAAGAAGGCGCACGCGCCCACGGTGGCGATGGCCAGCCCGCC
>CAZNGL010000094.1:0-11337 GCA_964572405.1 uncultured Bacteriovoracaceae bacterium
GCAACGTGTTCCAGGGCGTGGTGAAACTCGACGGGAAGCCCGTGCCGAACTGCGATGTCGAGGTGGAGCTCTACAACGAGAAGAACAGGTACAGGGCCCCGGCGGACAGCTTCATCACCCAGGTGGTCAAAACCGATGCAAACGGCGTGTTCACCTACGCCGCTCCGAAGGCCGGCTGGTGGGGGTTCGCGGCCCTGAACGCATCGGAGAAGAAGATCAACGACAAGGACGTGGAGCTCGGCGCCGTGCTCTGGGTGAGATTCCACGACTTGCAGTAGCATATGCACATCTCCGAAGGCATCTGCTCCCCGCCCGTGCTCGCCGCGGGGTTCGGGCTTGCCGCCATGGGCGTGGCGTACGGCCTCAAGAGGATGGACGCCAGGGACATCCCCACGGTGGGGGTGCTCTCGTCCACCTTCTTCGTGGCGTCGCTCATCCATGTACCCATCGGCCCCACGAGTGTCCATCTCGTGCTCAACGGCCTCATGGGGCTGCTCCTCGGGTGGACAGCCTTTCCCGCCATCATGATCGCCCTGCTGCTGCAGGGGCTCATGTTCCAGTTCGGGGGTTTCACCACCCTGGGCGTCAACACCGTGAACATGGCCTTGCCTGCAATCATCTGTTCCACGCTGTTCAGGGGCATGATCCGCTCGGAAGAAGTGAAGAAGACCGCTGTCGCGGGGTTTGCCTGCGGATTCATCTCGATCATGCTGAGCCTCGCAGCCGTGGCGGGGACCCTGGTCCTCACCCAGAAGGCCTACCTCATAACCGCAAAGGTGGTGTTTCTGGCACACATTCCCGTGATGGTCATAGAGGGTATGTTCACCGCATTCGTGCTCGTCTTTCTGAAAAAGGTGAAACCGGAGATCATGGAGGGATAGGCATATGGAGAGAATCATATTGATCCGGGCATGGATGCTCCTGGGGATGCTTGCCGTACTTGGCGTGAGCATGCCGGCGCACGCGCACAAGATCATGGTCTTCGGGTATCTTGAAGGCGACCGGGTACACCTGGAGGGGTATTTTGCCGATGGGAAGAAGGCAGGGAATTCCCAGGTCGAGGTCTTCAGCAGGGACGGGCGCAAGATCCTCGAGGGCAAGACGGACGTACAGGGGGCGTTCACGTTCCCTGCGCCCGATGTGCCGGAGATACACGTCGTGCTCACCGGGTCCATGGGGCATCGCGCAGAGTGTGTCGTTGACCTGGAGAAAAAAGGGCCGTCAGGGGAGACTGCCCCTGCCCTGCGGAGCAAGCCGTCAGAAGAGACAGGCAAAGGCGACGCTGTAACCGCAGTCGCCGCAAAATCCCCGCCACGACCGCCCGCAGAGATCCCTGAACCCGGCCCCGGGGGCAATGTCGACATGCCCGCCGTCGGGGAAGACCGGGTACGGGTCATACTCTCCGAAGAGCTCGACAGGAAGCTCTGCCCTATCCACCGTGAACTGGCCCTCCTCAAACAGGAAAAGACATCGCTGCCGGACATCATCGGCGGCATCGGCTATATTGCGGGGATCATGGGAATTATCCTGTATTTCAAGGTGCGCAGGGGAAGCGGGGCCTGATGGATCTCGAGAACGGCTCATCCGGGAGTTCCCCGCTCGACGTGCTGGATGCACGCACGAGGCTTCTGGGTGTGGCGGGTTTCTCCGTCGTAACGGCCATGCTCACGACTCCGCAGGCGCTGGGGCTCGCCCTGGGGCTGTCTCTCCTCTTCGCAGCCCTTGCACGGCCGCCTGTCAGGGCCCTGCTGCGGCACCTGTTCGCCTTCAATCTCTTTCTGGCGTTTCTCTGGTTCTTTGTCCCCTGGAGCATGCCCGGGGAAAGGGTTTTCGGGATCGGTGGTCTGAGCGTGAGCCGGGAGGGGACAGCATATATGTTCGCAGTCACCATGAGGGCCAATGCCCTCATGCTCGCCCTGCTGGCATTCACGGCATCCACGCCCGTCACTGCCATGGCCCATGCCATGAGCGGACTCGGGGTCCCGGACAAGATCACCTACCTGTTCTTCCTCACTTACCGATACCTGGGCGATATCGCGGGCGAGTATGGCCGGCTCGTCAATGCCATGAAGGTGCGGTGCTTCCGGCCCTCCACCAGCATCCACACCTATCGGAGCTACGCCTACCTGGTGGGCATGCTCCTGGTGAACAGCTTCGAGCGGTCCCAGCGGATACACGCAGCCATGCTCTGCCGGGGCTTCACGGGGAGGTTCCCCCGCATGGACGAGGCGCGGTTCTCGAGGCTGGATGTCCTGTGCCTGGTCGTGCTCTGTCTGGTTCTTGCAGGGATCGTGTATGCGGACGCATGAGCGGATCATCCAGATGACCGATGTCACCTACGCCTACCCGGGAGGACCCGTGGTCCTCGACCGTGTCAGCTTCAAGGTGGACAGGTCAGAGCGGGTGGGAATCATCGGTCCCAACGGGAGCGGCAAGACCACGCTGTTCCACCTCATCATGGGCCTCATCAGGCCCGCATCCGGCCGGATTACGGTCTTCGGTGCCCCGGTACAGCGGGAGCAGGATTTCCGGGAGGTGCGCGCCAGGATCGGGTTCGTGTTCCAGAACTCCGACGACCAGCTCTTCTGCCCCACGGTCCTGGAGGACGTGGCCTTCGGGCCGCTCAACCTGGGCAGGTCCCCTGCCGAGGCCAGGGCGGCGGCGAGGCGCACGCTGTCCACCCTGGGCATCGGAGACTTCGAGGGGAGGGTGAGCCACAAGCTCTCCCACGGGGAGAAGAAGCTCGTGGCCTTGGCGTGCGTCCTGGCCATGGGCCCTGAGGTGCTTATCCTGGACGAGCCCACGGCCGGTCTTGACCGTGCCACCAAGAACCGGCTCGTGGAGATCCTTGACGGCATCGACATGACGCTCATCATCACCTCCCACGAGATGGATTTCCTCTCGCGGATGGCACGGGTCTTCTACACCTTCGCGAACGGCCGCATGGAGGAGGCAAAACGCATCACCCCCCACACCCACACCCATGTCCACGTGGGCGGCGAGTACACCCACCGGCATGAGGACGAGTTCCCCGGGGAGTGAGGGTTCCGCTCGAGGGTGCCCCGGAGAGGACACGGCCGGCCTTTCTGATGTTCCATGCGGTTTAATGAGGCTTTTATCCGGAATTAATTCGGTCCTGTCATATCATTCCCGCAGGCGCCGTGAACGGCACCTGCCACTCTGACACTGGGAGGACATGTCCATGGGATTCGTGAAAACCTTTGATGAGATCATGGCCAACGTGAAGGCCACCACCGACTTCTACGACGCCCAGATGCTCCTCGTCTTCTGGGAGACCAGACCGGAGATCGTCAGGCGCCTGCTCCCCGCCCCGCTGGAGCCCGCCCCCATGCCCATTGCCATGGCCTTCGTGGCATGGTACCCGGCCACCAATTTCGACGTCACCTACCACGAGAGCGCCCTGTTCGTGCGCGCGACCTTCCAGGGTGAGGAGGGTGGGTACTGCCTGTCCATGCCCGTGACCAGCGACATCGCCATGGCCGGGGGCCGGGAGGTCTTCGGATACCCGAAGAAGATGGCTGAGATCCATTTCGAGCGCAGGGGCGAGAAGGTGCACGGATGGACCGAGCGCCGCGGCGTCAGGTTCATGGAGGTCAGTGCCCGGCTCACGGGGAAGACGAACGAGCCGGCCGTGAAGGAGATGCTCGAAGGCCTGTACGAGCCCGACGGAAGCATGAAGGGTATCGGCTACAACTTCAAGTACTTCCCGGCGCCCGAGCCCGGCTCCATGGACTACAACCCCAGGCTCGTCCGCCAGGAGACGCTCTTCAGGCCCAAGGAGAAGGTCTACGGCGAGGCGGAGGTCATCCTCAGGGACTCGGCCTACGACCCGTGGTCAGAACTGGAGGTCGTGCGGATGCTCGGCGCCGTGTACACCAGGGGTGACAACTCCATGCTGGGCGGCAGGGTCGTGGCCGAGGCGGACCTCATGCAGTTCCTGCCCCATGCCTTCCTGAAGTGGGACATGAAGTGATCCGGGCGCAGCGGGAAAAGCCTCAGGTTAGAGAGAGGTACAACCCATGACATACCGTGACATCGACCTGGACATCAGCCCCGGGACCGAGGCCATGCTCTCCGAAGTGAGGAAGTTCGCCATGAACGTGATGCGGCCTGCGGGCATCGCCCTGGACCGGCTGGCAGATCCGGCCGACGTCATCGCGGATGGCTCGGTCCTCTGGGACGTGTTCAGGGGCTTCCGGGAGCTCGGCCTCCACACCCTGCAGATCCCCAGGACGTGCGGCGGCATGGCAGGGGAGAACGACCCCTTGGCCTCCATCCTCATCGCCGAGCAGCTCGGTTACGCGGATGCCGGCCTCGCCATCAGCATGGGGGTGTCATGCATGCCCTTCAACTTCGCGGCCCTGTTCCCCACGCCCGCCATGCAGCAGCTGGCAAGGGATTTCTGCGCGGACAGAGAAGGGATGCTCATCGGCTGCTGGGCCATCACCGAGCCCGACCATGGAACGGACTGGAGCCTGGGCGGGAGCGACCCCCGGTGCAGACCCTCGGTGAAGGCGGTGCTCAGGGGGGACGAATACATCGTCAACGGCGAGAAGTCGGCGTGGGTGAGTAACGGCACCATTGCCACGCACGCACTCCTCCACGTCTCGCTGGACCCCTCCCGGGGCATGCAGGGGCAGGGCCTGGCCATCGTTCCGCTGGACCTACCGGGCATCTCCCGGGGCAGACCCCTGGACAAGATGGGACAGCGGCCGCTGAACCAGGGCTCGCTGATCTTCGAGGAGGTCCGGCTGCCCAGGGGGTACATGGTCGTCCCGTATCCGGACATCATCAACGTATCCGGCGGCCAGGGCCTGGCCACGGTGAATGGCGGCATGGCCGTCGTGTTCGCCGGTCTCGCAAAGGCGGCCTTTGACGAGGCCCTCGCCTATGCGCGCCAAAGGGTCCAGGGCGGGGTGCCCATCATCGAGCACGCGCCCGTCAAGCTCAAGCTCATGAAGATGTTCGAAAAGGTGGAAGCCGCGCGGGCCAATGCCCGCAGGATGGCGTTGTACAATTTCAGGAACCCGCTCGCGCCCTCGGTGGTGCATGCCGTTGCGGCCAAGTGCCTCTCCACGGAGACCGCCACCTCCGTCGCCAGCGAGGCCATACAGATCATGGGCGGGTACGGCCTGGCCAGGGAATTCCCGGTGGAAAAGATGTACCGCGACGCCAGGACGAGCATGATCGAGGACGGGGTGAACGAGGCCCTGGCAATAAGGGCCATGGACTACCTGTGAGAACACAGGCGCGGAAAGGGTGGTGCCTCCAGTTCCAAGGCCCCCGGGAAGGCCCGGGGGCCCTTTCTTTCCATGCCGGGAAAGATGACTGCACCGGCCAGCGCACCGGGATTACCGGAAATAACTGTCCACTTTCCCTCCAGGTGTGGTAGAATGAAGGATATGCTTCGCATGGAAGCGATGATCACTTGCGGGAAGGCCCCGTGACTGTTCCCGCGGATAAAGGAGGTTCTATGGCCCCACGTTCATGCAGGTTTGTCGTTCTGTCCGTAACCCTTGCCATCCTCGCCGTGTTCCAGGGGTGCGCCCATAAGCCCCCTGCCGATCAGCCCCTGGGTTCCTACCTGGAGGACATCTATACCAGGGCGAACACCAACCCGGATGTGGATGTCTTCTGCCGGGCCGCCACGAGCCACCTCGAGGAGATGGAAGACCTCATCGTGGTGAACGAGAAGAAGAATCCCCTCGACCTGTCCTACATCTACAGGACGGCCGGCGCATACTACGGGTATGCCTACTGCTGCCTGGAGGATACCGACCAGAAGGAGGCCATGGACAACTACCTCAAGGGTCGGGACCTGGCCCTGTCCGAGCTGAGGCGCTACAGCTTCTTCGACCAGGCCTTCGACGACGACATCTCCAGGTACAGAAAGGCCCTGCCGTACAACTTCGACAAGAGGAACCTGCCCGCGCTCTACTGGACGGCCATGAACTGGCTCGGCTGGATTGGCCTCAACCGCGACGTGCCGGCGTTCTCCGACTCGGTCGCCAGGATCGAGGCCATGCTCGAATTCATCAACACCATCGACCGGTCGTATGCCAGCGGTACCGTCCATGCGGCCCTCGGCGCGGCCTACGCGCTCCGGTCGAAGGAGGACGGAGGAGACCCGGCAAAGGCCAAGGAGCAGTTCGAAGCGGCCGTACTCTACAGCGGCGACAGCCTCCTCATGATCCATGTCATGTACGCGCGGTTCTACGCGGTCCGGATGCAGGACAGGGAGTTGTTCAGGAGCACCCTGCAGAAGGTGCTGGATACACCCGCCGACACCTATCCGGACAAGACCTTCGTGAACGAGGTCGCCAAGAGAAAGGCTCGGATCTACCTCGAGAAGATGGAAAGCTTCTTCGCTGCACCGGTGGAGAAGAAGGCCGCGCCCGGGGAGAATCAGGATGCGCCCGGTGATAGTTCGGGCGCGCCGGCAGGAACCGCCTCGTAGGGATATGTGGGGCAGGGCACGAGGGGGTCCCGTGCCGCACGGTCAGGCCCCTCACCCTTCGGTGTGCACCGGGGGCTTTTGGAGATCTTCGGCTGTATCCGCAAAGGGGATCAGGGGAACGGTTTCGTCCATGGCATGACCGCAAGCTGCTTCCCTCTCCGGGGCGGCATCCTCCTGGGCACCGTATGCGAAGTCGTTGTAGGCCATCAGGGTGAGGATGGTGGATACCCTGACCCGGGAGTCGAACACCCTGGGCAGGACCTTCATGATGAACCGTGAGCGCTCCTTGTTCCTCACCGAGAGCAGGGTGATCAGACGCAGCGCAAAGACGAGACGGTAGATGAACTTCACCGGGTCGGCCTCGTTGGCGCGCTTCCAGAAGTCCCTGTCCCAGTAGTAATTCAGCTTCCTCCAGATGGAATCGAAGGAGTATGCATCCCTGATCACCCGCATGTAGCCATCCTTCAGCTCCCCGGGGAGCAGGGCGGGGTGCCTGAACACGACGTGCTTGGCATCGTACTTGTCCCAATCCTTGTGGAGGATTCGCCCTTCCTTTTCCAGGCGCTTGAACAGCTCGGTACCCGGGAAGGGGGTGAGCACGTTGACGAGCGGCATGAGGAGGTTGGTCTCACGGAGGAACGCGATGAGCTCGTCGAAGGTGGTCCCGGAGTCGAAGTCGTAGCCCACGATGAAAGCGCTGTGGACCATGATGCCGAACGACTGGATCTTCCTGACGGCCTCTGCGTAGTCGAACCGCTGGTTGATCTGCTTGTGCATGGCCTCCAGGTTCTTCTTCGAGATGGACTCGAAACCGATGAGGACGGCGCCGCACCCGCTGTCCCGCATGAGGCCCAGGATCTCGTCCTCCCGGGAGAGATTGATGGATGCCTGACACGACCAGTTGATATTGTGCGGCTTCAGCGCCTTGAACAGCTCGCGGGCATACCTCTTGTCGGCGATGATGTTGTCGTCGGCAAAGAAGATGGCGTTCTTCTTCTTGTAGGGAGGGCGGTGCTCGGTAATGTCGCGGATCTCATCGAGCACCGTGTCGATGCCCCTGCTCCTGATCTTCTGCCCGTCAAAGGCGTATACCGAGCAGAACTCGCAGTGGTAGGGACACCCCTTGGTGGTCTGCACGATGTCCTGGAGATAGCGCGTGCGGGAGAGGCTGTCCCTCGCCGTGGCAGGGGAGGCCTTCAGGTCCGCATGCGCGCCGGCCGAATAGAGCCTTTTCAGGGTGCCCTCTTCGGCATCCTTCAGGAGTGTCCCCCAGACCTCCTCCGCCTCGCCGGCGACCACGCAGTCGCAATGTTCAAGGGCCTCTTCGGTGCACATGGAAGGGTGGATGCCCCCCAGCACGGTCTTCACCCCGAGCCTACGATACCGTGCCGCAATGGTATACGCCCGTTTGGCGAACATTGTCCTGACGCTGATGCCCGCCAGGTCAGCCGGCCATCCGTAGTCGATCTCCTCGATGTTCTCGTCGAACACCCTGATCTCGTGGTGCAGCGGGGTCAGCGAGGCGAGCGTGGGAATGGCGAGGAGGTAGGAGATGTATTTCCTCGAGAGCAGGAACTCCGCGTAGAACCGGTAGTCGTAGAAGCTCCGGGAACTCTCGGTGCCGTTTTTCGGGATAATGAGGGCAATTCTCATGCGAGGGGCCAGTCTTTTCCCGGGGAGGGGGAGTGCAGGGATGGTGCATGAAATTGCAAGGCCAATGCCGCGGCTTCATTTTCCATCGGGTTCCCTTCGGTGCAGGCATGGTGCGTCTGTATCAAGACCTGAGGGACTACCCTGATGGTGAAGCGTGATGGGTTGCAGGCAATACCTGATCTCGCAGGCATACTAAGCTTCTTTGACGGGAAATGCAACCACCATCTTCACCGGGTCCTGTGCGGAGCTGCATCATCCCGGGGGCAGACCGGTAGGGGCAATGTCGTGTTACCCGGTCCCAGCTCACTCACCGATGACCGTGAGGACCGGCTCTGTGGCGCAGAGCATCTCCCCGCCGTGTGTGGTCACCTGCACCGGGGTCTCCAGACGCATGCCGCACACCCCGGGGACCGTCATGGCGAGGAATGCCACCTCCACCGCGTTTTCCTCCAGGACCACGTTCCGGAACTCGTCGTTGTCCACGATGGCAGGATACCACTCATGCCCCATGATGCCCAGCCCGTGGCCGAAGGACGGTATCGTGTACCCCGCATACCCGAGCTCGCTCACCGTGTCGTGAACCGTGCGGAAGACCTGTCCCACCGTGCTGCCCGCCTTCAGCGCGCTGATGAGGGCCTGCGCGGTCTGTGTGAACGCGTCCGCCAGCTTCGCCTGTTCGGCGCCCGGCTTCCCGATGATGAAGTTGTGCGCCAGGTCGGAGTAGTAGAGACTGCAGCAGGGGTGGAAGTCCACGATGATGTTCTCGCCCTTCTGGATGAGCTTGGTGCTGGGCGGGGTGGTCCCGTTCATGGCCCAGCAGGCACGGTAGCCGGACGCCACCTCGGAGGAACCGGTCACGGCCCAGTGGTACGAACTGCCCAGACGTCTGAGCTCCATCTCGCCGATGCCCGCGATCTCGGCCTCGGTCATGCCCACGCACAGCGCCTCCTTCACCCGCTCCACGGCACAGTCAGCCATGGCCGCGGCCTGCCGCATGAGCGCGATTTCGCCGGGATCCTTGATGTAGGAGGCCCTGTCCACTACGTGGTTGGCCGGGGAGAAGGTTGCATCAGGCAGGGCCTGCCTGAGCAGGTCGAACTCCGTGGAGAAGAGATAGCCGGTATTGCCCCGGGGGGAGTGGCCGACCTCAACTCCAATGGAGGCCTTTTCAAGCCCCAGGGTCCGGATCTGGTGCACGGTGACGTCCCAGAGGTCCATGCCCGGCAGGGGGGCATAGCCGTGCAGGGTGGAGAGCCAGGAATCGTGCTTCATCCGCTCCAGGTCGATGAGCAGCGTGGTGAGCGATGCGTACCCGTCGGCTGAGACGAGCACGGTGCTCCTCCAGGGGACGAAGGCGCCAGCCACGTAGCTCAGGCTCACGGTGCGTGTCCCGATGAGGAGGTCGATGCCGCTTGCCTGCATCTCCCCGCGGATCTTTTCCAGGCGTTTCGGGTAGTCTATGAATACGTCCATGGTTTCCTCCGTTTTTTCATGAGTCATAGGTGCGCCGAGGTGGTATCTGCTCCGGGGTGCCAGGGGACGACATCACACCGGGATGCTCATGAACCACTCGTGCCAGCCTGAGGCGATCCTGGCCGGGTCCTCCTCGTCGATGGCACGGATGACCTCCGTGTGCATGACCCTTTTCATCTCGGCGATGACGTCCCGGCGCTTCCTCAGGGACATGGCGAAGGCCAGGGCCCTTTCCATGAGTTCCCCCGGCGCGCAGGCCGTGTGCACGATCCCGCGGGAAGCGCATTCCTCCGCCTTCAGCCGCGTCCCCGCATACTGCAGTTCCTCAAGCGCGGCCAGAGGCATGGCCTTCTTGAGCACGGCGATCATGCCGGGCAGGAAGGGCACGCCCAGGTCCACCTCGGGCAGGCAGAAGTAGCCGTGGCCGGTCTGCATGAACCGGAAATCGAAGCAGCAGGCCAGCACCGCCCCGCCGGCAAAGGCGTGGCCGTTGATTGCGGCGATGGTGGGCATGGGGAAGAGCGTGAGTCGCCGCATGAGGGCCCGCATGAGGGTGAGATAGGAGTGGAAGGCATCCACGTCGCGCTCCCGGAGCACGGGCAGCACCCAGTCCAGATCGATGCCGTTGGAGAAGACCTTGGGGTGGGCCGAGGTGGCCACCAGCACCTTGGCATCACTGGCTTCGACCTCGTCCATGACCGTGCTGATCCCGGCGAGGAAATCCGGGTTGAACCGGTTCTCGCCGGAGTGCATGGTGAGGACCGCAACCTCATCACGGACCGTGCAGGTAAAGTGCGACATGGTACGAGCCCCCTTGCATGTTCATCATACCATCACACGCCGCGCCGCGTCATCCCTGATTCTGGACACACATGCGCCCTTCATGATACTATCGCACGATATCCTGAATACATATGGTGAGAAAGGACAACACATGCTGACCAAGAGCGGGAAGAGTCTGGAAGAGTTGATCAAGAAGGCCATCGACGACCACGTCATCAAGAACTCCGAGTACGAGGAGATCATCGAGCTGGCGCATGCCGACGGGGTGATCGACGCCCACGAGAAGGTCCTCCTGCAGGAGCTCAACGACCTCATCGCGGACAGGACGGTCAAGCGGATAGCCGGGTAGACGCGGTACCTGCCCGAACAGGGCGACAACGGTCCCCATGCCGAGATACGGGTCCCGCCTTCAGGTTCGCGCAGCGCCGTTCAGTCCAGTTCGTCCAGGGGCATGGACAGCGTGCTGTCGACGATGCCGTCACCGTCCGCGTCCACGTCCAGGTCCACCGTGCCCCCTGTGAGGAATCTCAGTGTCACCGAGCTGAGGTCTTCCGCCTCGATCATGATCGATCCGCCCGTAAGGCTCAGCGGATCGGCCCCGTGGACCTGGCTGAGCACGGTCATGGTGAAAGCACCCTCCATGTGCTCGATCTCAAAGAGCATCTCTTCTCCGGCAGCGCCCAGCGTGAAGCTACTGCCCCGGGATGAGGCAACACTCAGGGAGTAGGCGGCGGCAGTGACGTCGATGCCGTCACTGGAGATCCTGAAGTTTTCCGACGGGGTGTTTTGCACGGTTTCGACCACACTTCCTGCCGATGACTGCCTGCTTAGGCGCATGCTGCCTGCAAGGTGCGTCGTCCCGACGTCGTCGGTCTGTTCCATGGAGATGGATGCGAGGGTGATGCCGGTCGTGTACGTGCCGCCGTCTTCCAGGGTCCCGCTGAGGCTGT
>CAZNGL010000095.1:0-11308 GCA_964572405.1 uncultured Bacteriovoracaceae bacterium
GACACGAAGACGGCCTCCTGTCCTGTGGCGATGTCCGTGGCAACGGCATAGAACCTCAGGGGAAGCTTCTCCATGGGCATGTTCCGGACGGATTTGTTGATGAACGCCTCAAGCTTCTCCCCCTTGATGAAGCCGTTGTCCGGGATGGTGTAGTCGATGACATCCTTCTTCTCGATCCTGAGTGCCATGTCCTGGATCTGAAATGCGTCGAGCCCAGAGGCGTAGAGGCAACCCACCAGGCTGCCTGCACTGGTGCCCACCACCATGTGGATGGGAATCTTCTGCCCCTCGAGGACCTTCAGAACCCCGATGTGCGCGAACCCCTTGGACGCGCCTGCTCCGAGCACCACGGCAACCTTGGCAGGCCTGGGAGGCGGCGTCGTATCCGCCGCCGGCGGCGTCGTCCTGGCGGTACACCCTATGATGACCATGGCGCAGGCACCGATGAAAAGGTAAACACCGCAGCGTTTCATGCATTCGTGCAGGTTCATGTTCCCGTTCATGTCCTTTTCTCCATCTCCTTTTCTTGTGTTCAAACTCCCCGGCGTGCAGGCCGGCTTCGGCCCATCGTGCCCTCCACCGCCCCCCAGGCGCGGGATCAGCTCGCAGTCCTGATAGCCCCATCCGTCTTCTTCGTCAAATGGAATCATTCCGCGCGCAGGACCGATGGTCTCCCTGCAAGCGACATGGGGATGTATCGCATTGGTTTTTCATCATTCATTCATGGGAAAAGGATATGCATGGAGACTATCATTTATCTGATATAATATTTAACCAGTATTGCGCTCATGTTTTAATATTTCTCCCTTTTTCTTGAAAAATGAATCCATATCGAATAGAGTGCGTCTAATTTACGAGGAACTACTTTCCGAAAGGAGCACCGGCTATGGGAACGAGAGGGAGAAAGCCGCTGGATCTCCGGTCGACGGACAAGAACGTGAAGCTCATCAAGCGGAATTATTACATCGAGGAACGCTACACCAAGGCCCTTACTGTCCTTTCAGCCCTTACCGGGAAGGAGCTGTCGCTCCTGGTGAATGAGGCCATCGGCGGATTGATCAAGAAGTACCAGCCCCAGACCGACATCGACCTGCTCAAGATCAAGAGCATCGACAAGCAGGGGTGACGTAAGCCACCACACCCTCGCCACGAAATGGTGGCACCTCCGCAACGGTTATCAGCCGCGTTTCGCAGCAGACACTTGCCGTGATACGTTGAGGGAGAATGATGTCCACGCATTTTTCCCTCAGGTATCGCCGCTGGATGGCCGAATACATCCCGTATGAAAGGGACTTCAGGAAGCTCCACAACAGGGAATGTGGTGCGGCACCTCTCCTGGGTATTGCCGGTAGTCGTTTCTTTCCTGCTCCTGGCCTTTTTCCATACGCAGGGCCCGGGTCCGGGCACACTGCCGGTGTCATACCGGATCGGGTCCGTGGACGAACGGTTCGGGCTGACCCGCCAGGAAGTGGCGGAGGCGGTGGAACAGGCGGCATCCATCTGGGAGAATGCCTGCGGGCGCGACGTCTTCTGCGAGCTGAGCGATGGCCAGGTCGAGATAAACCTTGTCTACGACTACCGCCAGGAGACATCGGACAAGCTCAAGGGGATCGGCGGCAGGATCGACAACACCAGGGGATCCTATGACGCCCTGAACGCCCATATCGACCAGCTCCAAGCTGAGTACCGCCAGGTGCAGGCGGACCTCTCGGCGGATATCGCATCCTACAACGAACACGTGGAGGCATTCCATGTCCGGAGCGCCCAGGCCATGCGGCTGGAATCATCTTCGGGGGACATCAGCCAGGAACTTGACATCGAGAGGACTACCCTGGAAGAGATGCGCGATGACCTCCAGTCACGCCAGGAAGAGCTGAAGGCGATGGCGGAGACATTGAAGGGCATGGTGGCGGTGGCCAACGAGATCGCGAACAACCTGAACATCCGCCTCAGGGATTACAACTCCACGGGCAAAGACCTGGGGAGGGAGTTCAGCGAGGGGTGCTATGAGCGCAGGAACGGCACCCAGGGCATCACCGTCTTCCACTTCAGCGACCGCACCAAGCTGGTGCGGGTCCTTGCCCACGAGATGGGACATGCCCTCGGCATGAAGCACGTGGACAACCCGGAGGCGATCATGTACCGCCTCAACCAGTCCGATTCGCTGGACCCCGCTCCCGAGGACATCGCCGCCCTGCACCAGGCCCTGGGGATCACCGACACGGGGCAGCCCACGTCCATGGCCGTACGCTCCCCTTCCCATTGACCCTGCACAGGCAAGGTGATACAGGGAGGCGTACCCGGTCCACACCTCTCTGTTGGGAAGAGAACGCCACGGCATGACACCCATTGAGCTCCTGGTCCCGGCACGCGATCTCGCGTGCGGCAGGGCCGCCATCGACCACGGCGCTGATGCGGTCTACATGGGCGGACCCGCCTTCGGCGCCCGTGCGGCGGCCGGCAATGCCATCCAGGACCTGGAAGAACTGGCCCACTACGCGCACCGCTTCCGGGCCAGGCTCTACATGACGCTGAACACCATCCTCTTCGACCACGAGCTGGACCAGGCGGGGAAACTGTGCCGGCAGGCCTGGGACGCAGGGGTGGACGGCCTCATCATCCAGGACCTGGGGCTTCTGGAGCTCGACCTGCCGCCCCTGCCGCTCATCGCCAGCACCCAGATGCACAATGCCGACGCCGCCCATATCCGCTTCCTTGAGCAGGCGGGGTTCCAGCGGGCCATTCTCGCCCGGGAGCTCTCCCTTCAGGAGATATCCGCTATCCGGCGCAGCACCACCCTGGAGCTGGAGGTCTTCGTGCACGGCGCCCTGTGCGTGAGTTACAGCGGCCGATGCTATATGAGTGCCTTCCTGGGAGAAAGGAGCGCGAACCGCGGCCAGTGCGGACAGCCCTGCAGGCTGCCCTGGGACCTCGTGGACGCGGACGGCCGTGTCCTGGAGCGGGGCAGGCACCTCCTGAGCCTCAAGGATATGGACCGGGGCGCCTTCCTTAGAGACCTCATCGTTGCGGGCATCACCTGCTTCAAGATCGAGGGCCGCCTCAAGGACGCGGCCTACGTGAAGAACGTCACGGCCTGGTACCGGAAACGGCTGGATGAGGTCCTTGCGGGCAGACATGGCCTGTGCCGGGCTTCGAGCGGTGAGGTGGAGTTCTCCTTCTCCCCCGACCCGGGAAAGACCTTCCGCCGGTCAGGCACGACCTTCTTCCTGCACGGCGAGGACGACGGCATCTGGTCGCCGGATACGCCCAAGTCCACCGGGGAGGAACTGGGAACGGTAACGGCATGCGGTCCGGACTGGTTTTCCCTGGAACCCGTGAAGGGCATCAACCCTGGGGACGGCCTGTGTTTCTTCGACAGAAACAGCGAACTCCAGGGGCTCCAGGTGGTGGGATCGGACGGAACGCGCATCAGGGTGCACCAGGGGTGCGGCGCGCTGAGGCCGGGCATGCAGGTGTTCCGCAACCGTGACCACCGGTTCTTGAAACTGCTGGAGGGCAAGACCGCGGTGCGCAGAGTAGCCCTTCACCTCTCCTTCCTCGAGAGCGACGACGGGTTCACCCTGAACGGGCAGGATGCCGACGGCGTGCAGGCACAGGTCGCCCTGAAGACGCAGAGGGTGAAGGCGGACAACCCCGAGGCTGCCCTGGAGACCATCAGGAAGCAGCTCTCCCGGTTGAACGACACCATGTTCTCCCTGGCATCCCTCACCCTGGACACCAGCCCCTGCTTCCTGCGCACCTCCGAACTGAACGGGCTCAGGCGCGACCTCGTTGCGGCGATGCTGGAGGCCCGGGACAGGGCGTATGTGCGCCCCGTGAGCACGAAGGCACCCGAACCCGACGCCCCCTACCCCGCAAAGGAACTCGACTACCGGTTCAACATCGCGAACGGGAAGGCCGCCGCCTTCTACCGCAGGCACGGGGTGAGTTCACTGAAGCCCGCCTTCGAGCTGGAACGGCCGGGTCCGGGCGCCGTGGTCATGACCACCCGGCACTGCCTGCGCCGCTGTCTGGGCTGCTGCCTGAAGGAGAAGACCGCTGAGAGCCTGAAGGCCCCCCTGTTCATGGAGCACGAGGGGCACCGCTTCCGCCTGGATTTCGACTGCACGCGGTGCGTGATGCTTGTGGTGATGGAATGAGGTGCTGTAATAAAAAAGGGGGAAGCGTTGCGCTTCCCGTATGAGGAGGTTAGAAGTCTTGTGATGAACAACCTATATGGTCGTCGGCTCCCTGTTTCAAGCCTCGTCACCTTCTTTTCATATCTTTTACCCGGCCCTTGCTTTTTTCAGCGAATGCCCTGATAGTAGATAGATACCATGATTCGGGCACATGACCTGTGCCGGAGGAGGGAACCCCATGGTGACCGCGATCATCCTGCTGAACGTTGTCCGCGAGCGCATCAACGAGACCGCGCAGGAACTCTCCGACCTGGAAGGCATGACCGAGGTCTTTTCCGTGAGCGGCAGGTACGACCTGGTGGCCGTTGCCCGGGTGAACAGCAACGAGGAGCTTGCGGAGCTCGTCACCGGGAAGATGCTCAAGATCAGGACCATAACGGGGAGCGAGACCATGCTGGCCTTCAGGACCTACTCCCGGCACGACCTGGAGGGCATGTTCTCGGTGGGGTTCGAGGAGTGATGCAGGCCCGGAAATCCTTCGCCGTGCCTGACGTGCGCAGTCTTTCCATGAAGACACGGGCCTCGGGAGATCCCTCCTCACGGGACCATGGGACGAACTCATAGAACATCTGCGGGTCAAAGGGGGATTGCTTCGGCGAAAAGAATACAGACCCGTCTTCCAGCGCACGCAACGAATGCCAGGTGTTGGCAGCGGTTGCAAAACAAATACACTGAACAATTATGATGCATTATCATCACTCTCTGGTGCATTCGCTCTCCTGATGAAACCTTCATTGCAAGCTAACTCTTCATTGCCTCACGAGATGTACAGCTTTTGACGAGTTGATCTCTTGAACGGCTCCTATGATGGGGGAGCACTGCAGTTCATTCACGGGGCTGCTTCAATACGCCCGTTGCGGGAATTCATCACTCCCGCGACAGAGAGAGATCGCCATAACCAATGTGAATAGTTGATCTAGATCCATAATGATATGTTATTATACAACGGGCATGAATTCATCTACGGTATGTCAAAACTTCAGTGGAGGAGTTATGTCCAAGTTATCTCTCATCGCATGTATTCTGTGCATGGGTGCGTTTCTCGTGGCAGGTACGGCTCATGGGTCTGAACTGGACCGGTTCGCCGGGTTGAAGGGGACCATTGATATTGCAGGAGGCACTGCGCATATCCCGGTGATGAACGATGCGGCGAAGAATATCATGAAGTTCAATCCCGCCATCAGGATCACCGTGGCCGGCGGGGGTACCGGTGTGGGCGTGCAGAAGGTCGGGGAAGGCCTGGTGGATATCGGTAATACCGGGCGGGCCCTGAGTGATGCGGAGAAGAACAAGTATGGCCTCGTGTCGTTCCCCTTCGCCGTTGACGGTGTTGCAGTGGCGGTGAACCCGAAGAATCCCGTCAACGAGCTTTCTTCCCAGCAAGTCAGGAATATATACTCGGGCAAGATCGTGAACTGGAAAGACGTGGGCGGGACGGATGCGGCCATCCACGTGTTCGGCCGCGACGAGGCCAGCGGAACCCGCGAGGTGTTCTGGGAAAAGTTGCTCAACAAGGGGGATGTGGCTCAGGGCATTAATATCGTTGCATCGAACGGTGCGATGAAGGTCGCAATCGCGCAGGACCCTCATGCCATCGGCTATCTCGGGATCGGTCATGTCAGCAAAGACATCAAGGCCATTGTCATCGACAAGATGACGCCGACCCAGGAAAATGCCATGTCCGGCGCCTACACGGTGGTGAGAAACCTGTACATGAACACCAAGGGCCAGCCGTCCGCGTTGGAGAAGGCCTTCATCGACTACATCAAAGGCCCTGAAGGCGCTGAGATCGTCAAGAAGAGCGGGTACATCCCCATCCCCGACTAGTCCTTCAGGGGCAGGCTCATAGGGTAAAGTGCATCTTCATGATGGTCGAAACATGGATTGAACGGGCACTGTTTGCCTGTGCGCTGTTCTGTTCCCTGTGCGTGACAGCGGTCTTCGGCTTTCTCGTCTACTTCTCGTGGCCCCTGTTCGGAGACGCACAGGGTCTTGCGGCAGTGTTCAGCTGGGTGTGGAAGCCGTTCATGGGCGAGTTCGGCATCCTCTCCATGGTGGCGGGGACCTTCGGCCTCGCGGTGCTGGCCCTGGGCATCGCCTATCCTCTGGCCATAGGCGTTGCATCCTTCACCCACGGCCTCGCCCCCGCGAGGATCAGAAACGCCGCTCTCTCGCTGGTATATTTCATGACCAGCATCCCCACGGTCATCTACGGGTTCGTCTCGGTCTTCATCCTGGTGCCCCTGTTCCGTGACCACTTTGAACGAGGCACGGGGTTCTGCCTCATGGCGTCCGCCATAACCCTTGCCGTGCTCATCGTCCCCACCATCGTGATCTCCCTGAGGGCGGAGATGGGCCAGAGGTCGGAAGAGGTCAGTATGGCGGCGCGTTCCCTGGGGATGACCCCTGCCCAGGAACTGCTCTGGGTGCTCCTCCCCTGTTCCGGCAGGGGACTGGTCATCGCGGCCGTGCTGGGGTTCGGGCGGGCCGTTGGCGACACCCTGGTGGCCCTCATGGTGGCGGGCAATGCACCGGTCGCGCCCCGATCCCTGCTCGATTCAATCCGCACGCTCACCGCGCACATCGCCCTGGTGGTGGCCACCGATTCGCAGGACCGCTCGTACCATTCAATCTTTGCCGCAGGGCTCATGCTCTTTCTGATCATGGCCGGTCTGACCGTGGTCATCCGCGGCCTCGGCAGGAAGTTCGGCCAGGGGAAGGAAAACCATGGCGGTGCGGCCTGAAAGACTGTTCAGCGCATGCTCATGGCTGGCCGCTGGACTGGTCGCAGTGTCCGTGGGTGTTCTCGTCGCATACCTGTTTGTGCGGGGATGGCCCGCCCTGAGTTATACGCTGTTCTTCGGGGACACGCCGTGGAAAGCGGCCGTCTTCGGTTCAGAGCCGGTCTTTGACGGCATCTATCCGGCAATGGTGGGCACGTTCATCCTCATCGTCTTCGCGTCGGTCATCGCCATTCCGCTCGGGGTATGCTGCGGCATATACCTGGCGGAATATGCACAAGGACGTCTGAAAGCGACCTTCAGCTTCATGGTGGACCTGCTCTCCGGCATGCCGTCCATTGTCATGGGCCTGTTCGGTTTCGCCCTGATCCTCCTCATGCGGAGAACCCTGTTCGGCCATGCGAACACCTCGCTCATGCTTTCGTCGGCGTGCATTGCACTGCTCATCCTCCCGTACCTGATCCGCATGACCCAGGTCGCCCTCGAAAGCCTGCCTGACAAGGTGCGGCTCCTGGGACTCTCGCTGGGGTATACCCGGTGGCAGAATATTCTCCATGCCAAGCTCCCCGCAGCGAGCACCGCGATCTTCAGCGGTATCGTCCTGTCCATCGGCCGGGCTGCGGAAGACACCGCGGTCATCATGCTCACCGGGGTTGTGGCCAATGCGGGCATTCCCCGGGCGCTGTCCGACAAGTTCGAGGCACTTCCATTCACCATCTTCTACCTGACCGCCGAGCACAGAAACGATACGGAACTGCAGACGGCCTTCGGGTGCGCACTCGTTCTGCTTGTCATCACCGGGACGCTCTTCTTCATATCCTACTCCATCCAGAAGAACCTGAAGCGTTCCTGGCGGCAGGGGGAGTGACGATGGTGCAGGAAACAGCCATATCCATGAGGAACCTGAGGGTGGACTTTTCTGGAAGGACGATACTCGATGACGTCATCATGGATGTCCCCAGAAATTCCATCACTATGATCATCGGCCCATCCGGTTCCGGCAAGACAACCCTGCTCAGGTCCGTCAACCGGCTCAACGAAGAGTTTGCCGGGTGCTCCACTGCCGGATCCGTGAAGGTGTCCATTTCTGGATCGGCCGTGGACATCTACAGGGATCTGACGCCGAACGAACTGAGGCGGAAAGTGGGCATGGTATTCCAGTCGCCCAATGTGTTCCCCTTCTCCATTCAGAAGAACATCCTCGCCCCCCTGCGTCTCCTCCATTCCATGGGCCGGAAGGAACGTCATCAGCGGATGGAGCGCGTGCTGAGGGAGGTTGAGCTCTGGGATGAGGTCTGTGATCGACTGAACGACAACGCGATGACGCTCTCAGGGGGACAGCAGCAACGCCTGTGCCTTGCGCGGGCCCTTGCCCTTTCGCCGGAGGTCCTGCTGCTGGACGAGCCCACGGCATCTCTCGACGTGCGGTCCGCGAGAAAGATCGAGGAGCTCCTGACAAGGCTTAAAGAGCGGTATACGATCCTTGCCGTGTCCCACAGCATCAAACAGGTCAAGCTCATCGCGGACAGGGTGATCATCCTCTCCGGGGGGACCATCGCACGAACGCTCGAACAACGGGATTTCCAGGACCCCGGCCTTCTCGAAGAGCTCGTGGAAGAGGTCTTCTGATGCGGCGTATTGAGTTTGGCGGAAAAAGGACTATAGTGGAAGGGGTCAGCATGGACCTGCCCATGCATGACTGCCACGATCGAGCGGAGGTTACGTGACCCGGCCCATTTACCTCGATTACAACGGCACCACGCCCATCGACCCCGAGGTGCTCGATGCCATGCGGCCTTTTCTGTATGACGAGTTCGGCAATCCGTCCAGTTCCCACTGGTATGGCATCAGGCCAAAACAGGCTGTGGAGGCAGCCCGGAAACAGGTGGCCGGTCTGCTCGGCTGCCTTCCCGAGGAAGTCTTCTTCACTTCCGGAGGAAGTGAGTCCAACAACCACGCCATCAAAGGTATGGCACGGGCACTCAAGTCCAAAGGACGCCACATCATCACGAGTGCCGTCGAGCATCCGGCGGTACTGGAAGTCTGCAGGTATCTGGAAGGCGAAGGATTTGAAACTACACAGGTCCCTGTGGACAGTTGCGGCATGGTCGATCCCGAACAAGTACAATGGGCTCTTCGCCCGGACACCATCCTGATCACGATCATGCATGCAAACAACGAAGTGGGAACGGTGCAGCCCGTTGCCGCCATTGCCGGGATGGCCCGGGCGCGCAGCATTACGATGCACACCGATGCCGCCCAGTCGCTCGGCAAGATCCCCGCTGACGTATCCACCCTCGGAGTGGATCTCCTCTCTGTAGCCGGCCACAAACTGTACGCCCCGAAGGGCGTTGGTGCCCTCTACGTACGGAAAGGCCTTATGCCTGACAAGTTCTGCCACGGTGCCGGCCAGGAGAAGGGGTGGAGGGCCGGCACGGAGAATGTACCGGGAATCGTCGGCCTGGGCAGGGCCTGCGAGATAGCCTCAAGAGACCTGGCCGGCGCTGCTGACCGAATGAGGGATCTGCGCGACCGGTTGCACGAAGGGATCGTCTCGCGGGTTGCCGATGTGCGGCTCAACGGCCACTTCGAACACCGGCTGCCCAACACCCTCAACCTGTCATTCAAGGGGATCGAGGCCAATCTCCTGTTGGAGGAAATCGGGCTCGACGTGGCCGCTTCGGCCGGGGCCGCCTGCCATGCAGGTTCTGTAGCCATCTCCCATGTGCTTGAGGCCATGCGTGTGCCGGTGGAATGGGCCAAGGGTTCCCTGAGGTTCACTGTTGGCCGTATGACCACCACCGAGGAGATCGATAAGGCCGTTGATGCGGTGGCCGAGGCTGTTGCGAAACTTCGGAGCGCATGAGACTTCCATTATGATAGACTTTACTATACCCGGCTTCGGCCATGTACAGGTGGGGCACCTGGTCTGTGACTTCAATGGCACCCTCGCCGTTGACGGGAAACTGATCCCCGGTGTTCGTGACTCTCTCGCTGCGCTTGCATCCGACATGGAAGTTCATGTGGTCACTGCTGATACCTTTGGTCTGGCGGCAAACCAGCTTGACGGATTACCTGTGAAGCTTACCGTTATCCCTGTTGAGTCCCAGGCACAAGTCAAGCTCGATTATATATCCCGGCTCGGGGCCAAGACCGTGGTTGCCATCGGCAATGGACTCAACGACCGGGATATGCTGAGCGCGGCCTCTATCGGCATCGCGCTGATTCAAAAGGAGGGGGTGTCCGTTAAAACACTGGCAAGTGCCGACATAGTATCCTGCGATATCCTCGACGCCCTGGACCTGCTCCGAAATCCGAAACGTCTCATTGCTACGCTCCGTTCGTGAGGAGCGCGTGCATCTCGCCTTTGTTATTCTTTGACCGGCAGTACGTGGATTGCCTTGATCACCAGCTGTACGCTGTCGCCGGCCTTGAGCTCCATGCCCTCAACCGATTCTGTGGTGAGGACCGACGCCATCTCTTGGGCACTGATGGCCTCAAACTTCACCAGGGACATGACGTCGCCCTTTTTCACGGATTTCACCTTCGCTTTGATGGTGTTGCGTGCTCCGTACTTCATGAGTTTCTCCTTCCCTGTAAACAATATTGACACATCCATGTGTCGTAAAGATAAGTCAGTGCATGTATAAATCAACCCAGTTAACACCAGGTGGCTATCTTCGCCGTGCATGCTTGAGGATGGATCTGGGTGGGAAGCGGCAGCTTCAGTGTACTGTGGTTTCTGATACATGCTCATCAGTATGTAACGTTATGTATTATATTAATAATAATGATATATCCATTCAATATTAGAAATTGCTTTATGCATTGAAGCATGCTCATATGATCCATCGTACAGCTGCACAATTCGAATCTCCATATGAACAGGAACGTGATGAACATTCTTCGAGCATATAGAATCTGAGGGTTACCTGGAGAACTTGGACGGTTCTCTCCAGGGCATTCCACCGCTGTTTCCCGCACGCGGACCGCATGAGCTCCTGATGTCAACGGGCACGTAAAAGTAGTCCAAAAATGGGCATGTAAAAGTAGTCCACTTTCGGGATTGTCCGCATAGTGTTTTCTAGTCTCCTTTCTCGATTTTCTCTCTCAACCGGTAGCTGTTGCCACGGATATTGATGACCACGCTGTGATGAAGCAGGCGATCCAGAATGGCGGTCACGATGACCTGGTCATGGAAGAGCTCGGTCCAGTCGGTGAACGCCTTGTTGGACGTTATGATGGTGCTGGCCTTCTCGTAGCGGTTCGCCACGAAGCGGTAGAAGAGATTGCACTCGTGACGGTCGATGGGCGTGTAGCCCACCTCGTCCACAATGACCAGGGCGGACTTGTAGTAGCTCCTGCCCT
>CAZNGL010000096.1:0-11207 GCA_964572405.1 uncultured Bacteriovoracaceae bacterium
CGTGCTGTTTTTTCAGCTCTTCCACGGCATGCACCCGCTCGGTGATGTCCTGGGAGGTGGAGAGGATGTGGGCCCTGCCGTCAATGTCGATGAGCGTGGCTGAATACAGGACATTGCGTTTTTCCCCGTGCCTGGTCTGGAACACGATCTCAAAGGAATTCACCGCCCCCCTTTTCAGCAGGACCTTCTTCAGGAGATCCCTGCTCCACTGCCTCGGCCATATCCCCACCTCCATGGCCGTGAACCCGATGAGGTCCTCCCGTGCATAGCCCGACCATGAAACGAATGCCTGGTTCACGTCCATGATCACCCCGTCCTCGAGACCGGTGATACCCATGGGGAAGGGGCTCGCATGAAAGGCCGCGGAGAACTTTCTCTCTGAAAGGAGGAGGCGTTCCTCTGCGCGCTTCTTCTCGCTGATGTCCAGTGCCGTGAACGTCACCCCGGAGGGGGGCTCCCCCTCGCGGATCACCGAGGAGGTGAGGAGGATGTCCATGGCGGTCCCGTCCTTGCGCCTCCACCTCGTCTCCACTGAGACCGTCCCGGTATCGTGTATCTGGCGGCACTTTTCCGCGTCGACATGCGCGAACTCTTCCTCGGTGGCGTACAGCATCCTGGCGGAGTTCCCCACAAGCTCTTCACGGGTATACCCGGTCATCTCGCAGAGCCGGTCGTTGACCTCGAGCAGCGTACGATTCATCACGAATCCTATCCCTGCGGGCGCGGCCCGGAAGATGCTGTCCAGCCTGGCCTGACGCTCTTTCAGGGCGTCCTCCGCCATCTTCCTCTGGGTTATGTTCCGCGACACCCCCTGGGAGCCGATGATCGAGCCGTTCTCATCGAGAAGTATCCCCGCGCTCACCTCCATCCATACCGTGGATCCGTCCTTGTGACGGTATTCGAGCTCCATGAGCATGTTCCCGGGGTCTGCGCCTGTTTCCCGGGCCTGCAGAATGCCGGAGAGGTACATCTCAAAGGCTCTGGCCGCGGATTCGGGGGTCATGGTGGACGAGGCCGGCCTGCCCAGTCGCTCCTCGGGCGTATACCCCAGGACCTTTTCCACCGAGGGGCTCATGTAGGTAAGGTTGAAATCCCTGTCCGTGACCCAGACGATGTCGTTGATCTTCTCGGCAAGGAGACGGTACTTGGCCTCGCTCTCCCTGAGGGCGATCTCGGCCCGTTTCTGCGCAGTCACGTCCAGCAGCACCCCGTCAAACACGGTTCCGCCATCGACCTTTCGCGGCTGGAAGATGCCCCTGACAAAGATCTCCTCGCCCGTGGTGGGCTTGATGAACCGCACCACACGGTCCCACCCGCTGATGGCGCTGACAGCCTCACGGATGGAAGCCAGGAAGGCCTCCCTGTCCTCGGACACCATGCATGCAGTGAATTGCGCAAAGAACCCCTCCAGGTCATTTTCAAGACCCAGAAGGTCAAAGGCGCGATCACTGATGTAGAAGAGGTCCATCTTGCCGTCCGGCATGGAATGGAACTCATACACGGCGCCGGGGAGATTGTTCGTGATGCCCCGCAGCAGGGTCTCGCTTCTCTCCAGGGACTTCTCGGCATGGACCCGCTCCGTGATGTCCGTGATCACGGCCAGCAGGTAGTCCTCCGGTCCAATGGATATCTTTGACGTGTTGAACAGGCCGCACCGCAGCTCCCCGCCCCGTGTCACCGCGGGCAGCTCGATGTTGTCCGCCCGCCCCTTTTCCCTGATTTCCCGCAGGATGACGTCCCTCTGCTCAGGCGTGATGAACCCGAGCTCCGTGGACGTTTTGCCGATGACCTCCTCCCTCGTCCGCCCCACGATCTCCAGGAAGGCATCGTTCACGTCCACGTAGCGTCCTTCGCGCAGGGTGCTGATGGACATGGGGACCAGGTTCCTCCTGAAGGCGCCTGCGAAGAACTCTTCTCCTGCCGGAAAACCTGCCGCAGTCCGTTCATCATGGCTTTCGGACAGACGCAGCTCCAGCTCCTCCATCCTCTGCCGCGCCCTGGCCAGCTCCCTCGCGAGCAGCTCGATTTTCCCGTCGGTATCGGACATGATCAACCCCCATGGAGGCCCATACGGACCTGGCATATGCCGGACCCGGTCCCATTCTATATCAAGGGTGCCGCAATGATAACTGGATTCTGTCCCGGGATCCCTGTATCCTGTACGCAGACAGGATGCAGGAGGTTGTTCCATGCCGGAAAAGGTCATCATCTACGGCAAGGCCGGCTGACCCTACACCGACCAGGCCAGGTCGGCCTACGGGGACCAGGCGGTGTACCACGACGTGAAGATGGACCGGGCGCGGCTCGAAGAGATGCTCGCACTCACGGGCGGTGGGCGCCAGGTGCCGGTCATCGTCGCCGACGGCAAGGCAACGGTGGGCTACGGTGGGTCCTGAGGGGTATAGCGGCCCATCGTGCATGGGCCATTATCCTTCTTATTCTGTCCCCTCACGCCATGCGCGGCACGAACAGCTCGTGGAAGAGCCTGAGGAACGCGGAGTCGGTGAGCCCGGCGATGTAGTCGCGCACCATCTCGAAGGGGCTGTGGGTGTTTGTGTAGCGCTCGCTCAGCCGGTTCAGGAACCCCGGAAAGATGGGCGAGGCCTCATCCTTCTCCGCCACGTCCTCCACGAGCCTGCCGAAGACCAGCGAGTACATGGCGCGGATCTTGTCCGACTCGCGCTTGACGGCCTCGTTGGTGTAGATCTTCTCGTAGTTGAAGGCCTTCAGCCGCAGCAGCGCTTCGAACACCTCCGGCGAGTACACGATGCCCTCGCCGCTGGAATGGGTGATGAGGTCCTCCACCAATGCGTACACGATCTTGCCGTTGGTGTCGCCCAGCACGGCCGTCACGTCCCCGGGCAGGTCATTCCTGGAGATGATGCCGATGGCAATGGCGTCCTCGATGTCCCGGCCGATGTAGCTCACCGTGTCGGCCACACGCACCAGGCAGGCCTCCATGGTCATGGGGAGCGGGCTCTCGCCCCTGACAGCCCCAGCCATCTTCCGGTCGAAGTCCCGGAAGGATCCCCCCTTCACCGGAGACACCCGCTGCTCGGTCATCTCGCCGTTGTGACACAGGATGCCGTCCAGGACCTGCAGGGTGAGGTTCAGGCCCTGGCCCGCCTTCTCGATGCGCTCCAGTGCCTGGACGGCCTGGAGGTTGTGGCGGAAGGGCCCGATGCCGGCCTCCGTGCAGAGCTCGTCCAGGTAGTGCTCGCCGTCGTGGCCGAAGGGGGGGTGACCGATGTCGTGGCCGATGGCGATGGCCTCTATCAGGTCGTCGTTGAGCCCCAGCTTCCTCCCGATGGTCCGCGCGATGCGGGAGAGCAGCTGCACGTGGATGACCCGGTGCGAGATGCCCTGATGGCCCACCAGGTAGAAGACCTGGGTCTTGTCGATGTACGAGGTGTAGGCCTGGGAGTGGAGGATGCGGTCCACGTCGATGGAGAACGCGTCCCTCATGTCGGCCTTTGATGACTCCTCGGGCCGCCTCCTGACTCCCTCGGCGGGATGGGACCTCTTCATGGCTCCTACTGGGTCGTTATACGGGAGAACTTCGCCACCCTGTCGAACAGTGACACGAGCCCCTTGAGCATGGCGATGCGGTTCTCCCGCACGGCCACGTCCTCGCTCATGACGAGCACCTTGTCGAAGAAGCTGTCGATGGGCTCCTTCAGCGCGGCGAGCAGCTTCAGGGCCGGGGAGTACTCCCCCTTGAGGGCGTGCGCGATGAAGTCGCCCTCCATGGACTGGAAGGCCTTGTAGAGGGCCTTCTCCTCGTCCTGGGCGAAGAGCCCGGGGTTCACCGCGGCCTGCGAGGCCGCCTTCTTGAGGATGTTCTCCACCCGCTTTGACGCGGCGCAGATGGACTCGAACCAGGGCTCGGCCCGCATGCTGGCAAGGGCCTGCGCCCGGGCGAAGGTGTCCACCGGGTCGTCGAAGGTGCCGATGACCGCATCGATGACATCCCCCGGGATACCCCTGGCCTGGAGGATGGACACGAAGCGGTGGGCGAAGAAGGCGAGCACCTCGGCGCGCACCTCCTCCCGGGGCCTCTTGAGCTTCGCGGTGAGCCGGTCCAGGGCCAGGTCCACGAGCCAGGCTACGCCGACGCGGTAGCCCTTGCCCAGCACGATGTTCTCGATGGCGATGGTCTGCCGCCGCAGCGCATACGGGTCGGAGGTGCCCGACGGCACCATGCCTACGCCGAAGCAGCCGCAGATGGTGTCCACGCGGTCGGCCATGCCCACGATGTCGCCCACCACCCCAGAGGGCAGGGCGTCGTCCGCGGAAGCCGGCAGGTAGTGCTCGCGGATGGCATCCGCCACCTCGTGGTCGATGCCCTGGCGCAGGGCGTACTCCCTGCCCATGATGCCCTGGAGTTCGGGCAGCTCGCAGACCATGAGGCTGTTGAGGTCACCCTTGCACAGGGCGCAGGCCTGGGACACCTTGTCCTTCTTTCCCGGCGCGATCTTCTCCGCCAAAATGAGCGCCACGGCGCTGAACCGTTCCACCTTCTCCCAGGAGGAGCCCAGGTCCTTGTGGAAGATCACGTCCCTGAGGCGGTGGGCATAGGTCTGGAGCGGGACCTTGAGGTCTTCCAAGAAGAAGTACCTGCCGTCGTCGAGCCTGGCCTTGAGCACCCGCTCGTTGCCCGAGCGCACCACGGCGTCGTCTCTGGGCACGATGTTGCTGAAAGCCCCGAAGAACGGCTTCAGCCTGGCAGGGTCATGGGCTTCGTACATGGGGAAGTAGCGCTGGTGGTGCTTCATGACCGTGACCAGGACCTCTTTGGGCACCTGGAGGTAGGCCTCGTCGAAGGTGCCTATGACGGGGTGGGGGTATTCGAGGAGGTTCGCCACCTCGTCCAGGAGGTCGCGGTCGCGGATCTCGGCATGGATCTTCTTCGCCTCGGTCTCGAGGGCCTTCCATATGGCATCCTTGCGCCTGTCCAGGTCCGGGATGACGAAGGCCTTTTCCAGGGCCTGCTCGTAGCCTTCCGGGTTCTGCACCTCGATGGGCCCGGAGCTCATGAAGCGGTTGCCGAAGGTGACGTTGCCCGCGGTGATGTTGCCGAAGCGCACGGGCAGCACCTGGGGGCCGAAGATCGCCAGCACCCAGTGCACGGGCCGGGCGAAGCGCACGTCCGGATTCGACCACCGCATGGTCTTGCCGAAGGGGATCTTCGGGAGCATCTCCTCCAGGATGCCAGGCAGGGCCTCGGCCGCCTTCTTGCCCGGGATGGTCCTGGTCACGCTGAGATACTCTCCCTTTGCCGTCTTCGTGACGCTCACCTCGCTGATGTCAACCCCGCAGGTCTGGGCAAAGCCGAGTCCCGCCTTGGTGGGGGTGCCGTCCTTGTCGAAGGCGATTGCCTTCGGCGGGCCGGTCTTGGTCTCCACCACGTCCGGGAGGGTCTCCTCGATGCCGGGGACCATGATGGCGAGCCTGCGGGGCGTGGCATAGACCTTCACCTCGCCGTGGGCGATCTTCTGTGACGCAAGCCGCTCCATGACGAAGGACTTCATGAAGTTCAGGGCAGGGACGATGAACCCCGAGGGGATCTCCTCGGTGCCGATCTCGAAGAGCAGGGTCGATGCCATCACGCCACCTCCCCACGGGCCCGGATGCCTTCCAGGTAGAGCCGTGCCGACTCCCGCGCCAGCTCGCGGACGCGCAGCACGTAGGACTGGCGCTCCGTGGTGCTGATGGCGCCCCGGGCATTGAGCAGGTTGAAGATGTGTGAGCACTTGAGGCACATGTCGTAGACAGGCAGGCACAGGCCCTTTTCCGCGATCCGCCTGCCTTCCTCCTCGAAGAGGGTGAAGAGCTTCAGGAGCATGGGCACGTCGGCGAGCTCGAAGTTGTACTTCGACCACTGCACCTCACCCGTGTGGTGCACGTACCCGTAGGTCCAGTCGTCCTTCCAGGTGATGTCGTAGACGGAGTTCTTGTTCTGGAGGTACATGGCGATGCGCTCCAGACCGTAGGTGATCTCGGTGCAGACCGGGTCGAGGTCGAAGCCGCCCACCTGCTGGAAGTAGGTGAACTGGGTGATCTCCATGCCGTCGAGCCAGACCTCCCAGCCCAGGCCCCAGGCGCCCAGCGTGGGTGACTCCCAGTCATCCTCCACGAAGCGGATGTCGTGCTCCAGGGTGTCGATGCCCAGATGCCGCAGGCTGTCCAGGTACAGGTCCTGGACGTCGAGCGGTGACGGCTTCAGGATGACCTGGTACTGGTAGTAGTGCTGGAGCCGGTTGGGGTTCTCTCCGTAACGGCCGTCCGTGGGCCGCCTGGAGGGTTCCACGTAGGCCACCTTCCACGGATCCGGGCCCAGGGCCCGCAGGAAGGTGTGGGGGTTGAAGGTCCCCGCGCCCACCTCGAGGTCGTAGGGCTGTCCGATGAGACACCCGCGCTGTGACCAGTAATCATGCAGATTCAGTATCAATTCCTGGAAATCCATGGTCACCTCATGTAGCATTGATTCATATCCAGATCAAGCAGCTTCGCCAGGAAGGCCACGGTCTTGAGGGGCCGCGCGGATACCTTCGAGCACATCCCCAGGAGATACGTGGTGATCTCGCGTTTTGCCTGGCCGCTCACGTTCACCCGGTGGAGCACCCCCTGATCCAGTCTGCACCCCGTTTCCAGCAGGCCGCACGCCTCGGCCGACAGGGGCCGCGTCGCTCCAGTTCCCTGCACGCCGGCACGCGAGGAGAGGGTGTCCAGATCGATTCCGTAGCCCAGCACCCGCAGGAGGTTCAGCATGGCGATGCTCCAGGGGGTGAACCACTGCCTGCCCGCCTCCAGGGCCGCAAGGGCGTTCTTCAGGCACTCGTAGGTGGCCGGCGTGGGGTCGTAGGGTCCCAGGTTCTCCTTCACCACCTCCAGGAGCACGGAGGAGTGGCCCAGGAGGTCCAGGTCCTCCCGGATGCTGAAGTGGGCATTCACCAGCGTGGCCGACTCGATGCGCTGCAGGTCGGCGCCGCGGCCCCTGTGCAGCTCCAGGCACACCTCGCAGAAGGGCTCCAGGGTGCCGGGGAACCGCCTCCGGCTCCGGTGGGCCCCCTTGGCGATGGCCGCGATGAGGCCCGCCTCCCGGGTCAGGGCATGGACGATCTTGTCCGATTCGAGAAAGTCCCTCGTGTGGAGTATGATGGCATCGGTGGAGTAGCGAGGCATCTACGCTCTACGGCGGGCGACCCCGTGCGCTGCCTTCACGCGCCCCACGGAGGGCCGCCGTGTCCGGCATCCGCGCAGACGCAGACATGGGCCCGGGGGATGGCGCCGGTCTCCCGCACTCCCGGGACATCCTGGTCGCAGCGCTTCAGGGAGAAGAACACGATGGCGATGACGATAAGCGCCGCTGCCGCAGCGATGAGGATCATGGGCACCATGGACCGCGACCGGTACGAGACCACCTTTACCGGCTTGCCCCTGTTCTCGTGGGAGGACAGGGTATCTTCCAGGTGGGCAAGGAGTTCTTCCTCGTCGAAGTGGAACTCCTTGCTGATGACGCGCAGGAATCCCCGGAGGAAAGTCCTGGGGGGGAGCATGTCGAGCTGGTTCTCTTCGAGGAAGATGAGAGTCTGGGCGGATATCTTGGTCCGATCCTCGATCTCCTTGAGGTCGAGCCCCTTCTTTTCCCGTTCCCGCTTGAAATACTCGCCCAGGGTGAGCTTGTCTTCCGGCATACCCTCCTCCTAAACCCCTCAATATCACGCCTGGTCTGACCAGGCAAGGAGGAATGCGGCGAAAAACCCGTTGCCCGCCCGCAGCGAAGCAGGCATCTCTCCCCCGGGGCACCGCACGGCCCCCGTTCACCCGCAGATGCGCGATTGACTCTTCGCTCCATCTGTGGCTAACCTAGGGGACTCTCATACGCCAGCGAAGGGAAAAGTCCCCCACGACCGAGCCATGAAGACACTCCATGACCTGCTCGAATCCGTAGCCAAGCCCGGCCGCTACATCGGCGGCGAGGTGAACCAGGCCATCAAGGACCCCGCCGCAATCCGGGCACGCTTCGCGCTCGCCTTCCCGGACGTGTACGAGATCGGCATGTCCCACGCCGGCATCAAGATCCTCTATCACACCCTCAACGCCATGGACGGGGTCTGGGCCCAGCGGGTCTTCGCCCCCTGGAGCGACCTGGCCGAACGCATGGGCAGGGAGGGCATCCCCCTCTCGAGCCTGGAGGAGGGTCGCCCCCTCTCACGCTTCGACGTGGTGGGGTTCTCTCTCCTGTACGAACTTTCGTACACCACCATGCTGGGCATGCTGAGACTGGGCGCAATCCCGTTGCGCGCCCAGGATCGCTCGGCCTCCGACCCCATCGTCATCGCGGGCGGCACCTTCTGCGCCAACCCCCGGCCGGTCATGGACTTCCTCGACCTCGTGGTGGTGGGCGACGGGGAGGAGGTCGTGCAGGAGATGGCCCGCATCTGCCTGGCCACGAAGGACCGAGCCGAGCGGATCCAGGCCTTTTCCGGGATCGAGGGGGTGTACCGGCCGGGTGACACGAAGAGGCCCCGCCGGAGGATCCTGGCCGACCTCGACGCATTCCCCTTCCCGGGCAACCCGGTCCTGCCCCACATCGGTATCGTCCACGACCGCATCGGCGTGGAGGTGGCCCGGGGCTGCACGCGGGGCTGCAGGTTCTGCCAGGCAGGGATGATCTACCGCCCCTACCGCGAGCGCTCCTTCTCCTCGGTGCTGGAATCGTTCCGGCAGGGGCTTGAGAGCACGGGCTACGACAACCTGGCCATGATGGCCCTGTCCGCCACGGACCTGAGCTACCTGAACCCCCTCATGGAGTCCATCCACTGCCCGTCTCGGGAAGTGTCGGTGAGCATACCCTCCCTGCGGGTGGAGGGGATCACGCACAGGGTGGCGGACCTCATCGCCTCGGTGAAGAAGCCAGGGTTCACCATGGCACCCGAGGCGGCCACGGAACGGCTCCGCTCGGTGATCAACAAGGGGAACACCGAGGAGGACCTGTTCCGCAGCGTCTCCCTCATCAAGGATCTCGGGTGGCGCTCGCTCAAGCTCTACTTCATGGTGGGCCTGCCCACGGAGCAGGACGGGGACATCGAGGCCATCTGCTCCCTGGCCAGGAACCTGTCAAAGGCCTTCCGGGGCAACCTCACCATCAGCATCTCCTGCTTTGTGCCCAAGGCGTTCACGCCCTTCCAGTGGGAGGAGCAGGCCTCCCTGGAGCGCTACCAGGAGGTGCTCTCCCGGCTCCAGGGAAGCATCAGGCACCGGGGCATCACCCTGAAGTGGCACGACCCCAGGCTCTCGTTCCTGGAGGGGGTGTTCTCCCGCGGCGACGACCGGCTTTCGGAGGTGCTCCTGTCAGCGCATGCCAACGGGGCCTACCTGGACGGATGGAGCGACACGCTGAGCGAGGCGGCCTGGAACAGGGCCTTTGCGGAACACGGCATCGACCCGGCGGACTACCTGAAGGAGCGCCCGCGGGAACAGACCCTGCCGTGGGACTTCCTGGACATGGGCATCGAGAAGGGGTTCCTCCTCATGGAACGCGCGAAGGCCATCTCGGGTACCACCACCCATGACTGTCGGCAGGGAGACTGCCTGGGGTGCGGGGTCTGCGGGCCGGGCATCGCCAACGTCGTGCGCCCCGAGCCCGAGCCCATGCCCCTGTTCGGCGAGCCGTCGGCCCACGGCGCCTATGCCTACGTGCTGTGCCTGACCAAGACGGCCGGCCTGAGGTTCCTTTCGCCCCGGGAATTCCAGGAGATGCTCCGGAGGGCCATCCGCAGGGCCGGCCTGGATGCGGTCTACACCCAGGGCTTCAGCCCGGTCTTGAAGCTGAGCACCTCGCCGCCCACCTCCTACGGCATCGCGTCCCAGTGCGAGTACGTGCAGATTGAGCTCAAGAACCCCATGAACCCGGAACGCATCGCCTCCCTGCTCGGGGCTCACCTGCCCGCCGGGTCTTCCGTCGTATCCTGCGCCGAGGGCAAACTCCGACAGGTTCACGCCTTCACCTACACCACGCTCAGGCCCTTTACCCTGTCCCTGGAGCCGGGGTCGTGCGTCATCAAGGAGGGCAAGCCCCTGCGGGTGGCGGACTTCCTGGAATTCGAGGATCCCCGCACCCTGCGCATTGCCTTCAGGGATGGCAGGACGATATCTCCGGTACTCCTCCTGGAGGCCTTCAGCCGGGACGGCATCCGCCTGGAGGAAATCGTGAAGACCGGCACCCTGTTCGCCGACGACCCCGACCTGCCGCGGGACACGACAGGTCCCGCCTCCTGAGCCCCTCTCCGGAGAGCGCCTCCTGAAGGTGCTTCTCACAAGGAATCCCAGGGCTTGATATCTCCGGAGGCGACCCTTATTCATGGTATGAGCTCACAAGGCCAGGGAGACCGCATGGACAAGCCACCACACAAACCCCTGAACATCCTGGACAAGGGGGCCCTCCCCACGGGGCATACGGAGCGCTGCGCGCGCTGCGGCCCCCAGTCCGGAGCCAGGGAGTACGTGGACCCGGTGTGCCTGATGCGCACCACGGACCCTGACGCATACCTCCCCTTCGACCACCAGGGCACCACCTACTATTTCTGCAACCCGAAATGCCTGGAGAAGTTCAGGGCCGACCCGCTGGCCTACATCCACCGGGCGGATCTGCCGCGGCCCGCCGCTTTGGCGATGCCGACGCCCTCCCCGGGCGCGCCGCTCAAGTACACCTGTCCCATGGACCCGGAGATCGTCACGGACGGCCCGGGCATCTGCCCCAAGTGCGGCATGGCACTGGAACCCATGGCCCCCTCCCTGGAGGAGGGGGAAAACCCCGAGTACGCGGACATGCTGAGGCGGTTCATCGTCGCCCTCGTGCTCACGGCCCCCCTCATGCTCGTTGCCATGCGCCACATGCTGCCCGCAGACCCCCTGCGCGGGATCGTGAGCGACCAGGCCCTGCGGTGGCTGGAGCCGGCCCTGGCCGCGCCGGTGGTCCTGTGGGCGGGCTGGCCCTTTTTCGTGCGCGCATGGCTGTCCATAAGGAGCAGGACCCTCAACATGTTCACCCTCATCGGCATGGGCGTCCTGGTGTCCTTCTCCTACAGCCTGGCAGGCACCTTCCTGCCGCATCTCTTCCCTGAGGGCCTCAAGGGCGAGGCGGGTATGGTGGGGGTGTACTTCGAGGCATCGGCCATGATCGTCACCCTGGTGCTCCTGGG
>CAZNGL010000097.1:0-10929 GCA_964572405.1 uncultured Bacteriovoracaceae bacterium
AGATCGTCCACCCGGACATGGGTCTCCCTGACCATCCTCCTGATGGTCTCGGTCCGTCTCAGCCTGCGGGGTCTGTGCTCAGGGAACATGGCTTCCTCCGAAATGGGTGCAGTTGCTGCAGATATATATCCTCTCGGGGGCTTGGGTGCAAGCGCCGTCTCGTCGAGGCCCTTGACGCGGAGATCGGAAGGGGCATTATTAAGGGTGATGCATGCAGACCTTCGTTCAACCGTGCAGATGAAAGGGGGGGGGTATGTTCCGCACACAGATGCCTGCCATCACCGTGGCACTGATCCTGATCTTTGCCGTTGATGCCCATGCCCAGATCGACAACCTCACCAACATGAGCTCCCAGTGGATCCGCATGTCCAACAGGAACGCCGCCACCGACGCCCCTGACATCATGGTATACAACCCTGCCGGGCTGACAGGTCTCGCCCAGGGGTACCACATGGACATCGCGAACCAGTTCATGGTGCGCAGGCCCGAGCATTCCTACGTCGATCCCATCACGGGCCGCAGGTTCACGGACGCCCAGGACAGCCCGGACCTCTTCGTGCCCAACCTCTATGCCGCCTATACCGAGGGGAGGGCCGCGGTGTTCGCCGGCATCTACATCCCGGGCGGGGGGATCAGCGTGGACTATCCCGACGGCTCGTACACCACCCGGTCCCTGGGGGCGCAGCTCATCGGCCCCGAGGGTCCGTTTTACGGCAGCTACACCGTCATTGCCGGGGAGAGCCTGAAGGCGGACTCCACCTATCTTGCGCTGAGCGCAGGCGCCGCCTATCGGATGACGGATGTGGTGTCGGTGGCAATGGCTGTACGGACCATCCAGGCGGACAACAGCATCGACGGCAGGCTCACCCTCGCGGGAGGGCTCGGCGGGGCCGCCACGCCTGATGCGCCCCTGCGGATCGATGTGGAAGAAACCGCCCGCGGCTGGGGAGGCATTCTGGGGATCCAGGCAACGCCCCTGGACGACCTGGTCCTTGCCATGCGGTACGAGACGCGGGTGAAGCTCAATTTCGAGGCCGACGTGAATACGGATGACATCGGCCTGTATGCCGACGGAGAGAAGAACCGGCGGGACTTCCCGGCCATGCTGGGCCTGGGTGTGTCCTACCGGTTCACGCCCGAGCTCCGGTGCGAGGCGGATTTCAACTGGTTCTTCCAGAAGCAGGCCGACTGGGGGGAGGACCCGCAAAGCGGTGACATCGCTTCCGACGCGGGCGACGTGTGGAGCATCGGGGCCTCCGCTGCATACCAGGCGTACCCCGACCTGGAGGTCAGCTGCGGTTTCCTCTACACCAGGCACGACTGGGGGGACATGGACGACTACTACAACGCCAGTCTGGGCGCCTTCGAGGTCCTCTACTCGGACAACGTGAATCTTGCCGCGGGTGTCTGCCACCTGGTACGGCCCGGAGTGAAGATCAACTGCGGGCTGAGCTATACGATCTGGGCGGATGAGAGTATACTGACACCCATCGGCACGGTGGATTCCAGCAACAGGACCGTGACAGGGGCCCTGGGCATCAACATCGCGTTCCCGGCCCCCAGAGCCCGGTGAGATGACGCAGCGGCGCAGGGCCATGGAAAGGCCCCCGCTCCAGTCGGGCTCCCTGACTTCCGATAGTATTCCACAGGAGGTTGCCCATGACACTGCAGGTCGTCATCATGGCGGGTGGCAAGGGAGAGCGGCTGTGGCCGGTTTCATCGTCGAACACGCCCAAGCAGCTCATCGCATTCGACGGAGACAAGAGCCTGCTCCGCGCGGCATTCGAACGCTCGCTCATTCTGACCGGGCCGCAGAACATCCATGTGGTCACTTCACGGGAGCTCGCCGCGAGGGTGAGGGAGGAACTCCCGGAGATACCGCCCGAAAACGTCCTTGCCGAACCCGTGGGCCGCAACACGGCCCCGTGCATCGGGTATGCGGCGGTGGTCATTGCCCGGAAGGACCCCAGGGCCGTCATGGCGGTCTTCCCCTCGGACCACCTCATCCGCGACACCGACAAGCTCAAGGAGGCCATCCTCTTCGGTGCCGGGGCTCTGGAGTCGCACCCGGACCTCCTCATCACCCTGGGCGTGGTCCCTGACCGCCCCGAGATCGGCTACGGGTACATCGCGCCCGAAGTGGTGCTGCTGAGCCAGGGCGGTCTCATCCTGAGGCGCGTGAAGGCCTTTCACGAGAAGCCTGCCCGCATCCTGGCCGAGCAGTACCTCAAGAGCGGCTACCTGTGGAACGCCGGGATGTTCCTCTGGCGGGTGGACACGATCCTGGACGAGTTCTCCCGGTACATGCCCGACCTCTACGGCCCGCTCGTGCAGCTCAGGGACTCCCTGGACGAGGACCAGGGGAGCGTGGAGCGGTTCTACCAGGCGTGTCCCTCCATGTCCATCGATTACGGCATCATGGAGAAGGCCGGGAGGGTGGCGGTGATCCCGGTGGATTTCGGCTGGAGCGATGTGGGCTGCTGGGATGCCATGGGGAACCTCTTCGCAACGGATGGCAGGGGGAACACGGTGCGCGGATCGGCGGAGCTCATCGAGGCTGACAACAACGTGATCTGGTCCAGCGACAAGCACATCGTGCTCATCGGCGTGAACGACCTGGTGGTGGTGGAAGGACCCGACGCCATCCTCGTCTGCCCCCGGGCGCTGTCCCAGCAGGTGAGCGGCGTTGCCAGGAAGTTCACCGGGAAAGACTCATGAGCGGGCCTTGGCCGTGGATACCACCGCGGGACCGGCAGCACGCTGAAATACTCCGGAACTCATTGATGTAACTCCGGAAAGCCGTCAGGATGGGCATTACAGATTTTCCCCGGAAAGACCGATGAGAACATACGATCGGCTCGAATAATGGTATGGAAAACAGGCCTGGTTTCAGGTAAGGGTGGGGCAAGATGAAGATCCAAGTCCTCGGTTGCAGCGGATCGGTGATGCAGGGGTTCGACACGACCAGCATCCTGGTCAACGACAAGATCCTGATAGACGCGGGATCGGTCATGTCCGCACTCCCCGAGGGCGCCCTGGAGAACATCCGGATCGTGCTCATCACGCACCCGCACATCGACCACATAAAGGAACTCCCGTTCCTGGTGGACGCCCTGTTCAGCAGGAAGGCCCGCGGCATCAAGATCATGGGCAGCCAGGCCACGGTGGAGGCGCTGAAGGACCACATCTTCAACGGGCTCATCTGGCCCGACATCGCTGAGCTCGATGCGGACAGCAGCTTCCTGAGCATCGAGCGGGTGCCGGACGACTGGTTCGAGCTCGACGGCGTCAGGGTGAAGGCATTCGCCGCAAACCATACCGGAGGGGCCCGCGGATATGTGGTCTCCGAGGGGGGCAGGCATGTTCTGTTCACCGGTGACACGGGGTACCACGAGGGGCTCTTCGACCTCGTGAGGACCCTGGGCCCCGACCTCGTGGCCTGTTTCATCGAGGCGTCCTTCCCGAACCGGATGGGGGAGCTCGCCGCCGTCACCCAGCACCTGACCCCCGAGCTGATCATGAAAGGCCTCAACGGCGTTCTTTCCCCCGCCACCCGGGTCATTGTCTACCATGTGAAACCCGCCTATATGGACGAGGTCCTGGCCCAGCTTCCACCGGGGTTCGAGCACATCAGGGGGGGGGAGGTTATCACCCTTTGACCGAGATCCTCGACATCGCGAAGAGGGACGGCCGGTGGACCGAGTGCCCGTCCTGTTCGGAGACCATCATCACGGCCCGGCTGCGGGAACACCTGTGGGTCTGTCCCCATTGCGACCACCACTTCCGGATCAATGCGAAGGACAGGATAACGACCCTGTGCGACGAGGGGTCCTTCGTGGACATGGATGCCGCAGTGCATCGCATCGACGAGCAGGGCGTACCCGCGGACGAGGCCATCAGGTGCGGCCGGGCATCCATCAAGGGGATGCAGTGCGTGCTGGGCGTCATGGACTTCACCTTCAAGGGGGGCTCCATGGGAGTCGCCGTGGGCCAGGCCGTCCTTGACCTCATGCAGGGGGCACGGCGCAAGGGCCTGCCGCTCGTGGTGTTCTGCTCGTCCGGCGGCGTGCGGGTGCAGGAGGGTATCTGGGGCCTGCTCCAGATGCTCAGGACCGTGCACGCACGGACCCAGACCGAGGACGTCCCCATGATCACCGTGTTCACCGATCCCACCACCGGCGGCGTGAGCGCGAGCTTTGCGGGACTCGCAGACATCATGATCGCTGAGCCCGGGGCGAAGATCGGGTTCGCGGGGCCGCGCGTCATCGAGGCCACCATGAAGTGCGCGCTCCCACCCGATTTCCAGGACGCATCCAGGCTCATGGCCAACGGGTTCCTCGACATGATCGTGCACCGTCACAGCATGCGCGATACCCTCGCCTCCCTGCTGAGATGGTTCTGTCCGGCCTGAGCCAGCACCGCTGGTCCCTGGGTCTCGAGCGCACGGCCCGTGCCCTGGATATCCTGCAGCATCCCGAGCGGTCGTATCCCCATGTGCTCGTGGCAGGCACCAACGGAAAGGGTTCCACCTGCGTCTGTCTGGAGCGCATCCTCACGCAGGCTGGGATGAAGGTGGGCACCACCCTGTCGCCCCACGTGAGCCGCTTCACCGAGCGGTTCCGGATAGGCGGAGTAGAAGCGGATGCGGCTCAACTCGCTTCCATCCGGCACGAACTCGAGCCCGAGCTCTCGGGTCTCGGACTGACCTATTTCGAATGGTGCGTGATCCTCGCCGTTGTGCTGTTCCAGCGGAAACAGGTGGACGTGGGCATCTTCGAGGTGGGCCTGGGAGGCCGGTACGATGCCTCGAACGTGCTCGACCCCGGCATCTCCCTGATCACGAGCATTTCAGAGGACCACACCGACTACCTCGGACATACCGTGGCCGCCATCGCCGCGGAAAAGGCATGCATCGCACGCCCGGGCGCACCCCTCCTGACGTGCGCCGAGGGCGAGGCCCTGGACGTCATCAGGGAGCACGCCCGGCGGGTTGGGGCGGTCCTGTACGAGGTGGGCGCACACGGCGAAGTGCCTGAAGCCACCCCAGGCCCGCACCAGGTCCGCAACGCCTCCCTCGCACTGGAGGCGGCCCGGCTGCTGGGGGTTTCACTTCCGCAGGCGGAGATCCGGCATGCCCTGCACACGGCCTTTCTCCCCGGCCGGATAGAGCGTGTGGGCGGGCGCGTCATCATGGATGTGGCGCACAATGCCGCATCTATGCTAGTCCTGGTGGAGCACCTGAAGGCCAGGGGCTTCAAGGGGGTCGGCGTGGCGGGCATTCTTGCCGACAAGGACTATTGCGCCATGGTCTCCGCCCTCGCACGGGTGTGCTCTTGCATCTTCCTCGCCCCGGTGCAATCGCCGCGCTCGTGGGGGGGCGAAGAGATGAGCCGGGTGCAGGGTTTCGGGGCGGTCACCGTATGCGGCAGCGTGTCCCAGGCCTTTCAGCATGCACTGCAGACCGGCCGGGACGTGGTGGTGACCGGGTCGTTCCATACCGTTGGAGAGGTGAGGGAATCGCTCATATGCAGAGGCTGGCCTTCCTGGGCGTGATGCTCCTCTGCCTGCTTCCTGCAGGCGTCTCGGCCACGATGCTGAACGTGGAGGCGGACAGGATGCAGCGGTCCGGGTCCCGCATCGAGGCGTACGGAAACGTGGAGGTGACCGGCGAGGACCTGCGCGTCCGGGCAGACTACATCGTCTACGACACCGAGACCGAGGACCTCTGGGCCACGGGTGGTTGTATCCTGGAGGAGGACTCGGCCAGGGTGACGGCGACCTCGCTGGCCTACAACGCAAGGCGGAAAGACATCCATCTCGAAAACGGGTCCTTCACCTCGCTGGACAGCACCATATCCCTGTCGGGGCTGGCCATCACGCGCACCGGGGAGGAGTACCTCCAGGCGCGCTCGGTGCGCTTCACCCCGTGCCTCGGCTCGCCGCCGGACTGGTCCCTGCAGGTCGAAGAGCTGGAGATACCGGTGGGAGGCTACGGTACGGGCAGGGAAGTGCGGTTCATGGTGCGGGAGTACTCGCTCATCAGGATGCCCTACCTGCTGTTCCCTGCCAGGCTGTACCGTCACACTGGCGTGCTGCTGCCGGAGATCGGCCACGGGAGCGATTACGGGTACCGGTTCGGGCTGCCCCTGTATTTCGCACCACACAGGTCCTTCGACGCCACCTTCACCCCCACCTGGCTCACCGACAGGGGGGTGCTCGCAAAGGCCGAGGTGCGTTACTGCGTCGATCACATGCACTGCGGCATCGTCCACGGCGAGTCCCTCAGGGATGAAAAGGGAGGTGACCCGGCCGAATCGGGCGTGGTGGAGACGATTCCGGATTCGCGGTGGTTCCTCAAGGCCCAGCAGACCGGGTCCGACCTGAACTGGGACATCAACCTCGCAAGCACCGCGGACTACTTCCGGGACATCGGCACATTCCTCAATGAAGACCCCCTCCAGGGCGCACCGGCCCTGGAGGACCTGAACCTGCTGGGCGACTCCCGGCAGGAGAGCCTCGTTTCACGCGCCCAGTTGTCGGGGCAGCGTTTCGGCATCTCGTACGCCCTCACCGGCCGGTTCACCCAGGACCTCTCCCGCGCGGACAACGGCCTGAGCGTCCAGCAGCTCCCCGCCCTGACCGCGCGTCTGCGCCAGCGGGAGATCCCGTACACCCCGCTCGTGGTATCGGCCGAGATCGGCACCAGCCGGGTGGTGTCCCGGGACTGGGTCGAGGCCGTGAAGGACAGCGCGCGGCTCGATGTCGCGTGGCCCGTCTCCGTGTACCCCTGCTTCACGCTGAAGCCCTATGTGGCAGAGTATTACCGGGACACCCGTTTCCTGGATGACGCCGGGGAGTTCGAGGAGGACCGCTACGCCGAACACTGGATTGAACGGGGCGTCTCGCTCACGAGCGCACTGTACGGGCCGCGGTTCCACCGGGGATGGTACCACCAGATCGTGCCCGGCCTTTCCCTGGACTACCGCTCCCGGTACGGCGGGAACGATGACGACTACCCCCTGATCCTCCCGGCCGACGACATGGACAAGTTCTCCGGCATCCAGGCGAGCCTGGCGAACTATCTCCGTGACGCCGCGGGGACGTCCCTGGCCGACGTGTCCGTGCGGGGCATCTACAGCCGTGGAAACCATGAGTGGGAGGAGATCAGGGCGGAGGCCAACATCAGGCCCGCGCCCTGGCTGAGGGCCTCACACAGGAACATCTGGGAACGGGGCGACGGCGGAGGGTACGCCACCTCAGGGCACGAGAGCCGCGTGGCCATCCTCAGCGGGCAGGGGCACGAGGCCTGGATCGGCGGAGACTACCTCAGGCCCGACACCGAGATGCTCTCCGCAGGGGTGAGGGCGCGGCTCTCGAGGCATGTGGATCTGGGGGCGCGTGTCCGGTACGACTATCAAAAACGAGAATACACCACCCAGGTCCTCAGGATCGGCTACACCTCGCAGTGCTGGGCCGTCCACTTCGAGAGGACCTCGGAGGCGGCAGACGAGTTCACCCGGAGGAAGACCACCTGGTCGCTCATGGTCAAGCTCCTGGGCATGGGCGACATCTTCAGGCCCGCCGGCAGCGGGCAGGGGGAAGACGCGCCGTGATCCCCACCCTGGAGCAGGCCCTCCGTCTTATCGGGCGTTCCTCCATGCCTCCTCACATTCTCGTCCATTCGGTCATGGTGCGCCGCGTGGCCCTGGTCCTCGGGGCTTCACTGGTGCGCAGAGGCCACGCCCTCAACCTGTCCCTGGTGGAGATGGCGGCCCTGCTCCACGACATCTCCAAGATGGAGTGCGTCGGCACGGGCAGGGACCACGCGCTCATGGGCCAGGAGTTCCTGAGCACGCACGGGTACCCGCTGGTGGCTGATGTGGTGGGCCAGCACGTGCGGCTCAGATCCATGGCGCTCAACGAGGCCATGGTGGTCAACTATGCGGACAAGCGGGTGATGCACGAGCGTGTGGTCTCGCTGGACCGCCGCTTCGTGGACCTCATGACGCGCTACGGCATCGATGAGGCGAGGCGCGAGCGGATCCTCCTGCACCATCGGGACTGCACACGGATCGAGGAGATCATCTCGGAGCACTGCGACGTGGACCTGGACGGACTGGACAGCCTAAACCTTATACCGGTCGATGAGGCGCTCGATGGTGGATGAGGTCTCCTGGGAGAGCACGGAGCGTTTCACCAGGAGGATCAGGGCGAAGATCTTGAAGGGGTAGAGGATCACGAGCCGTCCCTGGTCGATGAAGGTCACCTTCCTGGGCCGGGAGGGAGAGAGGTTCCCCAGGGCCTCGGGCAGGCTCAGGTAGAACCTGGTCACGTAGGGGATGTTGATCTCCCTGGCGATGTTGCCGCTCTGGTAGAGGATTTCCTGCTCGGAGCGAACCACCGCGATCCCGGCGCACTCGCTCAGGGAGGAGAGGTTCTTCACCAGCATGCGCGTCGCCTCGTCCACCGGGGCGACCTCACTGTCGTCGATCTCCCCGCGCTCCAGGGCCAGGCTCATCTCGTCCGCGCGGCGCATGCCCTCGATGAGGAGGTATTCCCAGTTCGTGGAGATGGTGTTCCTGGGGGCCTTCATGCCGCCCACGAACTTGAAGATGCCCGTGGACCACGACAGGATGGTGAACAGGGCCTCTTCTCCCTCGACGGCACCGACCTCGGCGTGGGTCATCTGCCCGTCCTCGAAGAAGATGCAGCCCTTGCGATCGTCCTTCTGCACGAACAGGGCGGTGGTCATCTGGCTGAGGCAGTTCATCTGGATGAGGTCGGCAAGCTGCAGGCCGGACACACTTCCCGCGAAGCCCCTGGCCGCGTCCTCCTTGAGCGCCTTGAGGATGAGCCCCCTGAGCTGCTCGATCTCGAAGGGCTTTTCGATGTAGAAGAGCGATCCCCGCGCCTTGGCCTTTTCCTTGATGTCGGCGGAGCCGTAGGCGGTCATCATGATGACCTTGGTGGCGGGTTTCTTCTCCTTGATCTGCAGGAGGACGTCCAGGCCGCTCATGCCCGGAAGCCTGATGTCGAGCACCACCACGTCGATGGCCTGCTGCTCCATCACCGCCAGTGCCGTCTCGCCGTCGTTCACCGTGGTCACCTCGTAGGTTTCACGGTCATAGGCAAGGGATTTCGCCAGCGACCAGGTCAGGGTTTCTTCGTCGTCGCAGATGAGGACCTGCTTGGGCATGCTATCTCCTCGCGATCATAGCCAGTGCCATTTCCAGCGATGTCTTCACCCGGAGATATGACTCGACGAACAGGCCCATCTCGTGAGTGGCGTTCTCGTCCAGGTCGTACTCGAAGTCACCCAGGCTCAGCGCCTCCAGGGCATCCAGGGCCTTCTTCACCGGGCCGGCCACGGTCCGGCTCACCCCCCAGGCCAGTGCCAGGGAAAGGAGCAGTCCCACGGCGAGGAAGATGCCCAGGACGAGGGTGATCCGGTACGTCCGGGAGGCGATCTCCTGCTCCTGTTTCGCCACGAGGCCCTTTTCCCAGGCCTTGGGTTTCAGCGCGACGATCATGGATCCGCTTCCCAGGGGCTGCATCACCACCATGTAGCCGGGCGTGCTCACCGTCGATCCGGCACCCTTCCTGATGGACCCGATGATGGCTTCGGCCTGGTCAAGAAGCTGGGGGTGCCGGTACAGGGGCATGCCCCGGTGGGACGGGTCGGTGGAGGCTGTGAGCTGGAGGTCGGCGGTATTGACGAGGAAGAGCTCCGCCCAGGAGGGTGGCAGCTTGAGGGTATCTATCCTGGCGGGGTCCACGCTTGCCAGGATGAACGAGAGGATCCTGGCGTCCTCCTGGTAGAGGGAATCCGCCAGGGGCGAAAGGTCCACGGACCGGACCGAGCGCATCTGGGTGAATACCAGCGCTGACGAGATGGCCAGCATGAGCATGCTGCCGGCAAGGACGATGAGGAAGACCTTCAGCTTCATGTCGCTTCAGACCTCCGCCTTGAGCCAGTCGGTCATGGCATCAAGAAATTTCAGGGACATCTTTTCATTGGGTATCTTGCTCGACAGGGTCTCGATGAGGTATGCCTTCTGGTCCGTGCTGTCGGTGAGGAGGTCCGTGTTCAGTTCCTCGGCCGTTTCCACGATGATCACCGGCGCGATGGGTCCCACCGCCTGGATGAGGGCGTCTTTCAGCGAGGAGATGAACTCGGTCTCCGGGAGCCTCACGGAGCGGCGCTGAACCTGTGTATCCTGCTGGGATGCATCCTTCAGCAGGCCCATCCTGAGCAGGGTGTACACGATCTTCATGGTGTCGGACACGCCGAGCCCGATGATCTGGGACAGGTCGGCGATGGACTTCTTCCCGTCCACCAGGGAGATCACCTTCCACTGGATGGCCTTGATCTGGATCTCCTTGTCGCGGATCTCGGGTTCCAGGTCATAAACCGCCGAGGACGAGGGGATGAGCGTGGTGATCTTGTCCATCTGCCGCAGGTGGCTGGTGGTTTCGGCCAGGACCTCCTCGACGCCCATGACTATGGTCTGCATGTCCGCGGATTCGTCCACGAAGAAACGGTATTCGCCGGAGGTCCACACCGCGATCTCCTGGATCGCCTTGATGCCGCTCAGGGACGCGCACTGGGCGTGCACGACCTCGCCTTCGGAAAAGTAGATGTTCCCCGTCTCTGAGCCGTTCGTGAGATAGAGCCTGCCCGTGCGCTTCCCCAGGGAGAGTATCTTAATGATCTCAGGGCATCGTGTGTTTGCAAGGTCGCCGCTGATTTCCTGCTTCATCGGTCCGTACCTACTCCTTGCCAATATTTGCTATGATCAGCCTGCCGGTCATCCTGAGCAGGGCCTGGTTGACCCGCAGCCCCGACAGTACCATCAACATGGTATTCCCTGCAAGGAACGCCGTCAACAGCACATCATCCAGGAGGATCTCCACGGTGTTGCCCGGGCG